>JBCDAG010000294.1:0-9587 GCA_039186165.1 Cyanobacteria bacterium P01_F01_bin.53
ATAGCGTTCGTAGTCAAGCGCCGTAATATCGGCTTCGCTGAACTCTAAATGGAGCATGATGGAGACACTCTTTGAGCGGGCTCACTCAATTTCATCATGACGCCTAAATTAGTTCAACCCTGAGTCGTCTGGAGTATAAACATCACAGCCAGAGCCTCTTAAGTGAGATCTCAAGGCAATTGCGGCATTGAGTGAAAGCGTGTTGTGGCTGTCCGTCGTCCCAGACATCGCATAGACTTTGCCATCAATGTACTCATGCTTAACCGGGCTCTTTGCTTCAAACGCCAGGTACTCCTCCGGCGTCATCTCGCCCTGAAAACTTTGAGCTGGTACTTGAGCAATCATCGCATCAACAAAATGACATCAAAAAAAGGGACTAGTCTGCCTAAACTATAGCGTTTTAATGGTCGGTACATGGGGCGTACAGCATGCGTTAGCTATTGTAATAAGCGCGAGTCCCTCGATCGTTCAATGCTTCACCTAGTCGGCTAAGGGCGTGTATGTAGGCGGCAGTTCTAAAGGAGACGGTGTCTTTCTTCGCTATTTGCCAAATGGTTTCGGCTTCTTCGGTGATGCGCGATCGCAATTCCTCCTCCACCTTATCTTGTCGCCAATACAGCCCGCTCCGGTTTTGCACCCACTCAAAATGGCTCACCATCACCCCGCCCGCATTGACGAGGATGTCGGGGAAAAGGGCGATACCTTTTTTCTCTAAAATCTCATCCGCATCCGCCGTTACCGGGCCATTGGCCACCTCAAAAATATATTTAGCCTGTATGCTATCAGCATTCTCACGGGTGATTTGATTCTCTAAGGCAGCGGGAATTAGAATGTCCACATCTAAAGAGAGAATCTCTTCATTGGTGAGCGTATCGTGTTCAACAATGCTGCATACGCTGTCATGGCAGTACACGGCCTTCATCGTGTGATTGGTGTCCTTAAACTGTTGAACATCCGGGATGTTGAGCCCGCCACCGTTGTAAATGCCGCCTTTAGAGTCACTCACCGCCACCACTTTGTAGCCCGCTTCAAATAGCTGCCTAGCAATCACGCTACCCGCATTGCCAAAACCTTGTACGGCCACGGTGGTTTCTGACGGAACTTTGTTGTGCTTTGCCATCATCGTTTGCAACACAAAAAAGGCACCGGTGCCTGTCGCTGTGCTGCGCCCTAAGCTGCCGCCCATGCTGACGGGTTTGCCCGTGATCACCGCAGGCGATCGCTTCCCCTGAATGATGCTGTACTGGTCCATCATCCAGCCCATAATCATTGAGTTGGTGTACACATCGGGGGCTGGAATGTCCAAATCCGGGCCGATGAAAGGGGCGATCGCATCAATATACCCCCGACTTAACCGCTCCAACTCAAACTTAGAGAGCTCCTTCGGATTCAGCGTAATGCCCCCTTTTGCACCGCCAAAGGGCAAATTCACTGCCGCACACTTAAAGGTCATCCAAAATGCCAGGGACTGCACCTCATCGAGTGTTACCTTCGGGTGAAAGCGAATCCCGCCTTTTGTCGGCCCCCGTGTATCGTCGTAGCGCACTCGATACCCTTCAAATACCCGCAGTGAGCCATCGTCCATCCGCAGCGGAATGGCCACCTTCAGGCTGGCCTTCGGAAACTTTAGCCGCTCCGTGGCATCCTCTGAAATGGGGGCATACCGAGCGGCCTTTTCTAGGCGGCGGCTGGCATCTGTCAGCAGGGTCTTAGGCATGATGGTGTCTGGCTTCAGCGTTCTTACCCTCAATTCTGCGCCTGGCAAGAACAAGACCCTTACAAATACCATAGAGATTTAAGATACAAGCTATATTTCTCAATATAGACATCAATAGACCTCAGGCCGCCCCCAATACTGCCTCAAAACACTGCCTCAAACACCGCCTCAAAACTATGGACTTTGCCCAAACACTACAGCGATTCGTTGCGTACTATTCTGGGCGCTGGGAAGATGCCACTATCAGCACAACTGGAGAAAATGGCTTTACTCGGCTGGTCGTCACCTCTCCCGCTCTCTTGAGAGACGGTCCTGGTAACAGTCCTCAAATTTTTCACCATGGGACTATAACAGATAATGTCATCGTGCTTATTCATGGGCTGACAGATTCTCCCTATTACATGCAGTCGATCGCTCAAGACTTTGCCCGTGTTGGCTTTAATGTGGTGTTGCCCTTGTTGCCTGCCCATGGCCTCCGCCGCCCTGGCCGTGCCTTTCATCAGCTTAAGCACACCGATTGGATCGAGACCATAGATGCGCTGTGTGACCTTGCCAAAGCATTGGGCAAAAAGGTTTCTATCGGTGGGTTATCAACCGGTGGGGCCTTGTCAGTTCGCAAAGCGGTCAAGGATCCTCAGAGCATTACCGGTGGATTGTTCTTGTTTTCAGCAGCGCTTGATATTGGCACGGTAGAACAGCTGGTACTACAAACAGAGGCCGGTCGGATGATAGCCCGATTGAGAGACCAGCAATTGTGGCTAGCAAAAACGGTGAGAGAACAGTTAGAGATGATTTTGGATGATCAAGCCGCCGGTAAAAGCAACGACTTTTTTGGCATTGGCAAAAATGACTACAAGTACTCCGTGCTCTTTTATGAGGGGGCCTCACAGCTAGCCGAGGTCGTTCAAGAGATCAATGAACACTACGATAAGCACGATCTTAAGTTCAGTGATTTGGCCCAGCCTACTTTTGTCGCCCATGCGAGGGATGATGATTCAGCCTTGTTCCGAGGCGTGCAGCTCCTGGTAGACAATCATCCTAACGAGGCTGTTGAATTGTTTGCGATGACGGGAGTGCCGCATTCCAGCGTAGTGCTCAAGCAAGCCATTGTGGATGACGTTCGACATGAAGAGTACGCACCGGCCAATCCGTTCTATGAAAAGATGTCTCGACAAATGCTGGTGTTTGCCGAGCGCCACCTGACATTTGCTCCTGATATTTGCTAATAAGCCGTTACCTCCCCTATGATCTGAGGCAGTTTGTGATGTGAAGGCCCTTAGAAGAAGGACCTTGAAAGGGAGCCCGTTAAATTCAGTGTTTTTGAGTGAGCAACTTGTGGGTCTACAGCAGCTGCCGAGGATAGAGGCGGGGGTAGATGCGTTTGATAATTTGTGGTCGTCGGTCACTGGCGCACTGGCACTCAATTCTGAGACCTTTCATAGCATTCAGACCCAGCCCCATAGCTTGCTGGCGGCCCTGACAATTGTCTTTATCGCGGGTATTTCACAGTCCCTCAGTCAAATCGTGGTGCTGTTTATCAATCAGGTGCGCCCCGTTCGCTTTGTAATGAGCTTGGTGATCTCGGCGCTGTTTTTTGTGATTGGGTATGGCTTTTGGGCGTTGAGCACTTGGGCCATTTTGAATTTGACCTTCGAGGGCCATCTGCCCTTTACGGCGATGCTGCGTACCCTGGGTTTTAGCTACGCGCCTTTAATGCTGGGCATTTTCGTGATTTTTCCCTACTTTGGCAGTGCGATATTTGTACTGCTCTCCATTTGGACGCTGCTGGCGGTGGTGGTGGGCATTGAGGCGATTACACCGCTGGGGCGCTGGGATGCGTTTGAAAGTGCCGCTTTGGGCTGGGTGGTCCTACAGCTGCTGCAAAAGACGGTGGGCCAGCCCGTGGCCTCGCTGGGGCAGTGGATTACGAACTGGGTGGCTGGGGAAGAGCTGATTACCAATCGGATTCGCTTAGCCGAAGAACTGTATGCCGGATTGCGATCGCAGCGGGCAAGACCTGAGCTAATGGCCGATCTAGAACGCTCAGGTCGGCGGGCTTTCTTTGGCCGCAGGGATAACCGGAGAGATAGTGTACGTAGAGATAACACGCGCAAAGATCAGGCTCTGTCTCAGGTTGGGCAACGCTCTAGAAGGCCCTAGCGATTGAGCTGGGGACCGTTTGAGTGCTTGGCTAGGTGCATCCCCGCTGTAAAATGAGGGTTTCGGTGTGTCTTGAATTCCTCTGTGAATGGCTGGGTATGGGTCGTCGACTAATTAAGCTCTGTGCGGTTGTTTTGCTGGCAGTGGGTGTCATTGTCTTGCTCTCACCGATGAATGAGCGGTGGTTGAATTGGTATTTAGCGTTTAATAGCAAGCTGCTTAAGCTGATCATTGATCTGGCTCGGGTAGGCCTGATTGCCTTATTACTAGCCGGGTTGCTCTCGCCTTTTGAGGCGCTGGGCTGGTGGGCCGGTTGGTACGGCGATGGCATTGAAACCCACATCACTCAAAAAAATCCCGCGCAGCTCTCGGCCAGCGATCGCTCCATTCCGCTGACCCCGCGTCGTTACATCGTTTATTTAGATGGCATTTCCCAAAGCTGCGCTGACTACCCTGTGCGGGTGCAAAATTTTTTAGATACGTTCTCCGCCACGCTCCCACCTGACATGGTGTTTATTCAAGACATCATGGCCTATTCCGCCTTGAATCGCCCCCTGACGGATCAGCGGCCTTTTTCCCGGTTTTGGCGCTGGGTAAACAAGGTGGAAAATTGGAATGCCAACAGCCCGTTGGATATTTTTGTGAACCTGCGCAATACCTTTCAGGTTGCAGTCTCTACCGATAATCGCTACGGCCCAGTGTTCAACCGGGGGACGGCGCAGGTCATTTTGAATAGCCTGCGGCAGCGGGGCTACCGGCCTGGTACACCCATTACCCTACTGGGCTACAGCGGCGGGGCGCAGGTGGCGTTGGGGGCAGTGACCTACCTTAAGTACGCCTTGGATGTGCCGATTGATGTGATTTCGCTATCGGGCGTGTTGAGTGGTGATAAGGGGGTGGCACTGATCGATCGGCTGTATCACCTGAAGGGCGATCGCGATTTGCTGGCCCAAATGGGGGCGATGATGTTTCCTAAGCGCTGGCCGCTGATGGCGTGGTCTAACTGGAATTTGGCCAAGGCCGAGGGGCGAGTGCAGCTAATTTCATTAGGACCGGTTACCCATAATGGTGCGACGGGCCCGATTGATCCAGTTTCGCAATTGCCCAATGGTCAAAGCCATCTGAGCCAAACGCTGGCGATCATGATGGATATTCTTGGTGAGCCGTTCAGTGAGCCGATGGGTGAGTCGCTCAGTGAGCCGATGGGTGAGCTCACCGGTTGAGTGCTTTAGTGCAGTTTGTGCGTTGCAGTTTGTGAGCTGCGGTTTGTGTTTTTTGCCTTTGAGGTTGAGATTGTGGCTGTGTAGGAGCTGCTGTTGCTCTTTAAATGGTTACTTTTAAGCGGTAAATTTCCCAGCTGTTTCTTTTCAGTTTGACCTTCTCTTGAAAGAGAACAACGAAATTCTGTATCTATCACAACAATTTTGGTCACCCCTAGAAGAAAACGCTGTGGTCTTTTTTTAGCCCTTGTTAACGGCCAAAAACCTTGCATGGAGGTGGTTTGTGGACCACCTTTGGGCCCCGGCTATATAAACTTGTTGTAAATGGTGGCAACCGCTACAGATTTATTTTTTTCAGGCGCTTAATACTATATACAAGCTATTGGAGTGCTTTCTTATGTCTTACCTGATGAAAGAAACGACAACGCGATTGGTGCAGTTGCGACGTACCAAAAGCCCTGCCATTGCTCGTGTGGTTACTGCAAGCCTAGCGGCACATCCGCTTGGATTGCAGGGTTCCATGACCTATGTAGTGTTGGGTGCGGTGGCGATCGCAGCCTACGCCAATTTCTTATATTGCGCCATAGGTCACCTATAGCAGTAGCGCGTTTGTAGCTAATGCTACAGGCCGTTCCTTATTTCTGGATCTCTCCTAATCTGTCTAACTTCGTGTACAGCTTTTGCCTTGCCCCTTACCTTTTTGGTGAGGGGTTTTTTATGGCTATTCAAATGAACACAGCATTGTTCATTTGAATAGAAAAATATGCTGAGAACAATGCGCCAAGAGCAATCAATCTAGAGACATGAATCTAGAAAACTAGACTCAGAGAAAAGCGCCAGAGAACAGAATCGGAAGAATAGGCTTAGAACAAGAAGTCTAGGAATCTCAATATTCCGAAGGCGGGAGAGAATACCTGCCCGGCGCGGTCAGAGAATTCTGAAAGGCCGGTCTCGCGAATGACGATAGTGTCATTGTTTTGGAGGATAGGATTGTTGTCCTCATTGACATCTTGTGCAAAGTCGATGTCAATGTCTCGCTTGGCAACCGTGCCATTGGGGTTCACGCGAACCAGTTCTACCTCACCTTCTACTGCGCGATTGGTGAAGCCCCCAGAGGCCAAAATCGCTTGGTTTAGAGGGACATTAAGCGGCAGTTCAATGGCCCCTGGGTTTTCCACCTGCCCGACCAAATACACCGTAATGTTATCGGGGGAAAAGTTAGCGGTGGCCACGCGGGTGGCATCTGCTGCGCTGATGGACGTGGCTTCTGGCACAACAACGGTATCCCCATCTCGGAGAGGAATGTCTTGCCGTAAGTCGCCTGATTGGATTAGTGCCCATAGGTCCACATCGGCTGATTGCGGCACAACCCCTGGCATACCTTGGCCACGTACGACCTGCACCCGTCGAATATTAGCCATTTGGGTGATGCCTCCGGCCAACTGAATAGCTTTGGTGACGGTCATGGGGGTGTCGTCTTCGGTTTCTTCAATCGCGTAGGCACCGGGTCGGTTCACTTCACCTGCGATCGCAATTTTCACGGGTCTGCGGCTAACTAAGTTGAGATCAACAAAGGGCTGATGAATGTAGTTGCCGTAAGCCTGGGTAACCGCCACTTGAGCCTCCTCTAAGCTCAGGCCTTGTACGGGGACCTTCCCCACCATGGGTAGCCTCACCGAGCCATCACCCAGCACCTGAAATTCTCCGGCTTGGTCAGGCAAGCCAAAAACTTCCAGATACAGCTTGTCGCCAGTTCCTAAGATGTAGCTAGTGCTCAGGGGCGCTGCCTGAGGGGCCGATGGACTAACCTGGCCAAGACCAGTCTGGTTAGGGCCAGTCTGGTTAGGGATGCTCTGAGCAAGGTTCCCTGAAGTAAAAGGATGGCTAACGTTGTCGTTTTTGTGCTCAACCTCTTGCAGCCTAGCCAGTGCCGGTGATGTGCCAGCCAGGAGTAACGCAGCACAGCACACCGGTAGGCGTAATAGTGTTGTACTGTGCTGAATGCGCTGTAGTGGAAGGAGCTGTTTCCTGCTGGACGGTTTCCCGCTGAATAGTTTCCCGCTGAACAGTAGGGGTAGAGACATCATGGCGAACGATTGCGTAAAGGAGCTTGCGTATAAGGAGCTTGTTAGTGAAGGCGTCGTTAAGTAAGACGCGGTTCTTAATCGAAAGTGTCCGCTAGCGGCTAAGAAACGGCCTTGGCCAAAACGGATTCTGCTCGATCTATGGCAGCGCGTTCTATCGCATGGCGTTTTTGGTGCCACTGCCAGGCATGCTTCAGAATAGTTTCTAGTTCTGCATACTGAGGTTGCCAGCCGAGGACCTTTTGGGCTTTCTTACTAGAGCCGACTAAAATCGGTGGATCGCCAGGACGGCGAGCGCTTTCAATGACTGGAATCTCTTTGTTTGTCACCTTGCGGGCTGTTTCAATGACTGCTCTTACTGAAAAGCCATTGCAGTTGCCTAGGTTAAAGACATCAGAGTCGTTGCCCTCCAGCAAAAACTCTAACCCTAAAATGTGGGCATCTGCCAGATCGCTCACGTGGATATAGTCACGCATACAGGTGCCATCGGGTGTAGGATAGTCCGTGCCAAAAATGCTAATGGCTTCTCGTTTTTCTAGGGCCGTGAGTAGCACCAACGGAATGAGATGAGTTTCGGGTGCGTGGTCTTCGCCCAATCGACCTTGCGGATCGGCCCCCGCTGCATTGAAATAACGGAAGGCCACCGACTTCATCCCATGGGCTGCATCAAAGTCCTGGAGCATTTTTTCAACAGTGAGCTTAGTGGTGCCGTAAGGATTGATGGGCCGTTGCAGTTGGGATTCGGTGATGGGATTCTCTTCGGGCACGCCGTAGGTGGCACAGGTGGACGAAAAGACAATTTTATCCACGCCCGAATCTTTCATGGCCTCGAGTAAGGTCAAGGTCGCGCCCACATTGTTGCGGTAATACTTGCCAGGATTACGGTAGGATTCTCCGACGTAGGCATAGGCAGCAAAGTGGATAACGGCGGTGATGTTTCGGGTCTTGAACAGATTACACAGGAGAGCGTAGTTATTGATATCCCCGACCACTAACTCAACCCCCAATACCTTGTCCACCAAATCGCGGTGACCGTAGATGAGATTATCCAGGATGATCACGCTGTATCCTTTGCGTTGCAACGCAAGCACAGTGTGAGAGCCAATATAGCCAGCGCCACCGGTGACGAGGATAGTGTTATTAGGGGATGTCATAGGAACTTAGAGAGTGAAGGTGTAGAAGATGGAGCAACCCTGTTGATAACTTGTTGTTGGTTACATGCTGTTGGTTATCAGATTTGAGGCCAGCTCATTGATTCAACTCATTGATATCAATGAGATTATCAATGAGCTGATCTGTAGAAACTTAAGGCGTAACAGCCTGAATGTCTTGACCGGGCCTAGACATGTATTGTTTCGCGCGTAGCGAGAGTAAAAACATCAGCGCTTGGTTCGCAAATAAAGGCGTGCAGCCAATGGCGATGATGAGTTTAGTGATGAGAATTGGGATTCTGCGGGTGAACAAAATCGCGGGGTAATGTGCGATCGCCTTTGTGAGTGATCTCATCGCATAGAGGCAGTTAGCCCAGCTAGAGACGTTGGTGAGTGCTATTTGCGTTAAAAACTCGTACTTTTTCGCTTTGCTATGGGCCTCTAAATACTCTAGCTCAGGAGATATCTCGCCAAACACCCGGTTGTGCAGAATGAAAATATATTTTTCTAAAATGGGCAACCGTGATGAGAGAGAATTGGCTGACTTGCGGTAGAGAATTTGAGGCTCATTAACGACGGCAAATTCCCACTCTTGGGCGAGTCGTAAATAGTAGTCCCAGTCTTCGTGGGAGTCTAAGGTGACATCAAAGCCGCCGACCGATGCGATCGCACCGCCCAAACCAGCTACATTTTCGCTGAACGTGGAACTGCTGATATCGACGGAGCCCGCGTCGTTGAAGATCGCTCCACCTAAATTCGGGGAGCTTGATTGCTCGCCGATCAGGTTGATCTTACCAACCCGTTCGATCCGGTCGTTTACGAGCCGCGACCCCGTGATGTTGAAGCCTCGAACCTCGGTCTCAGATAATGTGAGCTCTCCTTGGTTGTAGACTGCTCCCCCACTTCGGTTCAGGGTGCTTTGGGTCTCCAGCGTCATCGTTTGCAAAGTTAATGCGGCGCCGTCGTGGACTTGGAAGGCGCCCGCGTATGTCGAGATCGGCCCAGTGTTTCCGGTGCCATCGAAGGAGACCATGATTGATGAACTGCCGTCCGTCTGACCACGAAGCGTCACGTCACCGTAGATATCAAGATCGCTAACGGACGCCGCACCTTCGGTCGGCGCGGGATCGCCGCGTGAAGCAAGGTTGATCTGGCCGCTTGGTAAGATGACAGTGACCGCGCTCTCTTGCGCATTCGCCCAGAGCACAGCCTCACGCAGAGACGTTTGACTGGCATCCTCGTCAATCTCGTCGCC
>JBCDAG010000295.1:0-9516 GCA_039186165.1 Cyanobacteria bacterium P01_F01_bin.53
ATGGATTTGCGCAGCTTTTCAAGGCAACGGGCGGGCTGCATTTTTGAAATTAATACACTGATTCATAGGGTGCCGGTCGAACAATTTACCTTGCTGGTAGATCGCACCACTGACGAGGCTTTTTTGCGAGAGACAATACAACTGGCTTGGCAAAGTCAGCCGCCTGAGTCTCCAAATACCCTTAAGTCTGCCGATACCCTTCAAATTTTCAGTTGGGATAGTGGTCGGGATAGCGGTGCGTCTTCTCTCTTTGCGCTTTTTCGAGTGCTGTTTGGGACTACTGTTCCCTCTGCAAATGCCTCCCCTGCAAAGCCTGCATAAGCTGACTGGCGATCGCACGTCCGGCCCCTGGCTCACCCATGCGCTGTTTGCCGTTTTCTTGGATGCGCTGTAGGTGATCGCGGTCGTTCAGAATTTGGGCGATCACACCGCCAATCTCATCAGGCTTGCTCACCATATGAATGGAGGGGCCGAGCATTTTGGCCTGTATAGTGGCGAAGGCTTGGGTAAATTGGGGGCCGTTGCCGGGGAGGGTGATGGCGGGTTTGCCGAGGCCGACGAATTGTTCGGTGGCGGTGCCAGCGGTGGCGATCGCAATGTCGGCCTGATGGAGGCAGTCGTTATAGGCGTCGCTAATGAGCAGGAGGGTGACGTTTTTATGGGTGAAGGTGGAATAGGGTTTGGATTGGTGGGTCCAAGTATTGGGGGCGGCGGGGAGTTTGTCAGGGGAAAGGCTAGGGGCGATCGCGCCTAGCAAAATAATGGGTTTGTCGGGGAAGGCCTCAATCAATCCAGGCAGCGCTGCCATGATGTTTGACCAGTTTTCGTAGGCTTCGGGTTGGCGTGACCCAGGCATCAACAAAATGGTTAATGTGTCGGTGGTTAATGTGTCGGTTAACGTGTCGCTTTCCCCGTTGGCTTCTTTCACCCAATTGGCCTCTTTCATCCCACTGACTTCTTTCAAATGCTGCAATAGGCCATCCAACTTCCCCTCTGGTGAGAGCCCGTCCATCATGGGATTGCCTGCGTAGTGGGCGCGAATGCCAAGGGTCTGAAGGGTTTTGGCCGTGAGTGCGTCGCGAACGAAGACGGCGCGGCAGTTGGGGCGGGCCATAAGCCAACGTTCCCAGGGCAGGTAAACGGAGCCGGACCAACCTTCGAGGTGCTCCCACAGTTTTTTGGCGGGGAGTTTGCCTTGCTCGTCGCGGAGCCAGTATTCAGATTTAGCGGTGCCGATGAAGACGTAGGGGAGGCCGCTGAGATGGGAGAAGATTTGGGGGACGATGTCGCCAACGGCGAGGATGGCGGCTTTTGTTTCGGTGGTGGCAGCGGCCCAGGTTTTAATGGCAGTGAGTTGCGATCGCGTTAGGGAAATCAGGCCTTTTTGAACGTCGCGGGCAAGTTGTTTGGGGTCCCGGTTTAAAAAGCCACCGGATGGCAGGACCTGTGTTTGGCCGATGATGGGAATCTCAGCAGATTGGTAGGCTTTGCCGTCTCCGGTAATCGGCAAGGCGGATAACTCTATACTGGGATGGCTGTGGCGAAGGGCGTTAAGGATGCGGCAGGCGATAACATCTTCACCGTGACCGTTGCTGATGCACAACAGTTTCATGGGCAGGTTTGGGAGATTAAGGGAAAAAGCGCGATCAGAAAATCCTTGCAACAATTAAGAGCGCCCGGTCTTTCATCCTAAGTTAATAACGTGCCTCCCATGCCACAGGACCCACTAGATCATTTAGATCATCCAGAAGCTTATTTAGAAATCAAGAACTACCTGCTTGCTCAGGTGTTACCAGTGGCTAATCAGATAGATGCGGATTCGTCGCTACTGTTTCAGGCCTTTCGTGACATGGGCTCAAAGGGATGGCTTGTGCCTAAAGCCCCAACGTCTTTGGGGGGACTTGGGTTCGATACTGAGGGCTATGGACAGTTTCAGCGTTTGATGGCTCGACATTCTGGTGCACTGGCGTTTTTACAAACACAGCACCAAAGTGCCGCGAGTTTGTTACTTGCGAGTGAAAATGAGGCGCTAAAACAGGCGTATATTCCTGCGATGGCCAAAGGGAAAAAACGAGTGGGGGTGGGGTTTTCTCAGCTTCGTCGTCAGCCGCCGCCACTGTTGGCGAAGCGCGTGGCGGGTGGCTATGCCCTGTCGGGTGAGGTGCCCTGGGTAAGTGGGGCCGGGCTCTTTGAGGAATTTGTTGGGGCGGCGGTATTGCCATCCGGGGAGGCGGTATTTGGACTATTGCCGTTAGTGAGTGGCCAACTGAAACTGATTGCTCAGCCGAGCGGTCCGGCTCAGAGTGGTTCAGCTCAGAGTAGTTCAGCTCAGAGTGGCCGGTTGACGGTGGGTGAACTGACAGTGGGTGAACCGATGGCACTGTGTGCGATGGCGGCGACGAATACGGTGCAGGTGAAGCTTCAGGATTGGTTTTTGCCGGATGAGCAGGTGGTGGGGCAGCGGCCTGCGGGATGGATTGCGGGGCGCGATCACGCTAATCCCCTCAGCCCTTTGCCACTAATGTTTGGTTGCACGCAGGCGAGTCTTGATGTGCTGATGCGATCGCTCACGCGCAGACACATTGATCACGACATTGTTCAGAAACTGGGTTCGCGACTGGAGGGCTTAATAGCAGCGCAAGCGGAGGCCGTGAATCTACCGATATCAGCCTATTCTAAGAAAATTGCCTTGAGAGGAAAGGCAATTTCACTGATGAATACTTCGGCTCAAGCTGCAATTATTTCGGCAAGCGGCGCTGCAAATGCCCTTAGCCATCCGGCTCAACGGGTATATCGTGAAGCGCTACTGTTCAGCGTTAGTGGACAAACGACTGAAGGAGCCATTGCTTCTCTCGATTGTTTGTGCTGATGCCAAACCACACCCTGACATCGCTGTTAAAACTATCTAAAGATAATTTTAATATTTCATGTTAATGAAGTGATGTGAAGCAAAGTGCTTTTTGCTGTTAAGAAGGGTGTTTTAAACGGGGGAGAGCGCGTTCGCGACCCCTGGATACGGTAAACCTAAAGATAACGTTAAGGTTTTGTGATGGATGCCCGACTTATTCGTCAGCTGTGGACTGCTGTGGGGTCTTTCCCCAACAGTATGCTCTCCAGCTTAGATGATTCCAGTTTATTGAGGTCCTTAATGGACTCGCTCAAGAGTGACCCTGCTTTTGATCCGCGAAATTTATCGGTGATGAGCAACTACATCAGTACTCGGATGCCGTTGATTCGTGAGATGTCTCAGCAGTCTTAGCTCGTTTTTTGCCTTACACAAAGTGCTTTTTTACCCTTTACCTAAGTGCTTTTTTCGCATAGAGCTGCCCAAGCGCTGCTCAAGAAATCCTTCTTCCCAAGAATCCCTTTTCAGACTCCCTTCGAGATATCCCTTTCAAGAATCCTTTCAAGAATCCCTGAAAAGAACCGTGTGATTCCCTTGGAACCACATTTATAGGCGTTGTTTGCAAGCGTAAGGAGCACTGCAAACAACGCCTATTTTTAGTGGTTGAAAACAGTCTTTTAGGTCTGCAACCGTTCTATGTTATCCATTGGCTTTCCTAAGACTATTGATTTTCCTTGGGGTCTCTCTGATCGTTAAGACTTTTGGAAATCTCAAGATTCTCTGTGAATAGTTATGCTATTCTCTGAAGGAAAAATGCTACTGTTAAGCGCAATTGCTAATCGAGTGTGTTTGGTGATTGTTGCGAGACAGTTGAGATCGGGTGAGACCCACCGGCTGAGTCGCGAGTTTTCGCCAAACCCCTTGAGATAGCTGTGTTCCCTTGGAAGTGCGTGAGGTTTGGTATGAAGAAATGGGGTATGACGCTCGCCGCGAGCATCGGTGTACTGGCATTAACAAGCTGTGGCGCACCCGGTGGTGCTCCTGGCGGTAGTGCTGAGTCTGGTTCTGCTGGCGCTGATGCGGGTAGCAGTCGCTTGCAAACGGTACTTGACCGTGGCGAGCTAATCTGCGGCGTTGATGGGGGTATCCCTGGCTTTAGTTTTGTCGAAGATGCCGCTTACTCAGGTCTTGATGTAGACGTGTGTAAAGCAGTTGCTGCGGCCCTCTTTGATGACCCTGAGAAAGTGGTTTATCGCAACCTGGACTCCACCGAGCGCTTTGAAGCGTTGAAGGGTGGTGAGGTTGATATGCTCTCTCGTAACACCACTTGGACTATCAGTCGTGATACTTCCGTGGGTATGGAGTTTGGGCCTACGACTTTCTATGATGGCCAGGGCATGATGGTGCGATCGGCCGATGGCATTACTGAACTCGCCGATTTTGAAGGTAAGTCGATTTGTGTAGAAGCCGGTACGACTACCGAGCTGAACCTTGCCGACCAAATGCGTCAAGCAGGCGTTACCTTTGAGCCCCAGACCTTCCAGGATGCTGACGCGGCATACGCGGCATACGAAGCAGGTAGCTGTGAAGGCATGACTTCTGATAAATCTCAGCTAATTGCCCGTCGTAGTACTCTCGGTACGCCCGATGATCATGAGCTGCTGGAAGTGACCATGTCCAAAGAGCCTTTGGGACCTTTGACCGGTAATAACGACTCTGCTTGGTTTGACACGGTTAAGTGGGTGACCTTCGCGCTTATCGAAGCTGAAGAGCTCGGGTTGACTGCTGACAATATCGAGTCCACAGTGGCTGAGACAGACGACCCCAACATTAAGCGCTTCGCAGGTGCTGAAGGTGCCTTGGGTACTGACATGGGCTTGCCGAATGACTTTGCTATGCGGGCGATTAAGCACGTGGGTAACTACGGCGAAATCTACACGCGCAACTTGGGTGAAGATTCCCAGTTCAACCTACCGCGTGGTCAAAATGCGCTGTGGTCTGACGGTGGCTTGCTCTACTCTCCTCCGTTCCGCTAAGTCGCTGAATAGTTCAAAGTAGCCTTGCATTGCTAGTTTCCGTTGCCGAGTGCTGTTGACGGTTCTTGTGAGGCGTCTTTGCTGTCGGGAAGGTGCACTGGCGAGCAAGTGCTTTCTTTCAATTGATTATTTGGTTGATTTGCAAGTTAATTTGCACGTAAAAGCATGGGTGGCCGTAAAAAACGGCTGCCTGTGCTTTTTTGTTTTGGCTTGAATGATACGTTTTCTATAGGCCTCAAGTTCTTGCTATCAAAGGCTTATGATAGCCATACGAATTGTTTCGGAGGCCTCAAGAACAGAGTGTTGCATAGGAAAATTGTTGGACTGTAAAACAGCAGACCGAATATTGCCTGGCTTTAGTGCATAGTCATCTAAAGCTAATCGCATCTGGGTGACTAGCTTTAGACGACTAGACATCTATGGTCTGTTGTTCGCTTTTGGGTGTTGAACGTTTGTGCAATGCTCTTTGCCTCACTGTTTTTGGCTGTTTTCTAGCAGGTCGCTGTTGGAAATGCCTCTATAAGCGGCCCCTAGATATCGCAATTGTTGATTAACTTAAACCTATGGCAAAACACTCACCCAAACCCATCTCTGGTGTGCGATCGCTGTTGCGAGATGAGCGGTTTTGGCAGATCGCGTTTCAGGTGATTGTGGCGATCGCAGTGTTTGCCACTTTCTCCTATTTGTTTGGCAACCTTTCCCGCAATCTAACGCGCCGGGGGACCACCTTCGGCTTCAATTTTCTGAACAATCCGGCGGGCTTTGGGATCGGTGAAAATATGCTGGGTTATACGACCCAGGACTCCTATGCCAAGGTTATTCAAGCCGGGGTTGTCAACTCTTTGCGCCTGATTTTTGTCAGCATTATTACCGCCACCATTGTGGGTATCACCGCCGGGGTCGCGAGCTTTTCTGACAACTGGCTGCTGCATAAGATTAGCCGCGCCTATGTGGGGCTGGTACGCAATGTACCTCTGCTGCTACAGCTGGTGTTTTGGTATTCGGCGGTCTTTTTAGCCGCGCCCAAAGAGGCCAACCAAATTGTATTTCCGAGTGCCGATCGGGTTTGGCTGGTGGCCAGTAACAAAAACCTGAATCTGCCGGGACCAGGGTTGCCGGGAGAGGTGTGGGTAGGCCTGATGCTGCTTGGGCTAGCGTTGCTGTTACTCGGTTTGTTGCTGAACTCGGTGAACAAATTTCGCCAGGGCCGATTCGCCGCTGGCCTAGCGGGATGGTTTGGCCGGTTAGTCGCTGCCGCTGTGATTGTAGCCGTGGCCGTGGTCGATTACTTTCTCCTGTTTAGTAACTCTGCTGAAGACAGTTTGTACTTTAAAGGCGCCCTAATTGCCCTGTTTACCAATCCAGAAGGGCTGTGGATTATCGCCCTGATTGCCTGCTTGATCGCCACTGTTGTGCTGTGGAATAAGCGCACAAAGGCAATGACGGAAAAAGGGGAAGACGGTAAGACACTCGCGAGGGTAATGATTGCGATCGGCGTAGTCGCCTTGCTGATTGTGCTTTTTGCCTTTAACTGGAATGCGCCAGTCATTAATGCGGGCGGTCAGGCGCGGGGTGGCTTACAAATGTCGATGCGCTACGTCGCCTCTGTGACCGCCCTGACGTTTTATACCGGTGCCTTTATCGCTGAGATTGTCCGTGCGGGCATTCAGTCGGTATCGCGCGGCCAGTGGGAAGCGGCCCGCTCGGTGGGCCTGACCAATGCCAAAGCTATGCGGCTGGTGGTCTTCCCGCAGTCTTTGCGGGTGCTAATTCCCCCGCTCAATAGTGAATTTGCCAACCTCGCCAAAAACTCCAGTTTGGCCTTTGCCGTGGGCTATCCCGAGCTCTATAACCTGGCCAACACCACCTTTAACCAAACGGGTAAACCCATTGAGGTGTTTCTGTTGATGATGGCCACCTATCTCACCTTGAACCTTTTGATCTCTCTCAACATGAACCAGCTCAACAAAGCCGTTCAATTCAAGGAGCGCTAACCCATGACACCAAGCTCTATCCCCCCGACTTCACCCCCTAGCTCCAGACCAATTGAACGGGTTCCGCCGAATGTGCAACAGGCAGGCCCGGTTGCCTGGGCCAAAAAGCATCTGTTCAACAGTGTTTTTAACAGCCTGTTGACCGTGGTGCTGGGCGGCATCATTGCCTATGCCCTTTTCAGCATGCTCTCCTGGGCCTTTTTTCAAGCGCCCTGGGAGGTCGTTTCTGAAAACTTCGGCCAGTTTATGGCGGGGCTGTACCCGGCCAAATTTTACTGGCGACTCTGGGCTATTTTTGGCATTGTGATGGCGCTGGCGGGCGTTAGCTGGGGCATCTTAGCGCGCAATCAGAAAAAACTTTTTAATGTGCCGGTTCTGGTGGGGTTCGCGATCGCAGCGCTGTTGCTGGTGGTCATCCCCATGACCCGCTCCTATTTGGCCTATTCGCTGGGTGCGCTAGTGCTGCTGGCGCTGGGCGCAGTGCTTGGCCAATCGGTGGGGCGAAAAGTGCCTGGTGCCGGGAAGCTAATTTCAGGGGGATGGTTTATCTCCTACTTTGCGGTGCTGTATCTGCTCGGTGGCAATACCTTTACGGATAGTTTGCTCTATACGGTTGTGGCCCGTATTGGGTTAGGTGCGCTGGTGGGTTGGCTGCTGGTCTCTCGCCTTACCCTGCCAATACTGAATGAGTGGCTGGGACGGATTGGGCTGTTGGTGCTGGGCTTTGTCATTGGCTACTACGTGTTAGGGAATGTCCTGTATGCGCCATTGGCGGGGATTGGGCTGGGCTATGCCATTTTCCTTTGGCTGATGCGGCTGGTCGGTGTGCTGCTGGGTGCGCTGCTGATTTGGACATTTTCAGATAAGCAAACGCTTCAAGGCATCGGTAAGGCCATGCTGTTCTTGCTGGGCTTTATCGCTATTTTTGTGCTGATGGGCTGGCTACCGACGCTACTGGGCCTGGACTTTGGGTTGACGACGATTCGGACGAATTCTTGGGGCGGGCTCATCCTGACCCTGTTTTTGGCCATTAGCGGTATTGCGCTGTGTTTCCCTGCCGGGGTGTTGTTAGCACTGGGCAGACGCAGTAAGCTGCCGTTGATTCGGACCTTTTCGGTGACCTACATTGAGCTGGTGCGTGGGGTTCCACTGATTGCCATTTTGTTTATGGGTCAGGTGCTGATTCCGCTGTTTTTACCGGAAGGTATGCGGCCTGACTCGGTGGTCCGCGCGATTATTGGTCTGACGATTTTTAGTTCGGCCTATCTGGCTGAAAACGTGCGGGCGGGCTTACAGTCCGTACCCCAAGGCCAAACAGAGGCAGGGCAGTCTTTAGGACTCAATAAGCCGCTGACGATGGTATTGATTGTGCTGCCACAGGCGCTTAAAACCGCGATCCCAGCGATTGTGGGCCAGTTTATTAGTTTGTTTCAAGACACGACGCTGCTGGGCATTGTGGGATTGCTAGAGTTATTAGGTATGACCCGAAACCTGCTGGCGAGTCCCAAGTACTTGGGTGACTACGCACCGGCCTATGTCTTTATCGGGGCGATTTACTGGCTGTTTTGCTATGGCATGAGCTACGGTAGTCGCCAAGTGGAGGAGGCGCTGAATACGGACCTCCGTTAAGTCTTACGTCGTTAGGCTTCAGTTTTGCTGAAGCTGGCTGATCTGACGATTTGTTTGTTTATCTGGCTCTTTTGTCTCGTGCGTTCTGTTTTTCCTTCTGCTTTACTCATCTGTTTCAATCATTTTTGCTTTATCCCTTCTGTTTTATCCACTTTGTTGTATCCATTGAGGAACCACACCCATGACCCAATCTGAAATGGCAGCGCCTATGACACCGCGAAACGATGTTGGGGCTGAGGCGGTGATTGTCGCCAAGGACGTGCACAAGTGGTACGACAATGGCTTTCATGTGCTCAAGGGAGTGAGCATGAATGTGTATAAGGGCGAAGTGGTGGTCGTGATGGGGCCTTCGGGTTCGGGTAAGTCCACCTTTATTCGGACCTTTAATGCACTGGAGCCCTATCAGGAAGGCAGCATTGAAATTGACGGTGTGCTGATTGCCAATGACCTCAAAGATATTGAGGTGGTGCGGCGTGAGGTTGGAATGGTGTTTCAACAGTTCAACCTGTTTCCTCACCTAACCGTGCTGCAAAATGTGACGCTGGCCCCCATTTGGGTACGCCGATGGCCTAAGGCCAAAGCAGAAGAGATTGCCATGAGACTATTAGACCGAGTAGGCATTGCCGAGCAAGCCTACAAATTCCCAGGGCAAATGTCAGGGGGACAACAGCAACGGGTTGCGATCGCCCGATCGCTCGCCATGCAGCCCAAAGTCATGCTGTTTGACGAACCCACCTCCGCCCTAGACCCTGAAATGGTACGCGAAGTACTCGATGTAATGCGCAACTTAGCCAAAGACGGCATGACCATGGTGTGCGTCACCCACGAAGTCGGCTTCGCGAGAGAAGTCGCCGACCGAGTGGTGCTAATGGATGGCGGTGTATTAGTCGAACAAAACACGCCTGAAGAATTCTTTAACAATCCCAAAGAAGAAAGAAGCCAAGCCTTCTTGTCTCAGATTCTCTAACCATATTTACCAAGAGCATCTGAAAATTCATGAGCCACTGCACCC
>JBCDAG010000296.1:0-9409 GCA_039186165.1 Cyanobacteria bacterium P01_F01_bin.53
ACCATCTTCATTGCTCTGGAAAGGTGATTTGCTGTCTGAAGCTTCAAACTACACGAACTTAGATCCGATGGAGACAGCTTTTATCCACGAAAGTAAGAAATTTTCACAAACTTCTAAAGCCGAAGATAGAGAGCTTTCAGGCCGTCTTGCTCACCTTACAAACCAGCTTAATCTCGCTCAGGCTAAAAACGAGGATTTAGCCAAGAAAGCCAAATCTTTAGAATGTTCTTTAGAGGAATTTTCGCAAACTTCTAAAGCCAAAGATAGAGAGCTTTCAGGGCGCCTTGCTCACCTTACAAACCAGCTTAATCTCGCTCAGGCTAAAAACAAGGATTTAGCCAAGAAAGCCAAATCTTTAGAATGTTCTTTAGAGAAAAGCATTGCAAAAATCCACCGATACAAAAACTATCTTTTCTTAGCCATTTTCGTCTCTTTCATGGCTATTTCGCTAGGCATGATTAGAGTTTCAGGTGATAGCAATAAGGCTATTGACAAGCCAACAGCGATGCCGACATTAAAGTAATCTATGATCCTTCATTTTTAAAAACGGCTCCTTCTAGAGCCACTAGATGAGATTGGACTATCCAGGACTATAGAAACTATCATTCATCATTAGAGCGATCCTCAGTGATGCTTTCTCGTAGTTTATCTATTTCTGCTTCAAGCTTCTGAACCTCGATTCGCAAATTACTGACTTGCTGCTGCAAGTCCCAAATTTCTTGCTGAGGCCCATTGCCACTAGAGTTTACCGTCCCAAGGATAAGAAAGAACAGAAGCCATGCTTTATATCCAAAAACGACCTTGACATCCTGGGTGACTGGCGTTTTATCTCCTGATTGATTCTCTGAGAGTCCCATTTTTGCCAAAGTTCACTAGACTATAGTATCGGCCTGGAAAGATCATAACTCGATCTCATCGTTTTTGAAAAGAGATTCCATTTATGCAAGAATTATGGCTGCATTTCTAGAAGATAACGAGAGAGAAATAACTCTCTTAAGCACCTTCTTCTTCTTATGCAGCCAGTCCGAAAAAATGTAAATAAAAAAGGTCTGTTCTGCGATATATCATCTGTCAGCACCTTTGACTTGCTTCCCTGATGAACCATGTTCCCTGACTCATAACCTCTGCGCGTGTGCCGGGTTGTATGAAAACTTTTTTAGGATTTCTCCAAACTCCGAGATATGCATTAGAATTCGGCACATGGCTTACCTCCTTTCCGCCACCAAGCTCAAGTCCTACGCCCGCTGCCCGAAGGCGTATTACTTTCGCTATGAATGCGGCCTGAACGAACAAAAAGTCTTCGCGTCAGCTGTGCTCGGGACGGCTCTTCATGGTGCTCTCGCTCAGCTCTATCAAGACTGGCACTACCAGGAGCCACTACCGTCTACAGCCTGGCTCAGGCACTGTTGGGAAACCAATGCCATTGGCTTAAGCGATCAGCAGCTAACAGACGGTTGGCAACTGATGCAGCGCTACTACGACCGCGAGATCGTGCCACTAGGCACGATGCAAAAGCCAATGGCCACGGAAGGCCGGGTGCAAGGCCTGTTGCAGGTAAACGGCATTGAGTTTAAGCTCATAGGTCGCTATGACCGTTTGGATTTTCTCCCTGATGGACTAGAGCTGCTCGACTACAAGAGTGCTAAGGCACCGAAGTTACCCTCAACAAACGATATAGACCTACAGCTTGGGCTTTATTACCTAGCTTTAGAGCAACGGTATGAGAAAGCACTCAAGCGGATGAGTCTGCTTTATCTGCGCACGGGCGAGCGGGTCAGTTATGACGCGAGCGAAGCCCACAAGCAGCAGGTACTTTCAGTCGTTAGTGAGCTAGCGCAACGGCTACGGGAAGAGACCGAATGGCAGCCGAGGTGCGGGCAGCAGTGTAGCCAGTGTCAGTACGCTCGCTACTGCCCAGCGGTTACGCCACAGCCGGAAGCTAGTGCGCAGAAGCCACGGAAGCTACAGCTTTGTCTGAGTCTGTAGTTGGGTGGTGTGCTTTGTCGGTTGCGGTGCTGTCTTATGTAACTTTTGACTGTGAACATCGCACAAAAGTTACATAAGATATTCAAAAATAGCAAGCCAGCGTCTCTACCTAAAAGGTTCAAAGCTCCTCGACTAGCCCGTCATCCAAGGCCGCTTGGCAGATCACCTCGCGTAACCAAGCGGCCTTCTGTGTGCCGAGTGCTCGGAGTGCCTGGTCTACTTCAGTCGGTAGCTTAACTGCGATCGCCTTCTGTGCCAACGGGATATCTGCTGGCACACAGGAGTCTTTCTCGACTGTCCGCTGAAATCTCTTTTGCTTGAACATCTCAGACTGGACCGGGCTGGGGTTAGGCATGGCGGGACCACAGTGACAAAACGCTGACAAAACGCTGACAAAACGGGGAGAGGAGTTTCTATCGTACCGCTATCGAAGGGCAAGTGCCTCTTTCTTCTATCACTGTTAACCATGTTATAATTGGCTGGCGACGACAAGAGTCAAGTTCTTTCAGACTATTGTGACTGTGCCGAACTGTTTCGGTCCATGAAGTGCTCAGCATTGACACGTCTGGTCGCTCCACCGTCTTTCCTTTAACCCAGTCTTATGTAACTACGTGTTCTTTTTCAGAGTCTTTTGGTTACATAAGACCACTTTTCACTATGGCTTCTCAGCGCGACAGGCTCTATAAGCAGTTACAGCGTCTGTCGCTCGAAGAGAAGCAGGCGGTGCGAGAGTGGCTAGATGAGCAGATTTCGCAGGCGCAAACCCCACCCGAGGTTAAACCGAAGAAAGGCAGAGAAGTTGTCGAGACGAAACAGGAGGGGCGGGTAACCTACCAGGCGGAGCTGGTGAAGTGCGGGAAGGAGAACTGTCGCTGTGCCACGGATGGGCAACTGCATGGGCCTTACTGGTATGCCTATCGCAGGCAGGGGCAGAAGCTCAAGAGCTGGTACGTGGGGAAGGAGCTGAAGTTGGTGGATGAGGCGGAAGAATAATCGAGCCGAGAACTCACATCGACCGCCCCGAATCAGAGAGTGGCGAATGAGATGATTCAAGTCTGTGGGGCATGCACAGCGTTTGCTATCTGCCTTTGAATCGATACGTGGTCATTTTCATCCTCATCAACATGGACAGATCGCTTCAGACTATCGAGCAAGGATGTGCTAGCGAATGGAAAACTAGCGATCCCTGATGGGGCTAAATGTAAGCGCGTAAATCAACCAAATAGCATCTGTGGAGGAAACGCGTCTCGAAATTTAGACAGCTTTGCTTAACTTGGACAAAGCCTTTACACGCTCTTGGAGGCTTTAAGGTGCGTCAACGTTTCTGGCCAGCAGTTGCAGAAATTTTTCAATACCACCAGCCGCGTTAGTCAATCTGCTGCACCAGAGTTGTTGGGTTGCTATTTCATGCCGAATATTGCCATGAAATTCATTTTACTACTACGGTTTATACAAGTGTTTTGTATATAAACCACCTATAACAAAACCCATACCTATCCACGTAAAGCCTAACGGAGCAGCCCACAAAGCTCCTGGCGTGTCAATGTTAGTCTGAAACCCAGATGGATTTTGAGCATCTTTCAGGTACAAAACAGACACTTTATCATCGACACTATAGTTAATAAACCCACTTCCTGAAAACTCAACTTCTTCTTCTTCTCCTACTGGCACAAATCGAATTACTGGGTGAGCACCTCCCGCATTCAGCTTTACTACTTTCCCCTCTGCTCTTGATGCCATATTGATAAAACGATAAGTAAAAGCAGTTGAAACAACAGCTATCAGTAATAGCCCTGCGCCGATGACAGGAAAGAGGGTGCCGATCAGTTCTTTGAGATCGTGTTCGATGGTTTTCATATGGTCAAAATAAAATTAGTTCAATGTCTGAAACGGCATCTATCTTCTTAACCTCGTCAGAGACACCAGAAATATCCTAACAATTCAGAGAGGAATCAATTCAACAATTGATTAGAGAGGTAATTTTCACCTAATCTAACGTATAGGGTAAGTAGGTAGAAAGTTTTTGCCTAAATGTAGCTGATCACAGGTTCGAATTCCTGAGCTATTGATTTTTCTGGCCCCTTCTACATGTCTCGAAAATATCCCCTTCTGACACAGGTCGCTGAAACAGCAAGACCATCGATTTTTTAGGATCTTTATTGTGCCAAAACTGGTTTTATTATCTATGTGTCAGAGGAAGTCGGATTTTATGAGTGCTGAGACAAAAGATAAAGTATGACTGCCTACATCTCATATGAGCGAGCTCAGAGTATCTCTTAACCAGTATTCGTGAGGTCTCACGAATGAGTACACCACCTCATCTACAGTCTATTACTGTTTGTAGGTTGTGCTAGGTCTGCCTGTTGCTCAGGTGTTATTTGAGCAAAATGCTGCCTGAGGAGATCGTGGACAAAGCGATAGCGCCCACCAGTCCTTTGGATAAAGCGATGACGAGTGGCATGGTCAAGGAATTGGGCATAGTTCCAAGGGGTGTCCCCGTTTTTCGTTAAACAGATGCGTAGAGAGAGATGTTTGATTGCGCCCTCCAACCCGCCAATCAACCCACTAATCAGCCCGCCAATCAGCCCGCCAATCAACCCGACCAATAGCCCGCCAATTAACTCGTCAATCAGCTCGGAATTCATCAGATTGCCAAACAGCCTGCCACTCAACCCGAAAACCAGCCCGCCAATCAGCGTGACACTCAGCCCGCCAAACAGCCCGAAAATCAGCCCGTTCTTAATACTTTTTTTAATGCCTTGATTAGGGACTTGTTTTTGTTCAATGGCTTCGTTACTCAGCCCGCCAACTAGCCCGAAACCCAGCCCGCCAAACAGCCCGAAAATCAGCCCGAGAAACAGCCCGACATTCAGTCCGACACTCAGTCCTCCAACCAGCCCGCTACTAAGCCCGCCAACTAGTCCGAAACCCAGCCCGCCAACCAGCCCGACAATCAGCCCAAGAAACAGCCCGCCAAACAGCCCGTCACTTAGTCCTCTGCGCAGGGACCATTTTAGTTGTTCTTGTAGCTCTATTTTATTCAACTCGTCACTCAGACCAAAAAACAGCCCGATACTTAACCCGAAAATCAGCCCGCCAAACAGCCCGAAAATCAGCCCGCCAAAGAACCCGAAAAAAAAACCGACAATCAGCCCGAAAATCAGCCCGACAATCAGCCCGACAATCAGCCTATAAGTTCGGTGCTGTTGTTTAACTTCAAACCAGTCAGGCTGTAGGTTCTCGATTAAAAACTCCGCTTCCTTCCTCTTATTCAGTTGCCTAGCAAGCCATCCTAAATAGTGCAATGTTTGCTGATGTGACATTGCTTTCCCTGGCTTGTAGGTTCCCTGGTGACTGGGATCGTGTAGCTGCTTTTGAATATAGGCGTTGAAAAGCGCTGATTGATCTCGAATGGGCTGACCTTGGTAGACGACCACCAGCATAGTGAGAAACAGCGGTGATTGTGCAAGCTTCAAAAGTTCAGGCGTAGCCTGAATGCCCTCCCATAGCGGTTCCCGACCTAAATCCTGCAAGTACTGTTGAATCTGTGGTGGCCCTACCGCTTGTAGGTAAACCGCCCCGTTCAACTGCTTAAGCTGCTCTCCACCCTGTTCATAGTCTTCTCGACGGCAGCACACGACCGCTGGTAGTGCTGGATGTTGGGATAGAAAGTTTTCCAGTGCCTCAATGCAAGCGATTTGATTGCGTTGCCCGAGTTCATCCAAACCATCCAACAGCGGTATGATGCGACTCTGTTGCACCCACTGCTGAGAGAGTGGTTCTGCCAACTTTTTAGAAATGCCATAGGATGTCTGAAACTGCTGTCCCAACCAGCTCACGATCGGGATGTTGGGTGTCCAGCTCGACAGCTCAAAGACCAGGGGGATAGGTTGAGTGTCGTCCTCCATTGCTGCCTCTACAAGGCGCTGCGCGACGGTCAGCAGCTCAGTGGTTTTCCCGGCCCCCGGTTCGCCCAGAATGAGTAAACGCCCCCCGATATCGGAACGGTGAAATATTTTGTAGGTCTGTTCGGCTGGCGGAATAGACACCCGTTTTCGCTATTGTTAGAGACCTCTAACTCCCGTTGCACCAGTCTATGAGAGACCTGGATTGATGTTGGTATCACCTCTACCAAAGGCAATTTTCTGCGTCGTCCGACCTGATAGCGTTGTTCTTCTTGTTCCAAATCAACTCGGATCAGGTTGTGGAGCGAATCTTCTAGGCGCTGCGCAACATCAGTTCTCATCTGTTTGAGCAATGCTCTTCTCAGATACCTGCGTTGTGACCGTAACTGCTCAGCCTCAAAGGAGCTAACGACATGGGTGGTGTAGCTCGGGCCTTGGTGAACCGTATTGCGATCGCCCACGACATTGATGCTTTCATCCGCACTCCCCTGAATGCTGAGGTTACGTTGGTCTCTCCCCTCGTTCGAAGGCCCCTCGTTTTGATTTTCAGCAGTCATAGGCCAGATGCGGCTATCAAGCGGTGAGCACAGTTGCTTTACTCTACAACGTTGATAGCTTAGTTTCTCGGCAGGTTCAATGCGATCGCCACTTGCCTTGAGTCTGCGAGCCATGGGTCTCTTGAGCCGTACAGCTCACGTACTCTCTTCATGTGAAAGTGTGAAAAAGCTCAAAATCTCACTAAGCCTGAGGAGGGGAACAACTCACTCGAAAACCAAGGAGGTTGTTTCGATTCGCAGGGACATCGGTGAAACGGTAGGCAGAACGGCAACCACTCGGCATGCTGAACCAGGAGCCGCCACGTCGGATGCGCCCATCAGTTGCGCCGTCACTTAACCATGTACTTCCATCCGTTGGCGCTCCTACGTAGTTATCATGCCAATGGTCTGCGCACCACTCTGAAACATTACCGTGCATATCATAAAGACCAAAAGCATTAGCCGGGAAGCTACCCACCGCTGTTGTTTCTTGTCGATAGTCTCCCTTAGGACCAGCGGCATAGTTAACATTGCCACGGTAGTTAGCCAAACTAAGCGTTATCGTCTCTCCGACATAAAAGGGTGTGGTTGTTCCCGCACGACAAGCGTATTCCCACTCTGCCTCACTAGGCAAGCGATACGCTCTACCTGTTTTTGCAGATAGGCGCTGACAAAACTCCACCGCCTCATCCCAACTCACGCTTTCAACTGGGCGCTCATCTCCTTGGAAATGGGCAGGAGAGGCTTTTAAGTCTCTCTTTACCTTCGGCAAAGCCACAATAGCCCTCCACTGAGCCTGGGTAACCGCATACTTCCCCATAAAAAACGGAGGCACGCTCACCTCATGCTGAGGGCCTTCATTATCAACGCGGTCAGACTCTAGGGACGGCGAACCCATCTGAAATGAACCAGATGGAATCGCCATCATGTCTAGGGTGACGCTATTGCCCAAGTCTTCTGTGTAGAACTCAGCCTGCTTTCTTTCTACCTCAATACTTTTATCTGAAACGTTAACCGTCGCCACGTTGAACTCAGCAGATACACCATTCACCGTAGGCGGCTCAAGGGCAGGCATTTCCCAATCCGCCAACGGCGGTGAAGGTGGCTCTGGAGATGGTAAGGGCGGTTCTGATGAAGGCGGTGAGTCATCCACCGCCCCGGACGGAGACGGGGTAGTAGTACCCTCACCAGAGGGTTCCGTTGCAGCAGGCAGTAAAGTCTTGGCGATTAAAGCAGCGCCTAGCCCAGTACCCGAGAGCCCCAAAATCTGAAGGGCTCGACGACGACTCAGGGAAGCCCCCCCGCTCACAATAGCTCGACGCTTTCCCTCAGAATGTTGCCGAATAACCGTAAGCACTCGCTCCATATCACGGCGGAAATCTGGATCATTACGCACAAACAAAGCTTGCCGCTCGGCTAACGCTTTTAGACTGCCGGGTAAGTCAGCAACGGATAGTGTCGGAACACCATCTAACAACAAAGGAATGACCCGAATATTGCGCTGAAGCGCTGCTTCAACCTCCAGCCTGACCCAGTCGTTAGGATTATCCAAACGCCGTCGACCAGCCGCATCCTTAGTCTGCAACCAGCTTTTACCAATCACCACTAGCAGGATCTGGCAGACATCTAACGCCTCATTAAGTCGTTGGCGAAAGTTATCACCGCCACTAATCGTATCGACATCCTTAAAGAGTGCCGTACGGTCCAAACGCGCTTCCAAGTAGTCATAAATCCGCCCTGCCTCAGCAGCAGAATCACCACGACGGTAGGAAATGAAAATGCGTGACATCGACCAGGCAGGGCTAGGGAACTGCTTTCTAATATAGTCGGAGCCGCAACCAAAGACGATACAGCTCCTTAGCTAGCCATTCTAAGGACGCATCAATCAGTCCTTAATTTGTCAGGACTCAGTAGCCAAAAACGAGCAGAGGCCATCTCGCTGGTAGGCTGGGAGATTCCCTTGAGTCATGCCCTGTCTATCTCCTATGGATTGCCCCCACTGTCAGTTTCCCGTGTCTCGCCGCTCCAGAGTAAACCAGCCTGAGCTATGACCTGTATCGATGTTAGGTTTGTCGCCGAAGATTCAATGAATGGACGCACACGTTGTTCTATTTTATCGAAGTCCCGACAAACACTCTCTTCAAGTCTTGCTTTGTCGAGTGTATTTGTAAACTCTGCTACCTAAGAACTTTATACCTGCCGTACTCATGGGTTCGGGTAATTCCCCCCCAAATCAAAAAGACCCGGACTCTGCCGACTCCTTACTGGGTGAGTCATGCAAAGCCTGGGCTTTTGTCTGTGTATTCGAAGAGAAAGGGATGCCCCAGCTAATGAAGCATAGAACCCTCAGGGAGTATGAAAATGGGCATCCAAACCTAATCAGTCACTCACTGGGCCTAATCCTTGGCTTCATGCAAGCAACTCACAGCCCCAGGCTTAGCAGATGTCCTGCCGAGCTAGGGGTTGAATGCTTATTTGTTGCGACGAGCCCTTTCCGCTAGGCGAGTCTCGTGCACATTCTCAACCGCCTTGGATTGGCTATCGAGAAACTCAAGACATGCCTCTTGGATATCATCAACGGCCTTGGATTGGTTGCTGAGAAATTCAAGGCGTGTTTTCTGGATGTCATCAATGCTCTTGGACTGATTGTCGAGAAACTCTAGGCGGGTCGCCTGTACATTCTCAATTGCTTTGGATTGGGTGCTCAGGTGCTCAAGGCGAACCTTCTGGATATCATCGACGGCTTTGCTTTGGTTATTGAGAAACTCTAGGCGAGTAGACTGAATATCTTGGATTGACTTGGACTGGTTATTGAGTTGCTCTAGGCGAGTGGCTTGGATGTTGTCTACGGATTTAGACTCGGCAGCGTTGGCGCTAGGCGCAAAGGCAACAGTTGCAGCGGTCAACAGTACGGCAGTGAAGAATTGATTTTTCATTTGTCTGGCTCCTTGGAAGTTCAATGCGTTTGCTTCATTGATTCAA
>JBCDAG010000297.1:0-9296 GCA_039186165.1 Cyanobacteria bacterium P01_F01_bin.53
ATAATTTCAAGCCATAAAAATCGCCAAAACACGCTATAACACACCCCTAAACCCCCCATACACCCCCCCTCCACTACGGGGGGGGGGGATCGCTCGCGATCGCGATCCCCGCCCCCTTCTTTCTGATTTTCGTTTCAGAAGTTCATCAAGTTAGACTAAGCACCTGAGTCTATCAAAACCACTGAGAAAACCCTATAGTTCTTTCAGAAGAACGACTTCAGCTTTCGAAGAGCCAATTTTTAACGCGTTTTAGGCTCTTCCAATCTGGCTTTCTTCTTAATCCTTCTTCAATATTTTCTTGGATTTCAGCTTTCAACTCATCTACGGCAGAGAGGAAGGGTGAAATTTGCTCAACTTGATCTCGAACACCGCTTTTTCCAGTTTCCAGCATGGCCACGGCTAAGTTCACACGGGCCTGTGGGTCATTAGGTGCGAGTTTTACCGCACGGTTAGCAGCCTTGTAGGCAGCATTTGGCTTATCCGCTAACAGGTACAACCAGGCTAAGCAAGTTTGGGCCGCACTGTTTTTGGGGGCATGGGCACAGATTTCTTTGAACGTAGGGAGCAAAGACTCGGCAGACTCGCCGTCCTTATAGCGGGCGATGCCCTCGTCAAATTTGGTTTCTAAAGTTTGCATATTTCGGCAGCAGGATGGTCAGTTAGCGGGATGGTCAATGAGCGGGCTTTAAGCGGTTTGAGGGTTAACTTACTTGAGGAGTGAACTGACAACCTACGTCCCAAATGATTTGCCACACCCACAGGTCTGGCTGGCATTAGGGTTTGTAAATTGAAAGCCGCCGCCGATGAGGGCATCGCTGTAGTCGAGCATGAGGCCGTATAAATACAGCAGGCTCTTTTTGTCACACACAACCTTAAAGTCGTCGTAATCGTACACCTCATCATGCTCGCCAATGTTGGCAGTTTCTTCGAAGTCCATCATGTAGGACATCCCTGAGCAACCACCTTGGCGCACGCCAACCCGCAAGCACAAATCGCTGCCTTGCTTTTCGCGCAGCGCCTTAACGTGGGTCAGCGCAGCCTCGGACATCAGAATGCCTCGATCGAGGGTTTCCGGCGCAGGTTGAACCGTAGTGATCGGAACACCTCCGTTATTGTCACCGTTATTTTCGGGGAGCGTCTCAGTGGAGGGAGTGGCCTGAGTCATAGGTATTGGTGGGGATTACAGTAAGTTTTGACAGTGGGTTTAGTGGTTGAGTTTAGTTTAACGCATCCCTTTTAGAATCCCGGTTTAACCAGGTCTTTCGCTCGTCTTTTGCAAAGATGCGTTGCAATCGTTACAAGGAAACCTGTGGTCGTCGGCAGCAGATTAGGTTTAAAAGACTCGCTTAGAAGGCAGCCAAAGAGATGGCAACAGGTTGCCTGTCGTGAGGAAGATAGGTTAAGAAGGCAAAAAAGAAACGTACAAACAACAAAACATTAGTTCCTCAAAGGCCTCGTTCAACATCAGAATTGGGCCAAGAAAGGCCCAATTCAAATGCAAAGTATAGATAAGTCTAGATAGATTTAACGCCCAACAATCGCTTGAGACTCCTAGAATTTCGGTAGACTGCTTGTAGGGGACAGCTTCTATACCTTCGACAAGCAATCTAAACAAATAGACACGAAACGCCCCTTTGCACCTTGCCTGTGATCAATGCATCAATCAATGCATCAACTGAGTCCATTTACCTGTCGCCGCCTGAGTCAGCTCCCACGGCTGACAAGTGTTTGGGAGTGCGATCGCCGCTCCCTTGCAGCAGGTGCTCATCCCTTTAGTGACAGTTCTGAGTCTGCCCAAGGCGACTGCATTATGTGGGCAGATAGCTTGCAGGGTGTCGTCAGAGGCCTCAGCGTTGTCCCCCAAGAGACAGGTCACGAAGCCATTGTTAGAACCTTAATTCAGGCGATTGAATCACCCCAAGGCGGCGGTGAACCGGCCCGACCACGCAAGGTGGTGGTGTGTGATCGCGAGATTCAATTTTTCCTTAGGGGCGCCCTTCAAGATTTGGACATTCCGGTGGAGCACGCTCCCACTCTCCCGGTCATTGACGAAGTTTTTCAAAAGCTCAGGGCCCCTGCCCTGCCAGAGATCAAACTTCCTGAGGCCTTTGAAGCGACCTTGCTCGAAAAAGCAGCCTTGCTTTGGCAGGCCGCGCCTTGGGAGTACCTCAGCGAGCAAGAAATTCTGGCGATTGAGCTTAACCGTTGGGAAATCAACACCCTGTATCTTTCCGTGCTGGGCTTAGCAGGCATGGAATACGGTTTGCTGTTTTATCGAGATCTCGATTCACTCAAGCAGTTTCGCCACAAACTGATGAACAGTGAAGACCTTTCCGAAGACATGCAGCAGGCATTTCTCGAACAAAACTGCCTGTTCATTAACTTCAATCCGACTGACGATGTGATTCCATTGCCGCTGCCGAGCGGCGCCATGCGGATAACGCCCAGCAACATCGCCAAGGCGAGCAGGGCCGTTGAGTACGAATTTGGCAGTTTGCATCCGTTGGAAGGCTTGCGATCGCAGCTTGCCGAAGAAGAAGCCGCTAGCCTCATTGTGGTGTTAGAAGCCCTCCATCGGTTTTTCAAAAAACACGACATCAGCATTGAAGACTTTGCCCTACAGAACATCACAAGCCGGTTTCGGGTGCCTAACCCGGCCGCTGAGACAAAACTTGCTGGCCCTATTAATATCCCAGTCAAAGTTTCGACCCTGCCAGACGTCTCAGCCGTCTTTTTAGAAGAAACCCTGGGGCCACCTCTTCCCCTAGATATGGCCCCCCTGATCGACGACAGTGTCCCAGAAGGGGCTCTGATTATGCTGGGGAGCCATCCCAATAAAACGCTCGAGCCCTTGAGAGAGATAGAGCGGATTCACTACCAAAGTTTTCTCACCCCGCCAGAAACGCTGCCGTCTGAGCGATCACAATGGCCCGTCCTAACCATTCAAACGACCCGGCCAAAAGCCAAACAGCTCCTCCAAAAAATTCAGCAGGAAGGGGGGATTCAATCGATTTGCTTTAACCCTGGGAACGATCCCATGAGTGGCCAAATCTTTCAGGTCGGTCTGCTACAAACCCAAGCGGGCAACCTGCACCTTTTCAACGAATACGAGATAAATGTCGCCAGTGATATCCGTCATCTGGAGAAATGGGCCATTGGCAGCGCCCAAAACGATCATTGCTGCGGCTGTATTATTGCAACGGGTGCAACGGGTGCGCAGAAAGGTCATCCCACCATCAGAGAAGTGGTCGCCTTTTTTGAGGTCCAGGAAAAGGCCCCCGAAGAGCTAGGCCTGGCCCCACTGGTTATGAGCTATGCCTTGGATTAAGCCATAGGCAGTGCTGCGTCAAGCTTAGAAACTAGGGGCTGGACAGTGGGGTAATTAGGGCGGTAGGGAACACGGTTTAAATACGTTTCCCTAATTCCCCAAGCTCCCCAATCCCCCTACAAACCTAGCCCTAAAATTAAGCATTGACGCAGCACTAGTCACAGCACGACCGATGACAATGGGCCACTTGGTGACGGGCTCAAAAATCAACCCAGATTAGGGAGCATCAAAGAGTCTATAAATGCTGATAATCGTGATCGGCCTCAATAGCTTGCTCGCCCTGGGTGTCTGTTGGCTCACCCATGGGCTCTGGCAGTGGCGCAGGGGCCTCATCAATTTCAATAGCTGGCTGCAAAGTGCCCAGCAATCCTCACAAGACAAACCCCAGCAAATGGGGTATGACCTAATCGTCAAACGCGCTCAAATCGCCCAAACCCGACTCGATTTAGCCCGGTGGCGGCTGCGATCGCGTCGTCTTCATCAGGTAATACAACTCATCAGTCTATTCCGCAGCCTTTTGCTCTACCGCCGAATTGGACTCTTTAAGTTAGGCCGAAGCACTCAAAAAGGATTCTCTGGCAAGCGATAAGTCTGGATAGGACAGGTCCCCTTCCCCCTATCTCGAGACAGGAAAACATTTTCTGCTCAGCATCAAGTGGGGCGCAAATAGGTATTCGTGCAAATACCTACTAAAATTCAAATCAAAGAACATTTATCACAGATGGGTTAGCGCTATGGCAGAGAGTAAATCAGATGCACTCTTAGGCGGCATGATCATCGGCGCAGCTATTGGTGCAGTGGCGGGGATTTTGGCCGCCCCCCGCCCCGGTCGTGACACCCGCCACATTCTCAAAAAATCCGCCGATGCCCTACCTGAACTTGCAGAAGACTTAGCCACTAGCGTTCAGTTTCAAGCCGATCGGCTCTCTGCCACCTCCCTGAGTAACTGGGAGCAAACCCTCGGCAGATTGCGTGAAGCCGTCATCGCAGGCCGTGCTGCCAGCCGCAAAGAATGGAGTAAACAGCAATCCTATTCAGCCAAAACTGGGAACACCGTTAGCGACGCCCCCTCAGTTGCCACGGGAGAGGAGTAAGTTTATCTAGCCTGTGAATAATCCCCTTTTCTGGCTCGGCATCTCTATTTTATTGGTCGCTATCAGCTTGATGGCCCTGCTTGTAGTGGCTGTCTTTACCCTACAAGAGCTGGCCAGAGCCGCCCGTAGCGCCGAAAAGCTGCTAGATACCCTCAACCGTGAAATGCCCGCCACACTTCAGGATTTACGTCTGACGGGAAAAGAGCTGGCCGTTCTGTCTGACGAAGTGAGTGGCAGCGTGCAAAGTGCCCGCAGTGTCGTTCAACAAGTGGATCAGGGCTTGATAGAAGCCAAAGTTCATGCCCAAAGAGCCACCATCACGACCCGCAGCCTCTTTGCCGGTGCCACTGCGGCCTTTCGAGTGCTTACAGGTCAGCCCCGCCGTCGCCGCAGCCGTCCACCGACTCGGCGCCCGCCCGTGACGCCTGTGGCAAGAACGGCTGAGGTGCCTAAGCCAAAGGCCGTCCACAGCCCAAGCACCGTCGATAGCCCAAACACTGTCGGTAGCCCAAACACCGTCGATAGCGCTGAGGCCAAGCAGCCACAGCACACAGCACCTGACACACACCCAAAAACTGTTGCGACACCGGGCGCATCGCCAGCGGAACCCTTGTCAGAATCAGCTACGCCATCACCAGCGACAACATCATCAGCCAATTCATCACCAGCTCCCTCACCAGCCCCCTCAAGCTCAACTCAAACTCAGCCAGCCGAACAGGCTCAGTCTCAAACTAGTCAAAATGGGACTGATCAGGTAAATCTGAGGAAATAGGCCAGCCATTTCAAGTCAAATCGCAGCAAACACCCAGTCAAAAGGTAGATTTAGCGATCAATGACTTTCTCCTTTGCGGCTGATATCTTAAAATTAAGTAAACAACTGTAACAGAGGCGTCCTTGCCTTCGGTTTGAACTAATGAATATGCGCTTCAAAACCATGTCCAGACGAGTACTCGATCAGATTAGTCAATGGGCAACGAAGCACATCAAGAAAGGGGCCTTACAAGTCGCACTAATCATGTGTGTCACGCTCATGGCATGGTCTCCAGCGGCACCTGCACAGGCCGTCAACAACCCTGAACTATTGCCGGATGAACCCACCGTTGTCATCGATTTGGCCCGTATTTTGAATGCGGCCCAAGAAGACTCGCTCAATGAGCGCCTGCCCGCGTTTGAAGCTGAAACGGGCTGGAAGCTAAGGGTACTGACTCAGTTCGATCAGACGCCTGGACGAGCCGTCAAAGAGTTTTGGGGCTTAGATAAGAAAAGCATCATGCTAGTGGCCGATCCCCGAGGCGGTAACTTGCTCAACTTTAGTGTTGGCGATGAGCTGTATCCGCTCCTCCCTCGGACCTTTTGGATTGAGCTTCAGACCCGATTTGGCAACCAGTTTTATGTCCGGGACAACGGTGAAGATGGTGCGGTTATCGGTGCCATTAATGCACTGGAAACTTGCTTAAACCAAGGCGGCTGTGCCGTCGTTCCCGGTCTGCCTCGCGAGCAATGGATTTTGACCCTGATTACTTCAATTCTGGGCGGGGTTATATGTGGGTTTGCGGCCCAGCCGAGAAAGGAAGGGGGTGGAATTGCCTGGCAGTGGGCACTACTCTTTTCACCGCTGTGGGGCATTTTATTTATTGCCTTTGGTCTGGGTCCGGTTGTAACGCGTACCCCTGAGGTTTTGCCTGTCATTCGTAACGTCGCCGGCTTCTTAATCGGTTTGATTGTCGCCTTTTTGACACCCGTATTTGGCAATCCTCCCCCAGCAGACGATCAGGCCTAGCGGCTCACGATGCCTGACCATTGCACTTTTTTCTCGCGAGTGCGGCGGTAAGAAAAGAACTTCTCAGGCTCTTGATAGGTGCAATGGGGCGCGATCGCAATCTGGCTATTCTCTAGCCCCATCTGTTCTAGCTGCATTTGATTAATCCGCCTCACATCTAGGCGCACCCGCTCAGCTTGGGGGTCGTCCATGAGGGGCGGATTTTCTATATCGATGAGATGGGCTATCAGCGCGTCTACTGAGGAATCTAAAACGGTGGCGTCTTCAACCGCTGCATTAGGTACGACCGGTGCCACCGTTCGTCCAACCTCAGTCGCAACGTCATGGGCCACCTGATACACGCTGCCATCAATCGCTGGACCTAGGGCAACCCGTAAATTTTTCAACTCGCTGCCATGTGCCATAAACCGTGACACAGCCGCTGGCAAAATCTTTTGCGCCGTCCCGCGCCAACCCGCATGCACCGCCGACACTTGACCCGTCACGACATCGCCAATCAGCGCCGGGGTGCAGTCCGCTGAGCAGGCCCACACTGACTGGTCAGGCTGCTCGCTGAGTACACCATCCGCTAGGGGGAAAGGGGCCGTGCTGCCATCGTCCAGCTGGGGTAAGCCTTGGGCGATCGCACGTTGGACCTCCGTTGGCGTTAACACGTCACCGCTGTGTACTTGCTTTACCCGATACACCAAAGCCGAGGGTGAGAGCACGGCACTTAACACCTCTGGCGCAGCAGGATAAAAAGATTGCGTAAAAAAACCATGGGAGAACGGCAGCAAATCGCAAGTCAGGAACGGCTTCTCCTCCGAGGTTTTCCAAGTCCAAAGTTGCCTATCTGTCCGTTGCATATTTGTGCCTGTGTCAGTGAGCGATTTGTTAAAGCTATCTCCAACCATAAACGTAAGACGATTGAATTGACGGCAAAGCATAATACAGATAGTTCAGACAGATAGGCCAGAGTCTCTAGGACGCCACAAAAAGTCTGCGCCTGCGGTTGCCTGCCACTAACGGCCACGCCCCCACGCTCACGTACTCACAGCCACGCACTAACGGCCACCAAATTCATTCACTACTCGCTTGCTATGCCAACTATCACTGCCCAAGGCAAAACCTTCACCTGCGAAAGGGGCGCTAATTTACGCAAGGTCTTGCTCGATAACGACGTCGATCTCTATAGCCCAAGGGCCAACTATGTGAACTGTATGGGGATTGGCACCTGTGGCACCTGTGCAGTGGCCATTGAGGGCGAGGTTTCTGAGGTCAATTGGCGCGATCGCGCTCGCCGCAGCCTGCCCCCCCACTCACCGACGAAAGAGCTCCGACTAGCCTGCCAAACCAAAGTCCTGGGCGATATTCAAGTCAGCAAGTTTGAAGGATTTTGGGGCCATGAAGAGGCGATCGCGTGGACGCCTTAAAGACAACCACCCTCCTCAACCAGTCAAAAACCAAAAAACAAAACAAATAGCCTAAAGCAAATAACCATCAATCCGCCGTTAATCTACAAAGACAAGTTGCTAAGATGTATCCTCGGGTGTGCAACTAGAGCCATGAACATGGGCAAAGTTGGAAGAGTATTGCTAAAAAAGCAATGCTGTAAAGAGGGAAAGTAATGCTGAAAGTAAAAGAGCAATGCTGAAAGAATCCCAAAGCACCCTCATTCGCCAAGGCATTGGGAGATAAGCTAATAGCGGAATAGCGTTACGGAATAAGCCCATTACGGGTACTCGGTACGGGCAATAGGTAAATACAAGGTGATGTGAGGGGACAAAACCCATGGTTAATAGATATACGCTTGGCAGCATTGTCTTAGGCATTTTTCTGATGGCAATATTAGGCGTGAGTCGGGCCATGAGTTGGCTCACTCAATCCAACGCCAAAACAGGCAACCAAATTGTGGCTGTCGAAGCAGATAAAACCAACGTTAATGGGACAACCGACATCAACCGCATCAGCCAGGGCGATAACACGTCCAGCAGCCAATCAGCCACTAGTCAGTCGGATGCAACAATTACTAGCCCAGCTGACGCTACAGGCGAAGACACCATCGTTCTGTTGCCATTAGAAGAAGCTGGCACCTATATTCAGCGACAAAAGCGAGTCGAAGAAGATAAAACCATTGCCCAAACAGAAATTAATGTGGTTCCGGTAGCCAATAATAATGTTCCGGCAGCAGAGTCTGACACCATTACGCCCAATGTCCCTGCGAGCACATCAGCAGCCCCTTCGCAAACCAGGCCTACAACTTCGGCACCCGCAGTTCCAGCCCTTTGGTAATCGCGCAGTCTAAATCGTAGTCTAATCACGATAAGCAACCCCTAATTCCAACAGCACACTGTTACACCGCTAAACTAAATCGCTAAACCGCACTCTTCGCAATTTCTAAACCGCACTCTTCGTAATTTATGGAGCGCTCAGACGTATTAATCGTAGGTGGCGGTGTCATGGGTTTAGCAATCGCCCTTGAGCTACATCAGCAGGGCACCCAAGTCACCATTGTCGATCGAGACTTTACCGCAGCTGCGGGGCATGCCGCCGCTGGCATGTTGGCTCCTGGGGCCGAGAAAATTGAACCTGGCCCGATGGCAGAGCTTTGCCACCGCAGCCTGGAACTTTACCCTACCTGGGCAAGCAAGCTAGAAGAGCTGACCGGGCAAGACAGCGGCTACTGGCCCTGCGGCATCCTGTCACCCATGCTTGCAAGTGGAGCCCCATCTGGATTACAGACCGCTGAGCGATCGCACGACAGCTCGACTAGCCGCCAAGAAACTTCACACCACCTAAGCGCGGCAGCCACCCACAGCTACCAAAGTGGCCTCAGCCCCAATATTATCGGTGCACACTTCTATCCCGAAGATGCTCAGATCGACAACCGCGCCTTGATGAAGGCGCTCAAGTCAGCAGTCTGCGACGCGGGCATAGACATTCAAGCTGGAATCGCCGTAGAAGGTTTCATACAACGGCAGCGCGAAATAATTGGCCTACGGACCTCAGCTGGTGAAAGGCAAGCCAATCATTACATCCTTGCCACAGGCGCTTGGTCGGCAGAGCTACTGCCCATTCCAGTAACACCTCGCAAAGGGCAAATGCTCTCCCTGCG
>JBCDAG010000298.1:0-9270 GCA_039186165.1 Cyanobacteria bacterium P01_F01_bin.53
ATAGAACCAAGCCCTGAAACCCTTGATCCTTCGTCATAAATTCTCAATAGATGGCAGTTGCTGAGAATTTAACGTGTTCCTAAAACCCTTATATGACAAGGGTTTTAGAGATGTCTCGGACTTATGTGTACACGGGAGCCCAAGAGGGGATTTACTTTTGGCGGGGTCATGTAGGTTTCACCAGGGAGAACAGAACTACACCCGCAAATTCTCAAATACGCCTGCTGCGCCCATACCACCGCCCACACACATGGTGATCAGGCCATAGCGAATACCGCGTCGTGCCATCTCATGCAATAGCGTGGCCGTGAGCCTTGCCCCCGTACAGCCCAAAGGATGCCCCAGAGCGATCGCGCCACCATTCACATTCACAATGTCCTCATCTAGCCCCAGCTTACGAATTACCGCCAAGCTCTGGGAGGCAAAGGCTTCGTTGAGTTCAATCAGGCCAATATCAGCCAGGGTAAGTCCGACTTGCTTCAACACTTTAGGCACCGCCTCCACCGGACCAATGCCCATAATTTCGGGCGGCACGCCCGCGACGGCAAAGCCCAGCATTTTCGCCATGGGCTGAATGCCCAGCGCTTTCACCCTATCCTCACTCATGAGTACAACCGCAGCGGCCCCGTCAGACATTTGGGAAGCATTGCCTGCAGTGACGCTGCCCTGAAGATGGAAAACGGGCTTTAGCTTAGCCAAGGCTTCCAAGCTGGTATTAATGCGCGGCCCTTCATCGACTTGAAACAGTGTTTCTGTTGTTTCAGGGTGGCCATCTACATAGCGCGTTTCGTGAACAGGCACAGGAATAATTTCGTCCACAAAGCGACCCCGTTCAATGGCCTGACGGGCTCGCTGGTGCGATCGCAATGAAAACGCATCCTGATCTTCCCGCAACACCTTAAACTGTTTTGCCACATTCTCCGCCGTCAGCCCCATAGTGCAATACACCCGAGGAGACTTTTCAATCAGGGCCGGATTCGGCAACAAATCATGACCGCCCATCGGAATCAGGCTCATCGACTCCACACCACCGGCAATCATCACTGACGATTGACCGAGGGTAATGGCCTGGTGGGCAGATGCGATCGCCTGCAACCCCGAAGAGCACAGTCGGTTAATCGTCGCCCCAGCTACAGAATCTGGCAGACCCGCCCGTTGGGCAATCACTCGCCCAATGTTATATCCTTGCTCCGCTTCAGGCATGGCACAGCCCATCAACACATCTTCAATCAGGTCGGGGGAAAGATTAGGGATTTTTGAAAGGGCACCTTGGAGTGCGATCGCCCCCAAATCATCCGGACGCATATGGTGCAGTGCCCCATGGGGCGCTTTCCCAATCGCCGTTCTTACCGCACTAACAATATAGGCTTGCATAATCCTCATCTCCTTTACCATGACCAACGATCTGGTTCTTCTTCTTGGTTCCCCTTAGTAAGGAACCGCAAGGGAGGGGTCTTCGATAAACTAGCCACACACCGAATTCCCTCTACTGATTCCCTTATAAACAACAACCTGTATTCAATTGCGCAAAGGCTTCTTATACTTCAACAAATGCGCCATCCGAGCCTGCGTCTTGGGCTTTCGCAATAGCGGTACAAAATTCTCCCGCTCTAACTGCAACAAATAATCCGCCGATACTTGAGCAGGCCCACTCAAATCTCCTCCGGTCATTACATAGGCCAAACGGCTCGCCAAGTAACGGTCATACTCAGATGCGAATCCCCCCTGCTCCAGCACATAGGCCATATGTGTGAGCACAGCCCTACCGGGCTGACCCAGCACCCAAATATCATGGCGCTCAGGCAATGGCTGATATCCCTGATGGGAGAGACGCAACACTTCTTCTTTCGCCACATACAGCCGCTGATCGCTGTTCATAATAATCAGAGCATTGGCAGGCAAGTAGCCAAACTGTTGCGCTTCCTCTGCACTCTTTGATACCTTCCCAAGGGCAATGGTTTGAAAGGCATGGGTCACAAAGGGCTGAATGTGACTCGGCGCATTACTCGCAGCTCGGTCAGCGGCCCGCTCCACCATGCGCATAATGCCACCCGCCCCTGGAATCAAGCCAACCCCCAATTCCACCAGGCCGATATAACTCTCTGCCGCCGCGACCACCTGTGGACAGGCCATCACCAGCTCACAGCCACCGCCCAGGGCACGGCCCTGCATCGCCGCCACAATCGGCTTGTGGAAATGGTGAATACGCTGAAGAAGAGATTGGAAATGGGTAATCAGATGGTTAATCGATTCCCAATCTGCCGTTTGGGCCATATGTCCCATCTCCACAAGGTTAGCCCCACCACAGAAATGGTCACTGTCATTGCCAATCACCAACCCGTGATAGTCTTCTGTTTCAAGCATGTCCAACACATGCTCCAACCCGGCAATTACACCATTGCTTAGGGTATTACCCTTGGATCGGAACTCAAACAACACAACCCCATCATCCATATCCAATAAGGCTGACTCTGAATTTTCCCAGAACTTTCGGCGGGGTGACGCCTTTAAAAGAGATACCGACAGTTCCTTCATCGGGACTTGCACCGCATGGTAGCCCGTTGGCCCCACCACAGTTTGGGCCGTTAGCAAACTCTCTGAGCTACTGCCCTGATAGAAGCTATGAGCACTCGCGGCCATTTCTTCTACCCAGGCAGGCACCCACTGCTGCTGACGATATAAATCCGCCAGCACGGCCTCTACACCAAGGGCATCCCACATTTCAAAAGGTCCCATTTGCCAGCCAAAGCCCCAGCGCATCGCCCGATCCACATCTAAAGGACTATCGGCAATCTCAGGGAGACGACAAGCACTATAGCTGAGTAGGTCCCAGGTCATTTGTCGGAAAAGATCGCCCGACCGACCGGGCAATTGGTAAAGGCTACGCAATCGGTCGGCCAGCTGTGGTTGCTGAGAAATGTCAGCCAGGCCTTCGAGCTGAAATGGTTTAGCCGGTTCGTACTCACCCGCGACTGGATTAATCGAGAGAATTTCACTTCTCCCATTCTCTCCTTTCACCTTTTTATAAAAGCCCTGCCTGGTTTTGGCTCCCAAGGCACCCTTTTTCACCAGTTCTGCCAGCAGAGGAGGCACCGTAAACAATCCTTGTCGTTCATCCTCAGGAATGGCATCGTACAGGTGCTTCACCACATATTGCAGCGTATCAAGCCCCACCAAATCAGCGGTACGGAAGGTGGCCGACTTGGGCCGACCTACCAGTGGCCCAGTCAGGGTATCGACCTCTTCAATGCTGTATCCCTGATCGAGGGCACGGAGTCCCAGCAGGGTCATAAAGAGCCCTATTCTGTTGGCAATAAAGTTAGGCGTATCTTTCGCCACGACAACGCCCTTACCCAAATACTCGCGCCCAAACCACTCCATCCGAGTCAAGACACTCTTATCGGTATCGGCGGTTGGAATCAGCTCTAACAGTTTTAAATAGCGCGGCGGATTAAAGAAATGCGTCCCTAAGAACTGCTTTTTAAAGTGTTGAGTGCAGCCCGATACAATCTCATGAATAGGCAAGCCACTAGTGTTAGAAGACACCACAGCATCTGCCTTAACAATCCCATCCAAGCGAGCCATTAGCTGTTGCTTAATCGCTAAGTTTTCCACGACGGCCTCAATGATCCAGTCCACATCCGCTAGTCGGGAAAAGTCATCTTCATAGTTACCAAGCTGGACTCGGGGGATCACCTTTTCAGAGAAGAAAATGGGCGGCGAGAGTTTTGTCGCCTTTGTAAAAGCTGCCTTGACCAGGGCATTCTTATCGTACTGACTCGCGTCCCCAGAGGCAGCATCTTCCGCAGGGGCTGGCAAATCCAGCAAATAAACATGCAAACCTGCATTCGCAAGGTGGGCGGCGATCTGGCTACCCATCACGCCTGCGCCTAAAACGGCAACGGTTCGGAATGGCTTGAGCATGGTTTTATCCTCAACTAGGCTATGGGGAAAACACACTTTGCTGTCAGAGGGCAGTTCAGTGCTGATGTTTAGGAAAAGAAAAACAACGGGAAAGGGTAGAAAGGGGAAATGGAGAAAGATAGGAACTAAGCAGATGCTTGAGGTAGCATCTGACCTGCCATTGGATTGTTTAGAGAAGTTGTAGCATCCTGTTTAATAGGCGCTTGATAGAGTTTGTCAATCTCTTCTACAAAAGTTCGGTATAACTGTTCTCGATTGGGATGGTCAGGGGCGAGTAGTCGCCCATTCTCTTGGGTTAACTCAGCATTAATGAGTGCGAAGCGTTTTACCCGAGACCAGGAAGGAAGTGATTCATTGGTTTGCTCTACTAGAGACTGATAGGTGTTTAAGATCTGTGGATGATGGCATAGCAACTCGGTAGGCGTTGACAGGCCTAACTGTTGAGCGTGGGCCGTTAACGCAGGCATATTGGGGAAAATTAAAATTCCACAGAATTTGCGACCCGGCCCAACCGCAAGGGCCTGATGGACTAAAGGGGACTGGCGAAGGACTGCTTCAATTGGGGAGGGGGCAATGTATTCTCCGATGGAGAGCTTAAAGAGTTGCTTTTTACAGCCCGTGAGCGTGAGCAGGCCATCGTCAGAAAACTGGCCGCGATCGCCCGTATGCAGCCAGCCATTTTTTAAGACGGTCTGAGTCGCCTCCGGGGTCTTGTAGTAGCCCTGCATAACGTAGGGCGCTTTCACCATGACCTCGCCATCGGGGGCTAGGGCGATGGTGACACCTGGCATGGGGACACCTACCGTGCCCGCTCGGCTCCATTGTCTCCGGGTAAAGCACAGGGTCGAGCTGGCCTCCGTGAGCCCGTAACCCTGGCAAATACCCAGCCCGGCGGCGGAGAGGAGAGTCATTACCTCGGGAGGTAAGGCTGCGCCGCCGGAAATAAAACAGTTCAAGCGACCGCCAAAGAGATTTCTCAAGGGCCGAAACACCGTTTGGCGAGCAATCCAGAGCTGGGCCTTATAGCTGAGGGCGCTGAGCGCGCGAAGGGGGAGTTGCCAGCTTAATCGTTTGTAGGCGCTCTCGCTCGTTAGATGTTGGTCTAACCGATAGCGTTGGGCGAGTTGATTGGCCCATGCGATCGCCATTTTCTTTGGCTTAGCCATAGGACCACACAACTGTTGAGGGGTCGCCTGCCATCCTTCGTACACCTTTTCGAGCAAGCGAGGCACCGTAAAAAAGACCGTAGGCCTCAGCTCACGCAAATGCTTCATCACCAGTCGTGGATTGGAGAAGTAAAGGTTTTGCCCATAGCTCAAGCTACCGTAAATAAAGCCTCTGGCAAAAATATGGTGCAAGGGTAAAAACGACAAGGCCACTTCATTGGCACCTTTGCGCAAACAGGGTAAGGTACTAAATGCGGCCAGCACGCTCCCAGAGAGATTTTCATGGGTAAGCATAGCCCCCAAGGGCCGACCATTATCCCGCTGTGTATACACAATCGTGGCCAAATCTTGAGGAGAAATGGCATCTCTAAGAGCTTTAGCCTTGGTAGGTGACCATTGAGCCTGTTGCCTCAAGGCATCTAAAGAGATGAGTTCAATCGTGCTTGGAATGGCCCATTGCAATGTCGTAGAGCGATCTTGTTGTTCTTCTGAAATGCTGTCAGCAACAACAATGAGTCGAAGCGCCGTTAGGCGCGACAAAATTGGCTGCAACGCCTTGACCTGCTTAAGGCTAGAGACAAAGAGCACAGGAGCTTCAGTTTCTTTAAGCATCAGCTCTGTGGTTTTTACAGATTGTTCTGGCAGCATGGGAACCGTGACCAGCTTCGCCAGCAAGCAACCGATATCTGCCATCACAAAAAACACATCACTGTTCAGCAGGAGTGCGGCGCAAACTGGCCCATCAGTGCTCGCACCAACGCGATTATTATCTTTGCTGTCATCTTTTCCGTTATCTCTGGCTAAAAGCGTACGTGTCCCGCCTGCTTTATAACGCTTTAACGCCAAGGCAATTTCATCAGCGGCCTGACGTATGTTACCCAATGTATAGCTTTGCCAGTCGCCTGTCGGGGTAGCCCTCCTTTTATACTGATTCAAAGTAGCTTCCCGATGGGCCCGCGCTTGAATGTCACAACCTTCATCTAGGAGAGAAGGCAGGGTGCGACCCAAGTACACGCCTGCTTCTTTAATGCCACAATCAGCTTTCCGGCAAGCCTTTACACCATATTCATAGTCCGGTGCCCGGTGGATAATAGGATCAACAATATTGGATCCGACAGTATTGGAATTATTAGTATTGCAGCTACTATCTTTAGAAGAGCCATTAACATCTAGACTACTTCTAGGCGCATTTTTCCTAGCAGCAAAGCGCATTGGTCTTACCCAAAGAGAGAATGTTTCTCTCTTTGCCTCGCACAACAATTCAATTGCCAACCCCTCAGATGCCAAAGGAGAACGGCATAAAAGATAACAGCCCGAGCAGGTCAGGCTTTTCGACAAGCACGCCCTAACCTAACGAAGCAAATGAATAGCTAGCAGTCATTAAGCAATAGTCACAAAGCAGTAGTCACAAGCGATTAAATGCGATCTGCCGAGAATGATTTCAAAGACGTTTTGGCAGAAAGCTGTTGAAATCCAGCTTGCGTTGAGGCGCTCAGTAAGTTGTCGTTTACATTAGGTTGTCATTTACAGCGTTGACGACCTCTTTCAATGGTTGCCAACAGTATAGCCAACCGTCTTAACCAGCCGCCACAAACAGCAACAATACAACACAAAATAACAAAGCAAGCATGTGCTTTTCGTGCTGTCGAGGGCCTCTGTTCTTCGGGTTCATTTGCCTAGGAATGGCAACGAAATAACTTGCTGACTTCTATCCAGTCACCCTTCGACTACGCTCAGGGCTCGATATCGGCGTCTCCGCTGGCTGAGCGTAGTCGAAGCCAAAACCTACCGAGATGCAAAAGTGACTCTTATTTAATTCTCACTCCCTAATCGATGTTCTAACGCTAGGCTTTCATGCTAGCAACAGGCAGCGAAGGGCAGCATCGCCGTTGAATAAAAGGCAAAGACGAGCCTAGTGGTCCAGTGCGATCGCTCAACTAAACTGCTCAACTAAAGCCCTTGCGCTTTTTCTTCTTTTTCTTGTTGCCACCCTTTGCCTTATTGAGGGATTTGGCCTCTTTCAGGGGTGATTTTTTAGGCTTCGATGGCTTCGGTGATTTTAAATTGGCCGCAGGCTGTGCGGGCTGACTCGACATCGAGGTGGCTGGCGAACCAACGCCAGCATTGGCTGATATTTTTTTAGCCATCGTCCCAGCAACATCCGTGAGCATTTTATCCCAATCAGGTGGCTCGGTAGGCTCCGTACTTAAGGGCTTAGCATCTTCTATGGTGCTGGCAAAACGCTGAACCTCTTGCGCAAAGTCTTCGTCCGTTTGATACTCAGGCTTACCCCAACGATGAATGAAGCTAAAGCGCCACAGAGGATCAGCCCAGTTCTTAAGTATCAAGGCTTTGAACTCAGTGGCTGTTGCGATCGCCGAGTCATAAACCGACACGTCAATAACACCCTCTGACCTTAGAAACTCATACACATGGGGCAATCCCCAAATCACAGCAAACCCCATCGATTGCCTAAAGGACAATAGTCCCCCCATCAGAGCGCCAACATAGCGATCCAGCTCTTTAAAATCAAATGCAAAGAAGCGATCGGGATGGCCAAGTTGCTTCTTTGAGAGCTTTCGCTCACTCAAAAAACGCATCACCGCTGACCAAATGGCCTGACTACAGACAAAACTCAACTGATTCTGCCCGGACATTTTCACAATAAAGCGCAGTGACAACTGCCTCAAGGCTACGTCCGGGGTCTTTTGAAATAGGGCCACTAACGCTGGGGGCGATAATCTCTCTCCAGTCAGAATTTGAGCCACTTCCTGTTGTAATTCTGCCGTATTTTCAAAACTAAACGGTGCAGCCTCTTTTCCCCAAGCCTCCCAATCTACGGCATCGCCCTGCTGCAATGCGGTGTAGGCCTGCCCCAGCATATCGGCAATGACAACCGAACCAAAAGCATCTTCCGACCCGCCCAGCAGCTTAGAAGAGGTTGCGACCGGCTGGTAAACCACACGGCTTAAGTCTACGGACTGCTCACGAGCATCGTAGAAGCGCAGATCGTCTAATATGGGCAACAATTCATCAATACTCTTGACGGGTTCCTGTTTGTAACGGGTCAGCGCCTCATCACATTGGCTCAGCACTCGATTGAAAAGCGCATATCGGATGGGGAAATTATCAAAATAGTAAAATTCTTTCTGATAAAGTTCAGGCTGCTGTGCTTGAAACGTCGCAGTGAAAGACAGGGCCTGCTTCAATAGGTTATTGCCTTCTAACAAACCCTGAACCTCGATCAGTATTGAGGCAAAATCAGTTTCTACGGCATAGTCGAAGGGAAAAGGCTTAGAAATAATCTCTAGCACTGTTTCGTATTGCACTTGGGGTGAAGCGGTTTCGTAGGCTTCGTACCACTGGTCAAAATCTTCAAAAAATAGGGACATCTCACACCTGCCTGAGTCAGCCGAATATACTTTTAATCAACGCTGCCAGTATGCAAGCGCGGTTTATAGTGTCATTTTATGGTGATGGCTCCATGATCTCCCCGGTAATATTTTTATATTTTCTTTTGTTTTTTTCTAAGGGGTGAACCGTTGGTTGCCTTAACTGGTGCGTTAACTGCTCAGAGAACGTTGAGAGAATGTAAGGAGGGAATGTAAGGTCAGATGGCTAAAGCTAAAAAATCAGAAAATGTGCCCAAGGCAATGCAAGCCAAGTTTGACGCTATTGTGGCCATTACCAACGACTTTGCCAAAGCCCATTTAAATGATGAATATGCCCAGCTCATTCGCTATGCTGTGGCAGCACTATGCCGTAAGCGCCCCTCTCCGCTGACAAAAGGCCGGGATAAAACGTGGGCCTGTGGGGTGACCCACGCCATTGGTATGGTTAACTTTTTGTCTGATCCATCCCAAACCCCTCACATGAGTGTCAAATACCTTTACTCAGCCTTTGGCGTCAGCGCGAGTACCGGAAGTGCTAAGTCGAAACTGGTGCGCGATACCTTGAACATGTACCAGATGGATCCCGACTGGTGTTTACCCAGTAAGCTAGATGACAATCTCATGGCTTGGATGATTTCGGTCAATGGGTTGATGCTAGATGCCCGCTCGTTGCCCAGGCATATTCAGGAAGAAGCTTTTGCCAAAGGGTTAATTCCCTATGTGCCAGAGGATGACGGTCTTGCCAAGGCCGGCTCCCGTGTACACACAAGTACAAGAAACCGCTACAT
>JBCDAG010000299.1:0-9270 GCA_039186165.1 Cyanobacteria bacterium P01_F01_bin.53
AATTTGGTTTTAAAAATTTCACAGAAGGCACCCTATTACGGACTGTTAAAACAACGATTATACTTTGTAATCGTCATGTAATGGGAAACCTTTGCTTTTCCAACGCAAGCATTGGTGACCGATTCCATGACAGCGTTTACCAGCTAAGAGGACTGTATCTATACTTGTTGGGCCGATGATTGATATCAGTGGCACGAATATCTGTATACGCTGGCAGTGTTTTAGCTATTGGTAAGACAGTTTGTTGAGGTGTGAGTAGTATTGGCAGATAAGGCGAAATTACTCCCTAAGACAACAGTTCCCTCATTATTACGTGACCAGGATTGAGCCTCTAGTATAGGCAGAGATGTTGTTGTTAGATTACTTTTGGATGCCTCTGTGCTCGTATCATTAGAGCGAATGAGTTCACTATGGCTGATGCTGTTATTGTTATTGGTATTAGCAAGGCTCTCTGTGTTGTCTATAAGGCGAAAATCATTCCAAACAGACTGGGCGGTGACGAGCTGATTAGTATTGCTGGGCAGGCCACCTCGTCCAGTGGAAACAAAAGTATTACTATCTAATTTTTCACAAGCTGCCACGATTTGCTCTGCGGCTGCGAGGTTTTCTGGTAGCTCCGAAAGACCCTCAGTGGGATCTATGCTTGGTCTGTTGAGTTCTACGGTCCCGCTGAAGGCTGGCCCTAAGTCTGATGAGGCAGTAATGTCGCTTTCTGTTGTGAGCTGATCGCGGAAGGCTGTGCCTAATATGGTATTGGCAGTGATTGTGACGCGGCCTCCGAAACCTTGGCTTGCGTTGGCAGTAATGTCGCTATTTTCAAAAGCAATTAAGGCTTCTGTGTCAATGTTAAGGTTGCCGCCAGTGGTAGTGGTGGTGTTAGCAGTGATGTTACTGCCACGACGAAGGACTAGGCTGTCGGATTGGAGAGTAATGTTGGCGCGATCGCCTGCAACTGTATTTGTTGTAATAAGGCTGCCATCTTTTAGTTCGATCGTAGTAGCTGAAATATCAATATTCCCGGCTGCTCCCGTACCTTCTGGTGGACCACTGGCGGTACTCGAGAAATTACTCGCATTGATGGTTGCGCCATTTAAAAGAGAGAGTCGGTTGGTTTCAACTGTTATATTTCCGCCATCGCCGTTACCGATGCGAGCTAGTGCAAATAGACCACTGCGACCCTGATTGGTTTCGTCTGTTAGCTCCACAAATTCTGAAGCATTAATGGAAATGTTGCCCGCAGGATTAGTACTGTTCGTCGAAACTGCAATTTGTCCACCGTCTGCAACGACCAAGCGTGACGTTTGAATATCGACTGTTCCACCACTACCACTGCCATTTGGTAGTGGTGGAATACTGGGTACTTCGGATGAAGACGTGATAAGGCTTGGAGCGCTTGTACTGAAGCCTCTAACCTCAATGTCCTCGGCATCGATGGTAAGTTTGCCTGCATTGCCAGCACCGAATGTACTGGTAATGAGATATGCCCCATCAGTTAGGGTGAGCTGGTCCGTATCTACAGTCAGATTGCCACCTTGGCCAATGGCTCCTGGTGGTGGGCCAAAGACGGGTAGCACGGCGGCAAAGATGCCACTGGGTGTTGCATTTGACCCTCCATTTGCGGTGAGGGTGTCTGTATTAATATTAACGTTGCCTGCGGTGCCCTGACCGGCCATACTCAAACCGATTTGGGCGCCTGAATCGAGGTTGAGGAACGGGGTATTAACAGTTAGCTGACTGCTGCCATCACCCACAGCACCCGGTGCGATCTCGATGTAAACGCTAGTAGGCATGAGATTCGTTGCTGATAGGTTAACGCCAGTCAGCTCGATTTTTTCTGAGGCATTGAGAGTAATATCACCGTTCCCGACGGTTGGCTCATTGGGAAGGTTAATAGGGCGTAATTGAGCTAAGATAGCCGAGCCTTCGATCAGATTAATCTGTCTGCCTTGAAGCTGAACAGACCCTGCATCATAGAAGCTACCATCTGGATCACTCGCAATGGATCTGCTAACGTCTATCGATGCCTGTTGAGAGAGGTTTATGTCTCTAAAATTAGTGACTTCTGAATAGTCGAAATTCCACTCTGCTATAGAAGACTCACTGATGCTGAGATTGACTACAGCATTGTCGCCTAGGCTACCTATTTCTACATGGCCAGACTCTGCGATGACGTTACCGCCTTGCAGAGTTACGTCGCCGCCTAAAAAGGCTAGAGTTTGCTCAGTAGATGCGCTTAGGCCTGTGGTCGGTGTGCCTCGGGTAATGGTTGAATTTGAGTTATAAATCAGATTGTGGCCATTTCCTTGAATTTCAATGGGGTTAGGTGATGAGCCATATTGCAGGCCGATTGGCACGTTAATGCTCAGTAGGGATGGGGTTTCAGCAGATATCGCATCAAAAGTGTTGTCGTCTTGGAACAGCAGGCTGTTTGCGGTGCTAGAAAGGAAAGAACCTGCTATATCTAGGGTGGCATTATTGCCGAAAAGGATACCGTTAGGGTTAAGTAAAAAAAGATTGGCTGTGCCATCTACCCTGAGGGTGCCATCAATATTGGAGGCATTGAGTGAGCTAATGTCTGTAACTCGGCTAAAAATATTATCGACCCCTGGATCTGTGAAGATAACGGTTGCCCCAGTATCTACGTTGAAGCGACTAAAACTATGGAAAAGATTAGGCCCACTGCCGCTGCCATCTTGTAGACCGCCTGTAATTGTACAATTTCCTGTTACACAGTTGTTGGGACTGCTGAGCACTGTAGATGTAGAGCCGTCAATTGAGATTGATTGAGCTAATGCCATAGGGCTGGTAAGCAACCCTGAAGCGACAGTGAGGCAACTACCTATTTGCCAGATAGTTTGACATGATGACTGATCGGATTGGGCCGTTGACTGACGGTTCATAAACTGAAGTCCTGAAACCCTATACAAGAGATGCTCTCTTCGCAGAGAAGTTGGTTTGTGCCTGTTGCTCTCTAAAATGCCCAACTTTCTTGGCTAATATGCTGCGCTACATGCTGTATTCGGGCATTAATAACTGTGGGAAAGCTGCCGAACACAGATGATAAGGTCGCTGAAATATTGCTATTAGCTGTGGCAGAACAGCTGGGATCATTGCCTATGAACCGTTATAGAAGTTGGAAACAGTGGGTGTACCGGAGACCCTGGCGGCAGCTCTTGCTTTTTGGAGTCATGTTGTTGGCACTCTTCGTTGCTACGATGACACCTGCTGTCGGTGAAAATGCTGAGCGATTTGTTCGTCAAGAACAAGCGGTGATGGCATTGACTTTAGAGTCTGAGCCAGATGTGACTTTAGAAACTTCTTTACTGTTACAGGGACAAAGGCAATATCAAGCAGGTCAGTTAGCGAATGCGTTAGCGAGCTGGCAGGGTGCTGTGGCACAATTTCAGTCACAGCCACTACGTCAGGCTGTTAGCCTTACTTATGTATCGATTGCGGCGCAGGATTTAGGGGATTGGTCTCTAGCTGAGTCTGCTATGGCCCGTAGTTTAGCGTTAGTTGCAGACAACAGCTCTGCCGATGATATTGCTAGGGTGAAGTCCCAAGTATTGAATGTTCAGGGGCGGCTGTATCTCAAGATGGGGCAGCCAGAAATGGCTTGGGAACAGTGGGAGCAGGCAGAGATCATCTACAATCAATCGGGTGATTGGCTTGGAAGTATTGGCGCTCAAATTAATCAGGCTCAGGCTCTACAAACCATGGGCTTTTACCGACGAGCACACTTAAAGCTAACCGAGATTAGTCAAGAGCTTGAAAGTCAGCCGGATTCAGAAGTGAAGGCGATTGCTCTGAAAAGTTTAGGAACCGTTTTCCAAACCTCAGGCAGTTTAGAAGACTCTCGTAAGTACTTAGATCAAAGCTTAGAAATTTATCAACAATTAGGTAGTGAGACAGATATTGTAGATACCCTGTTTACCCTAGGCAACACCCTGCGATTAATGCAGGAGAGCGATGATGCACAAAACTACTATAAACAGGTAGAAGCAATATTACCCGGTTCGCTATTAAGTACGAGAGCTAAGGTAAATCGCTTTAGTTTATTACTAGATACTCAAGCTTGGGAATCTGCTCAGGCTTTGTTGCCTACGCTAGTCTCCGAATTAAAAAATCTTCCGGCGAGTCGAGAGGCTATCTATAGTCGAGTGAACTTGACTGAGAGTCTGTTATCTCGGGGAGATGATACACACCAACCGATGGCTTGGCTTGGCCTTGATGAGGTTGTAGCCCTCTTAACTGAAAGTGCTCACCAAGCCGATGTGCTGAAGGATGACCGGGCACAGTCACTGGCCTTGGGCGAATTAAGTAAAATATATGCCTACACTCATCAGTGGCAGGGTTCGCAAGACCTGGCCAAGCGAGCGCTAGCGCTTTCCCAAAATAGTAATGCTCAAGATATTTCCTATCGTTGGCAGCGACAGTTGGGGCAAGCCTTTCAGCAGCAAGGCAAAGTAGATGATGCGATTCAGAGCTATACAGAAGCTGTGAAAACGTTAGGGCATGTTCGTCGTGACCTCCTGGCGACTAATGCAGATGTCCAGTTTTCTTTCCGAGAGACTGTTGAGCCCGTGTATCGTGAGTTTGTAAATTTGTTGCTATTACCCGATGATGCGGGTGAACCTGCCTTACGACAAGCCAGAGAGGTAATAGAAGAATTGCAGCTGGCTGAGCTAGAGAACTACTTTCGCTCGGCCTGTATTGATTCGGCATCTGAGTCGATTGATCGATTAGATAGTGAAGCTGCTGTACTTTACCCGATTATTTTGCCTGATCGGGTAGAAGTGATTATTTCTATGCCCGGTGTACCGCTCCGCCACTATCGCACTTGGCAAACTGAAGACGAAACTAATCAGACGATTGGTCAGTTATTCCAGTACTTTAATCCAGCGCTATCTCAACGGAAGCGCCTGAGATTGTCCAAGCAGGTGTATGACTGGCTGATTTTGCCTGCGGAAGCAATGCTAGCTGATCAGGATATTCAAACTTTGGTGTTTGTTCTAGATGGTCAGTTCCGTAGGATTCCAATGGCGGCTCTATATGACGGTGAGCAATACCTCATAGAAAAGTATGGTGTTGCGCTAACACCTGGTATGAAACTGCTAGGACCACATTTCCAAAACCCGAAGCCTTTGCAAGCCTTGATGATGGGATTGACCGAGGCGAGGAATGGTTTTTCTGCATTGCCAGGAGTTAGGGAAGAGATAGAACAGGTAGCTGCCAGTGTAAATGCGGAGGTGCTCTTTGATAAAGCCTTTACAAAAGATAGTTTAGCGGCTGAAATTGACAGAGTTCCCTTCCCCGTTTTGCACTTAGCGACCCACGGTCAGTTTAGCTCTAACCTAGAGGAGACATTTTTATTGGCATGGGATCAGAAAATTACGTTGGGTGATTTAGATGATGTTTTGCGTACTCGTAGGCAGCAAGCGGAACCTATTGAACTTATGGTACTCAGTGCCTGCCAAACAGCAGAAGGCGATGATAGGGCTTCTTTGGGTCTTGCAGGGATGGCCATTCGCTCTGGTGCAAGAAGCACTTTGGCTACGTTATGGTCTGTGAATGACGACTCTACGGCTAAGTTAATCACGCAGTTTTATGAAGAACTGTCTAATACCGAACTTTCTAAGGCTAAAGCTTTACGTTTTGCTCAAATAGCTATTTTGAAAGATCCGGAGTATTCCCATCCCTTTTATTGGGCGCCCTTTGTTTTAATTGGGAACTGGTTATCCTAATCCATGAAGGTTTTAGCTTTATGTATCACAAAAATATTGCAGCTACCTTTGCTTTGGTAGCAGTGTCGCTGCCTGGTTTGAGTCTTGGCAATATCGCGACGGCTCAGACGTTTGAACAGTCATCGAGTCAGAGCGTTAGAGAACGGTTACTTCCCAGGGAGTATTCGTCTCGCATTGGATTTGTGCCTCCTTTAGAGAGTGGTACTCCGCGGAGAACCCGTAGCGGGGCGACGCGTGATCTGCAGTGTGGTGGTACCGCATTGGTTCCTGCTAGTGGTTTGGGTTTAACTACTGAAGCGAGGCCTCTTTTGCATATGTATGTAGAACCTTCTGTTCAAAAATTGTTGCTGACAGTAGAAGGTATTGACGATGACTATACGAAGGAAGTTGAACTCTCAGGTGAAGGCGGTATTGTTGAGGTATCTTTACCCGAGCCTGTAAAGGCGTTGGAGATCGGTGAGGAGTATAGTTGGTCCTTGATTATGATCTGCGGCGAGGCGCTACGTCCTGATAGTCCGATAGTTGCTGGCGATATTCGGCGAGTAGAGTCTATTTTTACACCGAGTCAGGCACAGAGTATTTCTCTGGCTGAACAAGCGTCTGCTTATGGTGATGCTGGAGTGTGGCATGATTTGATTTCTACTTTGACAACGATGCGGCTCGATAACCCAGAAGATATGCAAGTGCAGACCCATTGGGAATCGGTATTGGAAGTTGTGGGGTTATCAGCGCTTGCTGATGAGCCATTTTTGCGATAGCGCGTTAAATATAATGCAGTTGATGCATTGATAGGATATGTTGAGCGACTTCCCCATATGTTTATTGGTGCAGTGCTTTTGATTTCAATCTGGCGATGTGGATGCTCTAGTCAGTGAGGATGTGGCTACAGTCAGCAACGATGAGGTCCGTTACTCACAACCTCATGCTGGAGACTTGGGCATTCTATAGGCAGCACTTGCACGTTTACAGCTCAGATGTTTTCACAGATGAAGTCTCGAACTAAACCTGTGCTGCAGTTGGCTGCTGTAGGACTGGGTTTATTGGGTGTGATGTCATTCGCATCGCTCATGGGAGTGTTTGAAGCTGCCGATTTGAGCATCCTTGATAGCTTTTTTGCACTACGTGGTTCTTCTAAGGAGATGGAGACGCGTATCCTACTCGTCACTATTGATGATGAAGACATTGAGCGCATGGGAGAGGGGCTAATGTCTGATGAAATGCTGGCTAAGGTAATTATCCAGCTCAATAGGCACGAGCCTGCTGGAATTGGTATAGCACGTTATCGAAAGGTTCCAGGTGCGCTTGAGACTGAGTCCTTGGGTAACGTTTTTGAAATGATCCCTAATTTAGTTAGCCTGAAGCAGTTTGTTGGTGAGGGAAGTGCAGAAAATAGTACTTTAGCGAGCAACAGTCGTACCGCTGCTGCTGATTTAGTTGTCGATGATGATGGCGTTGTTAGGCGGGGATTGCTGTCTGTTATTGAACTAGATGGTGAAGTTAGGCAAGGATTCGCTGCTACGCTGGCATTGGCTTATTTAGAAGACTGGGATATTAGGCCAGCGCCATTAGATGATCTTGGTTGGTCTTTGCAGTTGGGACAATCGAGGATTGCTCGCTTTAAAAAACATGATGGCGGTTATGTTAATGCGGCGGCTGATGGCTATCAGGTGTTGATGAATTATCGTCGTGATCATCGTCAATTTGAATCCGTTTCAGTGACAACGGTGTTAGCAGGTGAGCTGATTAAAGCACAGGTACGCGATCGCATTGTTTTGATCGGTTCTACAGCGATGAGTGGGACTGATTTGGTTTATACCCCTCTGAGTGATGGGAGACTGCTTCCTAGCCTATATGTTTACGCACAGTTGCTATCTCAGCTATTGCGGGCTGCTCTGGATGGGCAACCGTTCTTAAAGACGCTCCCAGGCTATGGCCAAGGTTTGTGGGTACTGTTTTGTATATTGGCCAGTATTGCTGCTAGTCGCCCCATGGTTCATAGAAAATCTCTGAAGTCAGGGATGTCAGCTTGGCAATTAACGGGTGCAGGATTGGGTGTTAGCAGTGGTGTTATTACAGTCAGCTACTGCTTATTTTTAGTTGGCTGGTGGTTGCCACTGGTGTTGCCGTTGGCGTTGATAATGTCAGTGACTGCGACGAGTTTGGTGTACCGTCAACAGCAGTTGAAAAAGTTAGCAGCTGTTGATGAATTAACACAAGTTGCTAGTCGCGATTACTTTGAGCAATATTTAGACAAGGCTTTGGCTATGGAGAGCAGCCTGTCATTGATTATGTGTGATGTAGATTATTTGAAAGCTTTTGAGGCTTACTATGGGCATGCAGCATCGGACGTGTGTTTGCAGAAGGTTGCTCGTGCTATTGAGCTAGCAGTTCGAGACTCTGATTTGGTTGCCTGTTACGGCAGTGATGAGTTTGCAGTGATTTTACCTGACACTACCCCTGAAATGTGTGCTGAGATTGCGGAAAGAATTCAGCATCAGGTTCGCCAGCTCGAGATAGTGAATGAGAAATCTTCTGTGAGCGAGTGGATTACTTTGAGTTATGGTTCTGTCAATCTTGCTGCTGAGGTGTCGTTATCATCTCTTTGCCTCGTTGAGCATGCTAATAAGGCGCTATCTGAAGCAAAGCAAGCAGGGCGCAATAGGATTGTCGTGAGTCAGTGGAATAATCCGGATGATGATGATCCCTTGACGATTAAACCAGCTTGAATGTGTGGTTTGTTGAGGTGACGTGGGATGCACTGGAGCTTGAGTCTGTTTGGATTCATTTGGGTCGCTAATGAGTCGCTAGCATAGAAGAGCTAGATATGACCTCTTAGGTAATCTTTGTCGATGACTACCCTTGTTCGTGATTTTTGCTCTACTGATATTGAGCCTCTAACCAAGCTATATAACCGATACATTATAGAGACGACCATTACGTTTGATTTGTCTCCTTTTAGTGTTGAGCAAAGACAGGCGAATTGGATGTGTCACTATAATCATAGTGGTCGATATCGTTTGTTTGTTGCTGAGAGTGATGGTGAGGTTGTCGGGTACGCCTCTAGCAGTAAACTTAGGACTAAAGCAGCTTACAATACCTCAGTGGAGTCGAGCATTTATCTCTGTGATAAAGCTCAGGGAAAGGGCATTGGTAAGCAGTTGTATAGCACGTTATTTCAAACATTAGCGCAGGAAGATATACACCGTGTCTATGCGGGAATTACGTTACCCAATCAGGCCTCGATTGCTCTGCATAAAAAGTTTGATTTTGAGCAGGTGGGGCTGTTTCGAGAGGTCGGGCGTAAATTTGGGCGCTATTGGGATGTTGCGTGGTTCGAAAAAACAATGTAGGGAGATACTTCAGCAAGAAAAAGCCCGGGAGCGACGCACAATTGTGGGGTCTCAGGATACTGAGCCTTATAGCGAAAAAAAGTAGGATACTCTGGCAAATGACAAACTTCGCAGAGTAATCCTACCAATGAAAAAAACACTCATAGCATACCTGCTCAGTTGGACCTGATTCAATC
>JBCDAG010000300.1:0-9247 GCA_039186165.1 Cyanobacteria bacterium P01_F01_bin.53
GGAAATGCTACGACAATTGCAAAATAATTGCATGCAGGAGAGCCCCGCAAATCGACCTTTGTTTTCGCAAATTGCTAACACGCTCAATTCCTCTAAATTCAGTTAAATTCAATCCCGCTATAACGTTGGCCACTTAGCCCACTCATTAGTGACCTCTCAAACCGTTTATGTCTGAGGGCTAGGTGGCGCGCAAGCGTACGGATGCATCCGCACGCTTGCTGTAAATAAAAAGGTTTGCCCTAAGCCTGGAGCAAAGTTGGGATTCGGATCGTGAATGCTGTACCTTCACCTACAGTGGAGTGACACGTTAAGGTGCCTTTATGGTGTTCTGTAACGATTTGGTGACTGATAGACATCCCTAGTCCAGTGCCTTTTCCTACAGGTTTCGTCGTAAAAAAGGGATCGAACATCTTACTCAAAGTCTCATCGGAAATGCCAGGACCATTATCTTCAATAGTTACTAGAAGTCGGTTTTCTGCTGACAGTAGCTCTGTCGTCAAGGTAAGCATGCTGGGAGATTTCAGCATTTCTTCATAGGTGCGATCGCAGTCTCTATCCTCCATCGCATCTAGCGCATTTGCCATCACATTCATAAATACCTGGTTTAGCTGCCCTGCGTAGCATTCAATCAAGGGCAGCTTATCGTAATGACGTACAATCTTGACCGCAGGACGATCGGGCTGTGCCTGAAGCCTGTGTTGTAAAATCAACAGCGTACTTTCCAGTCCCGCATGAATATCTGCATCCTTACAAGCCGCTTCATCCAAACGAGAGAACGTGCGTAGTGATTGAACAATCTCTCGAATGCGCTCGGTCCCCATCTTCATGGATTTCAACAACTTAGGAATATCCGTTTGCAAGAACGTCAGATCCACATCTTCCAGCTTTGTTTGAATCGTTTCTGGAGGCTGAGTATAGGTGGATTGGTACAGCGTAGATAAATCCACCAAGTCCTTAACGCAATCATTCAAGTACCTTAAATTGCCGTGGATAAAATTCACTGGGTTGTTGATCTCATGGGCAATCCCCGACACCATCTGTCCCAGGCCCGACATTTTTTCACTTTGAATCAGCTGTACCTGAGTTTGTTTGAGATCAGCCAAGGTAACCTGCAACTGATGCTGCGCAGCTTTTCGGTCTTGAATTTCCCGATAAAATTCACCATTTCTCGCCTCTAACGTTCGTTGGGTATAGACATAGTCCAGAACTAACCCTGCCAACGGCACCAAATAAGCAATAATTTTAAGAAAGTGAGCAATATTAAAGTGATTATCAAACAGCGCCGTTGACCCAAAGGCCATATGCACTTGGGTAATTACGTTTGGAATGGTGCTGACAATCAGAGCTGAAGAAAATAAGCTGGGATACTTGCGGTAAAAAGCGGGATACAGCCAGATACCCGCGCTCAGAAACAAAAACAGCGGCAGAACATCCCAGGGACGCGTCACAAAGCCATCTGGGAAAGTCGTTTGCGGTAGATTTTGACTATTGGCACAGATTCGAATAGTTAAATAAGCAATCAAAACAAAAACAAAACTGGTGGCAAAGACAAAGAGAGCGTTAAATCGCCAGCTCCGTCTAAAATTGCCTGCCAATAATAGCCCAGTGCCTACAATGCTGATGAGCGCATTGAACAACCGGCACAGTGCCCAGGTAAATGGAATCAAATCGCTATTAGCCGCTGCTGCCTCAATCAACCGATCGGCAGCTAGGGTATGGAACGCATCCATAATTCCGGCACACAGTAGCGCAACCCCCAATATAGGTGTTGCCACATCAGGCTTATTCGCAAAGCAAGCAAAAGCAAGTACAACCGTAAAAATAGCCGTGCAAAATGCACTCCACTCCAAGATAGTGTGAGTGTAGCTGCCTTCCAGAGCCTGGTGCATGGCCTCTATCAGCTCGCTTTTAGACAAATTTGCGGCAACCTCACCTGACAAAGCAGACGGTGTTGACCCAAATTCAACGCCGATCAAATTAAGCAAAAATGGTAAAACACAAATTCCGAGCACAGCAGCCGTCAGTGGCAAGGGGAAAGAAATCACTCCAATGCCTGAATAAGCTGCTGTGGCGCCATTTGGCAACGCTGGGGATAAAAGACCTTGCTGGTTAGCTCGCTGCGTACACCCAAAAAATAGAGACCTGAGATAAGCTGTTGCTGCTCTGATGAATCTCTTTCTCATCTATAAATGTCCTTAACTGGATGCTTTCAGGTTCCATCCTTCAGGTTTCCCTGTAGCGTTTCGCACCCATCAGATTTACTTGATCTGTCGACTTATGGGATGCTGACCTACTGGACATAGGGCAGCGTCACTACAAACCGACTTCCCTGGCCAACTTCAGACAAGCACGCTATGTTTCCACTGTGCATTTCGACCACAATCTGGTGACAGATTGAAAGACCGATGCCAGTGCCTGTCCCGACCGGTTTTGTGGTGAAAAAAGGATCAAATACTTTGGCGCGAATATCAGCAGGAATTCCCTCACCATTGTCTTCAATTTCGACTGTTAGTGTTTCACCATTACTGTAAGTACGAATAATAATCTCTGGATTGCCTGCATTCATTGCCAGGGCATCAATAGCGTTTGAAAGTAAATGAACAAAGACCTGGTTTAGCTCCCTGGCATAGCACTTAATGTGTTCACAGGTGCTATAGTCTCGCCGTAGAGTAATGTCATGCCTGGTATCTGTCGCTGCAAATCTAGATCGAACTAGCATCACCGCGCTATCAATACCTTCATGAATATCAACAGATTTGAGTTCTGCTTCGTCTAGTCGAGAAAATACTCTCAGCGACTTGACAATCTCTCGAATGCGCTGAGTGCCTTGCGTCATGGATGCCAGCATGGGTGGAATATCTGCTGCCAAGAAGTCTAAATCGATCTCTTCTATCGCATGTTCAATCTCAATAGGCAGCGTCTGATAGGTTGAGCGAAATAGTTGTACCAAGTCCAACAAATCATGAAAAGCATTCTTCGTATGGGTCAAGTTGCCGTGGATAAAATTGACTGGGTTATTGACTTCATGGGCAATGCCAGCAACCGTTTGACCCAGGCTAGACATTTTTTCACCATGCACTAGTTGTGCTTGTGTTTGCTTCAGCTGACTGAGTGTTTTTTCTAGTAGCTGTGCCTGCTCTTTCGCCGCGTGGTGCGATCGCTGTAAATCCTGCTCAAACTGCTTGCGTTGTGTCACATCTCGAAATACAGCAACCGCGCCAGTCACCGACTCAGCCGCTAAGATGGGCCTTGCCGTCACACTGAGCCAGCGGCCAGCAGGGTCAGTGCTCGTCACCCATCGCATTTCTGCCGCATCTACCGATTCCCCTCCAATTGCCCTAGTCAAAGGCAGTGACTCCATTGAGTATGGCGTCACCCCATCGCTTTCAAACAGCTGAGCTGTTTGTAGCCAGTCTCGAAAAGAGCGCGACACTGCCTCTCCTTTGAGCAGTCGCTGCGCAGCTGGATTCACAAACAAAGCCTGGCCGTCACGGCCAGCCACAATGACAGCATCGCCCATACTGTCTAGCGTTGTTTGCAGTGTTTGTAGTGCTTCTTGAGCATGCTCTAGCTGTTGGGCATGCTCCTTTAGCTCAACCATGGCACCTTGTAACTGTTGCTCCTGCTCAATTGCAGAGGCCTCATAAAGCTGTAAAAGTTCTTCCAAGGTTGAAACCTGCTCGCGCAGATCGGCAACTTCTTCTTTGAGCTGCGTATTATGCTCTATGCGCTCAGCAGTCTCATCAGCTTCAGCAGTCTCAGAAGCCTCAAAAGAGAGTAATACAGTATCTGACATTTACATCAAAGAACATAACTAAAGTTGAATATGAGGTTGCAAAAAAGATGACATCAGGCTGGTTGTAGCGCTAGGAAGGTAGGCTTTTTCAGAGCTGGCATCATTGCCATTTTGAGACTCAGCGGCAGGGTTTTTAGCAATCTTGCAGCGCTCTCAGCGACCGCCACCTTAGAAAATAAAATGACTGAGAACAAATCACCCGTTGGTAACATGCCCCCAAAGCCAACAACCGACTGAATACCAAATGGTGCGACAAACTCCGACTGTGCGGGAATGTATTCACTTCCTAGTGCTTTTTGGATATAGAAGACATTGCAGGTTTTGCGCTCTAGCTCTATGAGTAAATCGTGGTCTGGTGCAACCACAGAGCTAATGTCTAGATCAAAGCTCCGGATAAGCTGAGCAATCATTGGAATGCTTTCTACGGCTTTCTCGCTGGTAAGCGGAATGGCCTGATGCCCCTTCGACGCCTTGCGATCGCACCAATCAGATAACTCTCCCGCCGTTGCCATCAGCGTCAAACATTTCATCGCCGGGTCAATCGAACTTGGCGTTGCCCCTGGGGAAGCTAACAAATCGCGGGCACTCGCCTGCAAATCTTCAGGCAGCTTGCCGTAGTCATGAGTCTTGAAAAAACGAGCCAGGGCACAGGCTGACTCGCCCGTTTGAGGATCGACTAGCTGCTCGCGCAGGTATTTCACGCACTGAAGTGCAACGGTCTCTAAGCTGTCAGAGTTTTTCCCTAGCGTCCTTAGATGAATACCGATTTTAGTCACATCTTGCAGCGTTAGTTGAGTTAGGTCGTACATGGGAGTCTCTCACAGCTTACGAGCACAGCATGCCCGTTATCCTATCGGGGTGAAACCTTACCCCGTAAGCGGCCCTGAGCCAGCGCAAAAGTACCCTCTCGCATCACTAGCGCTGGAAAATCGAAGGATTGTCTTCAATTTCCAGTGGAAGCCCACATTGAGGCCGACTTGATACAACCGTCACAAAACAGATACGCAAATCCTCCTATGGTAATCGCAGCGCTCCTACCGCGTTTCTTATGACAGTACTTCTTGATAGCAGTGAGGCGATCGCATGAACGGACTCGGCGGACTCAACAAATCTCCCAACGGCGTGGTACTTGGTATGGTTCAGGCCCAGCTACCAACCGTTGTTACCCCAGACGACCTAGCAGAGCAAACTCAAAACATCGTCGATATGGTGGCTAAAGCTCGCCGCAACATGCCCACCATGGATCTCGTTGTCTTCCCCGAGTACTCACTCCATGGGCTCTCCATGGATACAAACCCAGACATTATGTGCCGCCTTGACGGCCCTGAAGTCGCCGCCTTCCGCCAAGCCTGTATCGATCATAGAATTTGGGGTTGCTTTTCCATCATGGAATACAACCCTGATGGCAACCCATACAACAGCGGCATCATCATTGACGACCAAGGCGAACTTAAACTCTACTATCGCAAACTGCACCCCTGGGTGCCCGTAGAACCCTGGGAACCAGGCAACATCGGCATTCCCGTCTGTGATGGCCCCAATGGTAGCAAAATCGCCCTTATCATCTGTCACGACGGCATGTTCCCCGAAATGGCCAGAGAATGCGCCTACAAAGGGGCCGACATCATGTTACGTACCGCTGGCTACACCGCCCCCATTCGCCACAGCTGGCAAGTCACCAACCAAACTAACGCCTTCTGCAACCTCATAGTCACCGCCTCCGTGTGCATGTGTGGCACTGATGGCACCTTCGACTCTATGGGTGAAGGCATGATCGTCAACTTTGACGGTGAGCCCCTCGTCATGGGCAGTCATCGTCCCAATGAAATTATCACTGCTGAAGTTCGACCGGATCTCGTTCGCGAGGCTCGCAAACACTGGAGCGTAGAAAACAACATCTACCAGTTCGGCCACCGGGGCTACACCGCTGTTAAGGGCGGTGCCCAAGATTGTCCGTACACTTACATGAAGGACATGGTCGCTGGTAACTATCGCCTCCCTTGGGAGGACGAAGTCATCCACACAGATGGCACCTCCTGTGGCTTTGACCCGCCAGAACGCGAGTACAAAGGCGAAGAAATGCCTTTCATTCCCCCTGAAAAAGCAGTGAACTAATATGCGATTCTAGAGATCAAATGTAGTAGCCATCAAACCCAGATACATTGAAAATGTCCCGCACCGTAAAAGCAGATCCCTATCCCTATCCCTACAATGGTGACTTGCGCCCTGAAAACACGGTGCTGCTGATTATCGATATGCAGACCGACTTCTGTGGGAAAGGTGGCTACGTCGATAAAATGGGCTACGACCTGACGCTGACCCGTGCGCCCATTGAGCCTTTGCAAAAACTGCTCAAGGTGATGAGGGCCCAAGGTTTTCACATCATGCATACACGGGAAGGACACCGGCCCGACCTCTCAGATTTGCCAGAGAATAAGCAGTGGCGATCGCGTCAAATCGGAGCCGGAATCGGTGACCCTGGCCCCTGCGGCCGCATCCTCGTACGCGGCGAAGCAGGCTGGGACATCATTCCTGAACTCGCCCCCCTCCCTGGTGAAACAATCATTGATAAACCCGGCAAAGGCGCATTCTTCGCTACCGACCTAGATCTACTGCTGCGCCGCAAAGGCATCCAAAATATTATCCTCACTGGAATCACCACCGACGTTTGCGTCCACACCACCATGCGCGAAGCCAATGACAGAGGCTACGAATGCCTCGTCCTTTCCGACTGCACGGGCGCTACCGACTATGGCAACTATCAGGCCGCGCTCAAAATGATCACCATGCAAGGCGGCGTTTTTGGTGCGATCGCAACCTCAACCGACCTAATAGAAACGCTCAGCGCTCAAGGGTAGAGATGACCACGACTACCCTCAACCCACCGCCAGTGATCGCACCGCCTCAGCTAGACGTCATCAACATGACCAAACGCTTTGGCACCTTCACCGCCCTCGATAAAGTCTCCCTCACCCTCAAGCCCGGCACCATCCATGCCCTGCTTGGGGAAAACGGTGCGGGCAAAAGCACCCTTGTCAAATGCGTCATGGGCTTTCACCAGCCCACCGCTGGCGAAGTTCGCATTAATCAAACCCCAAGCACTATCAAAAGCCCAAAAGATGCCCATTCCTATGGCATAGGTATGGTGTACCAGCACTTCACCTCCATTCCCGTCATGACAGTTGCGGAAAACTTGGTGCTCTCCCGCTACAGTAACCAGCAGCTGATCAACTGGAAAAAAGAATTTGCAGAGCTGCAAGCGTTTATCACGACCTCACCCTTTCAAATTGATCTAAAAATGCCCGTTGCAGAACTCGCTGCGGGCCAAAAGCAAAAACTCGAAATTCTCAAGCAGCTCTATCTCAAAAGCAAAATTCTCATCTTGGATGAGCCTACTTCTGTCCTCACTCCTACCGAAGCCACAGAAGTGTTGGGGCTTCTACGAGCAGAAGTCGTCAAACAAAATCTCAGTATTCTTCTCATCACCCATAAGTTTCGAGAAGTACAGGCCTTTGCTGATGAAGTCACCATTTTGCGCAAAGGCAAGCTTGCCGGACAAGGCACAGTCAGCGAGCTTTCTATAGAAGCCATGGCTGAAATGATGCTGGGCAAAGCCCGAGACACCCGCTCAGTTGAAAAGACTCAGCGGGAGACGCAAGAGCCCGTTCTCGCTATCGAAAACATTCAGGCAAAAGGAGAGAATGGACTGCTGGCGGTAAAGGGCGTTAGCCTCACCGTCCATGCCGGAGAAATTGTCGGCATTGCAGGGGTCTCAGGCAACGGCCAAAAGCCTTTAGTGGAGGTACTTGCTGGTCAAAGGCTCCCGAGTGAGGGCAGCCTCAAGGTCAATGGCCAGCCTTACAGCGCCACCCGCGAAGAAATGTTTCGCCATCAGGTATATGCTCTGCCCGAGGAACCCCTGCGCAATGCCTGCGTGCCCAATATGAGCGTAGCGGAAAACATGGCCCTACGTACCTTCGATCGCCCACCGCAGGCAAAGTGGAACTGGCTCCTGCTACTCAAGGCTATCCGTAGGAGCGCAAGCGCCCTCATCCAAACCTTCTCAGTCAAGACACCCTCTGCTGAAACACCCGTGAGCCATCTCTCTGGCGGCAACATACAACGCACTGTCCTTGCCCGAGAGCTCTCTTCAGAGACCGTTAAACTCCTAATCGCGGCAAACCCTTGCTTTGGCCTAGACTTTTCGGCGGTAGACTTTATCCATCAGGCCATCGTAGAAGCGCGCAATCGAGGCGTCGCTATTTTGCTGGTGAGTGAAGACCTCGATGAGCTATTGGCTTTGTGCGATCGCATCTTCGTCATCAGCGAAGGCAAACTTGTATACGAGAGCGATACTGCCCATGCCGATCTCACCCTCATCGGCCAGCGAATGGCCGGCCACTGACGCCATCATTCTTACCGACCTCTTTACCCTGGCAAAGCATCCAGAAAAAATTCCCTGGCAACCCTTCCGTCCTGGCGTAGATATCCACATGCTCTACGGCGATTCTCCAGCCGGAGAGGCGCACCAGCGCACCCAGGGTCCCTCTGCGGCACTCCTCAACTATGCGCCCGGCGCCACTGTTCCCGCCCATCGCCACACTGGCTACGAACACATCGTCGTGCTATCTGGTTCTCAGAGCGATCATCAAGGCCAGCACCTTGCTGGAAGCCTAATCATCAATCCTCCAGGCAGTCGTCATGATATTGTCAGCGAAGACGGCTGCATTGTATTAATAATTTGGGAAAGACCTGTCGCCATGCTCAAGGAGACAACGTAAGGTGCCTCACATCGTCGCTCAGCCCTATGACTACGAACTGCCCAGAAAGCTGAGTCGAATAGCGCTTGTCATTATTGACATGCAAAAGGACTTTCTAGAACCGGGAGGCTTTGGTGAAATTCTTGGGAACGATGTTTCCAAACTACAAAAAATTGTTCCCACCGTTCAGCAGCTGCAACAAACCTTCAGAAACTATGGGCTCAGCATTGTTCAAACGAAAGAAGGCCATCGCCCGGATCTCTACGACTGTCCACCTTCTAAAAAGAAAAGAGGCCAAGCCCAAAAAAAAGACAGTCTTACCATTGGAGATAAAGGTCCCATGGGCCGGATTCTTATCTTAGGAGAACCCGGCAACGAAATTATTGCTCCCTTAGCGCCCTCTGGTAGCGAACTTGTCATTTCTAAGCCAGGAAAAGGTGCTTTTTACAACACCCGGTTACACAAAGTACTGAGAACGCACAAGATCTCTCATCTTATTTTCACAGGTGTTACCACTGAAGTGTGTGTGCAAAGCACCATGCGCGAAGCCAACGATCGAGGCTACGAATGTCTTCTGGTTGAAGATGCGACTGAAAGCTATTTCCCAGAGTTCAAACAAGCCACCCTAGAAATGGTCCGTGCCCAAGGTGGCATCGTCGGCTGGACAGCAACTGCGCAGCAAGTGCTCACC
>JBCDAG010000301.1:0-9224 GCA_039186165.1 Cyanobacteria bacterium P01_F01_bin.53
ATGTCTTCCCCTTTGCCGTTAAGCCCCTTGGCCGACACGCCGGACAAAGCAGGCTGCGTGGGTACAGTCTGAAGCCAAGCCTGTCTGCGAACCACTAACCCCGCACCCGCTGGAAATAGCCATCTATCAAGCTGGTCATAGCGGAAAGACTGATTTCCCCGGTCAATCACGGCTAAGAAACAGGCAATACGCTCAAACTTTGGCGGCGGCGGCGACCCATACTGGCCAACAATTTGACTCCCGTAGGCACCCGCATCAGGATACTGCTGGCCAAAGGTATAAACCTCTTGAATCCAGTTTGGGTTCGGTAAATTGTCATCATCTAAAAATGCGAGCAGCTCCCCACGAGCCACCTGAACCGCACGGCGACGAGCATAGGCCAGACCTTGCCTATACTCATAAACGATCTTCATTCGAGACGAGAGCAACGACTTTATCGGATGGCTGCTAGCGACCTGAGCCACCTGATCTTGACTATTGTTATCGACGACGACAAGCTCCCAATTAACAGAAGGCGCTACCGCCTGAGCCGCTAAGCGGTCCAAAACCGCTGGCAGCCGATCAGCCCCGTTATACGTGCAAATAACAACCGTTATATCCATTAAAAGCTCAAACTATCTGTAAGTTTTGCAAGTCCTAGTTTTGAGTTCTTTTGTGATGCCCAACTTAAAACTCGATGCCCTGATGGATGTGCAACGAACTGCTGAGAAAATTCGATCAGGAGAATCTTCTCAGCAGCTCGCCAAGTACACAGTTGTATCCTAAGTAAAAGCTATAAGTTAATAAAAATAGACTCTCATGAATCGCCCCCACTGAACCATGATCCCTTAGGCATAGATAGCCATCGAAACATAGCTACGCTTGAGGCATAGCTCCGAGACTGGGAACGTAAACAAAAGATACTTTCTAAATAGGACCTTAATCTGGTGATACGTTGCGGTAAACTTGTTTTGGCAGAAAACCTTAACAAATTCTTTTGTATTGGGACTGAATCTCAATAAATCTGTCGTCAGTGTAACACCCTACACTGAACTCGGTGACGGCTGTTTTATGAAGTCCTGATGAAGTTATAGGTGTGATCACGTGCACATTTCTACAAAAATCGCAAGTTTTTTGGGAACCCCTTGATGGCCCTCGATCCTGGCAGGCTTTATAGCTTGCAGCATACAGTGCATTATGCCGATAGCTGTCTAAAAGTGCAGCCATTGTTTTGGGTTAAAGTTGGGCTCGTCATCCATTATTGATAACTATTGCTAATAGAAGCAGCTATTTTAAGAAGTTATAGCTGCGCAGAGTTGCAAATATTGCAACTCTGCGCAGGCTCCTATCGCCTTATCATGTTGCTAGATAAGGTCGCCCCAGAAAAACCTCAATCAGTCATCTATCAATCAGTCATCTAAACGATCGCCTACAGCGGGTTTCGCCTAGCTAACTCAATTAGGCCTAAAACTACCCTCACCTTACAATTTGAGATACGTTGTACTAAACCAAATGCCGACTTGCTTTAGTTTTTTCTAAAATTTCAGTCAGCCCGTTCTTTTCACCCTGGATTTCTCTCTAACCTTCAGGGATTGAATATGACTACTGAACTAGCGCTGGTATTGGCATTCTCACGCATCTGCCGACTTCATTCTGCTGATTTCGTAATAGTTGGTGATCGCTTGGGCAGCCACACCAAGCAAGAGTTAGAGCCAAGCCGCTCGGGTAGGGTTAGGCTAAGATAAGCAGGCTTTTGAAGTTTAACTTTTTACTATCTGCTTTTTGCTAGGATACTTGAGCCATGGGATTGGAGATTCGTCGCCAATACGAGACTGGGCGATTGCTTAATGAGGAACCGGGTGTTTACGTTCTCGAAGACTTTCTGAGCGATACTGAGATTACCAGCTTAGTAGAAGCAGGTAATTTAAAGTTGCAGCGAGCGCTGGTTTCTACGGATGCGTCCGGTGTTGTTAGTAAAGGGCGCACAGGTCGAAACTGTTGGATTCCCCATGATCACTCGCCGACAATTCGTTCCTTGGCTAAGCGGATTAGTCAGCTTGTAGAATTGCCGTTATGCAATGCTGAATCTTTTCAGTTAATACATTACTTCCAAACCCAAAAATACAGCGCCCACTACGATGCGTGGGAGGCGGATACTGAACGGGGCAAACGTTGCATGGCAAGGGGCGGGCAGCGACTTGTCACCTGTCTGCTGTACCTTAACGACGTGGAAAAAGGTGGAGGAACTTGTTTCCCTAAGCTAGATTTGGAGGTTGCAGCCAAGCGGGGTCGGATGGTGATTTTTCACAACTGCTTTGCCGGGACAAATGTGCGCCACCCCAACAGCTTGCATGGTGGTATGCCGGTTGAACTTGGTGAGAAGTGGGCCTGTAATCTTTGGTTTCGTGAAAAGTCTCGTGAAAAAGAGGGCGCGAAGCAACCTAAAAAAACGTCGCACGGGCAGTTTACCAAAGAGGTTGCACGAAGCGGGAAAACCTCTCATAAAAAAGGCGCTCATAGAAAGAGTGCTCGTGGTAAAGGGGCTCGCAAAAAAGGCATACCCCAAAAAAACGTAAGCCAAAACAGTAAAACCCAAAAGAGAAAGGGGTTTGGATAAAGTTCAACCTGAATCGTTTGAATTTATAGATAGCAGAAGCTGCTGTTAAAAAACATTTACAGCCATGATAGAAGTACAAGCTAATCGAGCGTCAGCTTTATTTAAACAAGCTGCTGAGCGTCTGAACCAACAAATACCAGAGACTGTATCCCACGCAAGCTTCAGCTACTGGTGTAAGTTCTTTGGTGAAAACCCAGATGACCATGCCAGTAACATCAAACTGATAGAGCCTAAAATCTACAATGTTTTGGAAAGTAAGGCTAAGGTCAGTAAGCTGCTAAAGCAGCATGGCATTGATGACGTATTTCCAGCCACCTTTACCAGCATTCAAGAGGCGATCGCTCATCCGGAGCCTGTCAATATTTGGTTTGTGAAACCCCACCATCTCTCTGGGGGACGAGATATTCAGGTCATTCCCCATTCATCACTGTCTGACTTTGAGCTGCCCAAGTACAACATTATTCAGGCTGGCGTTGAAGACATCAAACTCATTGAGGGGAAAAAATTTACCGCACGCATTTATCTGTTGTTGTGGAACAGTAAAATTTATATCTTTGATGATGGCTTTGCAATGATTCACGCACCTGACTACGAAAAGGGAAGTACAGACTACAGTGTACAGGTCGATCATCGAGGCTACGACTCCGAAGAGAGTCTCGTAAAAGTCACCCTTGCCTCTGAGGTGGACGGCTTCCCTGCACTAATGAGCAAGGCTAGTGATGCCGCCAAACGCATAGCGCCCGTATTCGAGGAAGCCTTGAGTGCAACCTCCATCAGACGCTATATATTGCTGGGCATTGATTTACTCCCGTTAGAAAATGGCGACATCAAATTCATTGAAGTCAATGCCATTCCTAATTTTATCCACAGCAAGCACGTCAATCAGGAACTGAATGTTCCGTTCTTTGAGCATGTGATGCGAGTGGTGTACGGCATGGGCAGCGATCGCCTAACGCCACTTAAATAGCAACCTTAGGCAACAGCCTTAAAGCAACGCGTCCCAACTCCTAAGGTCCAACCTCTCAGATCAGGCCTCTCAGACCAGGCCTCTCAGGCCCAGCATTTGAGGCATTATGCGGGCTACCCTTTTGGTGGAACATCATGGTCCACCCAATATTCACCGTTAATTCGAGAGATCACGTGTACAGCAACCCTAGCACCATCGCCTGCTGCAACAATCGCCTGTGAAGGATGACCGGCGAGCACACCAGCGGCGAACAATCTGGGAACAGATGTTTCACCTTCTGCAGAAACCGGCAAATTATTTTTTACAAAGGGCTGAGCGCCCTCAACCATGTCCACCGAGAGATCTAAGAATTTGAGGGGGGCCTGGCCAGTAGCCAAAATCACATAGTCGGCTACGTAACTATCGTCACTGGTAATCACCAGAAACTTGTCATCTTTAACCGTTAGCTGTTCGACAGCGACACTGAGAATGGTTGCCCCATAGTGCTCACAGAGCGATCGCGTTTCATCTCTCAGGTCGATCCCCACCGTGGGCGTTGTTTTGCCTGGATAGTTCTTAAGATAAGCCTTATGCAAAACAGATTTGTCATGGTCAAAGGTAATTGACCCAATACCGGCCTTAGCCAAATACATAGATGCGCTTAAACCACTAGCACCTCCGCCAATGACCGCCACAGAAGTTTCTACCATAATTTTTGATTTGCCTTAAGTGAGCCAAGTACCCTCGAACTATAGACTGCAAAACCTAATAAGCAATATTTCTAAAGCATATTCTAAAGAATGAATATCATGAGCTATTTCTAATACACGGTCCAAGTCGACTCTGCTGGTCAAGACCAAAGCTGAGCCATGAAGCTAGTACAGTCCGATGATGTAACGACTACTAAGAGCCCAGTCAGAAGAGCCCAGCCAGAAGAGCCCAGTCAGAAGAGCCTAGTCGCCGAAAAATTACCATTTGGTAATTATCCTCAAATAGGGCCTAAATCAAGATATTGTAGACAACCCTATGAATGATAATTAGTTTCAATAAGACTAGTTCATTCATTCTATTCAATATCTTATGAGGCCACATGATGACTAAGCGATTGAAAACAGTAGAACTATTTTTGGCAGCGGGGCTAGTCGCTGGTCTGACCGCTTGCGGCGGCGCAACGACTACTGACGTTGAAACAAGCACCGCGCCCGATGCTGCCACCGAAGTTGCGGAAGGCGGTGAAGGCGGTGAAGGTGGCGAAGGCGGTGAAGGTGGCGAAGGCGGTGAAGGTGGTGAAGGTGGCGAAGGCGGTGAAGGTGGCGAGTACAGTGCCGGTGAGCAAGCCAATGCTGACTTTGAAGATAAAATCGCTGGTGCAGAACTGCTGAGTGCCCTCAAAGAAGGCGGACACGTCATTTATTTCCGCCATGCCCAAACGGAGAAAGACTACGCCGACCAAGCAGACCCCAACATGAAACTGGATGATTGCGACACTCAGCGCAAGCTCAATGATGTGGGCACGAAGCAAGCAGAAGACATCGGTGCGGCTTTCACCGATAAGGACATTCCCGTAGGCGATGTAATTGCCAGCGACTACTGCCGCGCTTGGCAGACCGCTGATCTGGCCTTTGGCACCCATACCAAGAATTCAAAACTCAACTTCTTGCCTTTTGAGGACTACACCGATGAGCAAGTGGAAGAGATGAAGGCGAACGTCACGCCCTTGCTCACAGCAGTGCCAGCTGACGGGACCAATACCGTTATCGTCGGCCACGATGACATTTTTGAAGCGGCAACCGGCATCTACCCTGACCCTCAAGGCATTGCCTATGTGCTGACGCCTGATGGCAGCGGTGGCTTTGAACTTCAGGCCAACATGCTGCCTGAAGAGTGGGCTGAACTGTAAGCTAGCTGCCTAGAAATTAGCTGACATCAAGCTTCTCATTGATCCCCCCAGAGTACACTTACCAGTCGTGTACTCTGGGGGATTGTGCGTGTACCCTGGGGAGATTGTTATAAAACAGCGCAGCATTCCCCGATGTTGGACGACAAGATAAGGGTATGTTGAAATTGAATCCACTCGATCATATACATCAGGTCGAGATCTTCTCACTCTCTAGACCTATGAGCAAAATGAAATCCCTTTCTGAAGCTTATAGGCAACTTCCTCTACATTGGAAAATTAATGTTCCGTTCATCTCTACTTGTTTAGGTGTCTGGGTATTAGGCACCTTTTCATTTACCTATATTTTTTCTCAGTATCTAGAGCATAGACAGCAAAAAAATCTGAATGCAGCGTCTGCCCTTACCCTTCAAAAATTTGAGAGCAAGCTGAATCAGCTACAAAAAACAGCCGATCTCCTGAGCGAGCAAGCCTCTTTAAAAGCTGCACTGGCTCATGCTAACGCGCAAAATTGGCAAAAAGAACTGGCCCCTCTGAAACCCGTTCTAGAGGCTGATATCATACAGATTTTCAACGCTGATGGGTCTACACTTCTCAGTATGCGGCAGCCCGTGTTACAAGATACTTCCCTAGAACTGACCGCAACGAAAAAACACCTGTTATCAGACCTGGCCTCCTCCTGGCTAGTAAGCGCTAACGACGCTCTCTTTTCTACCCTCGTCTCCACAGCAATCATTGATGATAACTCCGAAAAAATAGGCGCCGTTTTGGTTGGCTATGCCCTGACCAACCAAGAACTCCAGACCATTGCCGAACGGACTGACGGAGAACTGGTTGCTTTCAATGGCGAGCGGCAAATTGCGTCCACCTTCACCCAAAGAGGCGAACGATTTTCTCTCGATCAGTTTTCTCAAGAGATCTCTCAGCTCACCATTAGGGACAGTCGCTATATGGCCAAAAGTATTGAGCTGACTGGGCTACATAACACAACATTAACACTGGCAGTGCTTCAGTCGTTGGAACCGCTCAGAGGCCTACAGCAAACCTTGTGGCTAACCGCCTTGGCAATCTCAGCACTGGGTGCAGGAATCGTCGTTATCGTAGGGCAATGGACAGCAAAAAAAATCATTCGCCCGATAAAAGCCGTCACCCATACGGCGCAGCAGGTCGTACAAACCAGTGACTTTAGTCAGCAAGCTCGCATAACGGGGCAGGACGAAGTCGGGATGCTGGCAACCGCACTCAACCAACTCATTACTTGGATGGGCGAGTACTCAGAAGCACTACAAGCCTCTCAAGCTGCGCTCCGCGAAAAAATTCAGGAGCGATCGCAAGCCTTAAGTCAGCTTAAAGACACCCAGTCACAACTTATCCAAGCCGAGAAGATGTCTGGACTAGGAGAAATGGTCGCCGGCATCGCCCATGAAATTAATAACCCCATTAACTTTATCCATGGCAATTTGAGCCATGCCAGTCAGTACACCACAGATCTCCTGACCCTGCTTGATCTCTATCAAAAGAGCTATCCCAATCCGACACCCGATATTCAGAGGGTGATAGAAGACATCGATTTGGACTTTGTAAAATCAGATTTTGCTAACATACTGACCTCCATGGAAGTCGGCACAACGCGTACCCAAGAGATTGTTATCTCCCTCAGAAATTTCGCCCGCTTAGATGAATCTGAACGTAAGCCTGTTGATTTGAGTATGGGCATTGATAGCACCTTGTTACTTCTAAACCATCGGATTAAACAAGGTGTAGAGATTATCAAAGACTATACCCTTTCTGAACGGGTGACTTGTTACCCGGCTCAGCTGAATCAGGTATTTATGAATATTCTCAGCAATGCCCTAGATGCCCTTGAGAGTAGCCAAACCAAAACTCCTAAAATTGTGATTCGCATAGAACGAAAAGAAAACAAAGCCATGATCAGTATTAGGGACAATGGCCCTGGTATTCCTACCGAGGTTAAGGCTAAAATTTTCGACCCATTTTTTACCACGAAGCCAGTAGGTAAAGGCACAGGACTGGGGCTCAGCATTGGCTATAAGATTGTCCAAAAGCACAATGGAAAACTATCTGTAGAGCAGATCTCACCACAGGGGACAGAATTCGTGCTCGAATTACCCTTCTCGTAAGTCGAGCGAGTAGTCCAATCGCTTAATACCACCAAGGTTCATCATCATTTAAGTTCAGCTCTTCATCCATTAGCCTAGCCCAAGCCAATGCCGCCGCCATAGGCGAGAGCACCCACAATATTCTTAAGTCAAAGACGGAAAAGAAATCAAACACAATATCTCCTATTTTGGAGCGTATATATCTTACTAACTTGCGCACTAATTTGCGATGCTGTCTACTTTATAAATTTTTCCCAGTGGGGAGAGCGAAATTGCTTGATTGCGCCATGTACTCTGGCAGTTAGGATTAACCCTTACTGTTCCAAAGTACCTGTTCTAACAAGTTTAGGGACACCTCAGTATTCTTCTAATCAGTACTCTTCTAAATTTAACAACTCTCTCTCTCGGCTATTCCAGACTAATGCCAAGCCTTGTGAACGCCTATGTTCATCATCACTTTTCAGTGCCAAAGCACAGGAAAGCAGAGCCTGGGTGTATTCTTTCAGCTGACTCAAAACACCACACCGATTAGCCCATGCCGGGGAGTAGTCGGGGTTAATCAGTAGCGCATAATCGTAGGCCATCAAGGCTCCCGCATATTGTTGAGAAGCAAAGAGTGCCCGCCCCAGGTCGTTCCAGTCCTCGGCACTGCCTGGGTTCGTTGCCATTGCAGCTTGCAATGGTTCAATACCGATGTGTGCAGCTATTTCAGCGTCATCAATGGGCTGAGAGGCTAGAAATCCTAAATGGTTAGTCAAATAGTTAGTCAGCAATGAACTCTCCAATTGGTCCACATCAACTTGTGGCAAACCAACAACTAGCGCTGATGACGGTGAATTACTTGCTGACAAAAGATGTCCATTTTGAACCTCGGCAGCATAGGCCGGCTGAGAACACAGAAACCATAGCCCAGAGGCGATCATCAGGGACAATCGCAACAACTTTAAGCCCCTCAGTCTTATGAATATTTTCATGAGCTCTCCTTCGAGGTTATTGCAAAAGAAACTACTTTCATGCCGGACAACCATGACTCCAATGCAAAGTTAATGAGTTGCACTTACTGTACAGAAGTGCTCTGCAGAGCACTTCGCCTGAGACAGGCTTTATTAAAAATAGTTAACCGACCAAAGCCTGAATTTGAAATGCAAAATTTGCCCCGCTAAAAGGAATGCAAAATTCTCGCTTTGACATTTGAGATGCCCTATCATCCGAACACCCAAATACATGAAATTCAATAAACTCAGGCACATCCCTTACTAGTATCTCAATGAAAAGGCTGTTGCAAAAGCAGGCCCTGTCGATAACATCCAGTAAAACACAGTGACTATCAATAGAATAAGCAAAGGGCCAAACCACCGACTTAACATAGCGAAAATCTCCATAGTTGACTGCATAAATTAACCTAAGCCGTGACGAGGAGTGAAAGGCAATCGATCTATGAGCAAAAGCAAATTATCGGGGGAGAGAAACTGAAGAGCCAAAAAGTGTATGAAGCTGACTCACAACAGATGTAAGCTGCTGCTGTCCCTCGATAGAAGGAACGTAGGACCCTGAAAATTCCCAGTTTGCCTGGGTTGAAAATCGCCACTGTTGGCCTCTGTAGTCATGCCCAGTCAGCTTAATCCGGTGTAAAGTTCGTTCAGGACTCTGTATTTTCCCAGAAAA
>JBCDAG010000302.1:0-9207 GCA_039186165.1 Cyanobacteria bacterium P01_F01_bin.53
CTAAAACCCTTGTCATATAAGGGTTTTAGGAACACGTTAAATTCTCAACAACTGCCATCTATTGAGAATTTATGACGAAGGATCAAGGGTTTCAGGGCTTGGTTCTATGTGGTTCTCATAGTTGTGTGTACACGGGAGCCTGAAGGAAGGGGGTTTGTGACCTTCTCTCAAACTCTCTTCAAACTGATAAAATACTCCCAGATAATGACTTTGCCGAGAGCAATATTTTTAATATTATGAGCCTTCCATCCTATGCTAGTTTTGCAGATGCTATCCGAGGCACCTGCAACGATTGGTGCAACGCCCAAGGCTACAGTTCCCCTTTCTGCAAAAATGGAGAGTGGTGGGCTTTTCCACCCAATGGTGTTATGCCCGTTCAGATTAAAACGGTCATGGACAAGACGAGTCATCGTCTGGTGAAAATTGGTTCGTTAACATTAGCACTCTTTCCAGATGGCTCCCTATTACGAGAATCAACATAGCTGCTAGGTTAATTTAAAAATTCTCATTTTACTAGCTGCTTAAGAGACTCTCGGCGTACTGCTGTACTTCTTTTTGAAGGCATTTGCAAAGCCGTTTCCGTCAGCTCAGCAAAATACAAGGCTATTAACTCCAGCATTTTCTTCTAAGTCAGCTGTCGAAGCGAGCCTTGATAAGGGCAAGTCAGAATCTTCTGAAAAATTCGCGATAGCGTAGGCGACGTGTTGCTCAACTGATAAGACAGTGTTGATAAGACGGTGTGGTTACTGCCGCATCGAAAGAGAGCGCAATATCCATTTAATCATCACCCAATCGATTGGCAAGCCACTCATCTAATGACCACTGACCAGCACCATTGATTAACAAAAAAGTATAGATTGTCGCGTAGAGCGTAGCAGTTTCTAGCGGCGCAATGGCTAAACCGTTGGCCTTAAGATGGAAGAAAACGGCAATCGCCATCGTGACGAGCAAAGCCCCTGCACTCGGTCGGACGAGCAATCCTAGAAAAATTAAAATGGAGCCAATAATCTCAGTGTAGGCCGCACAGTAGGTGAAGAAAACGGGGTACGGCAAACCAATAAAGCTCACAACACCATCGGCAAAGCCTTGCACATCTGTAAGCTTATCAAATCCATTGTGAATCATTAATCCACCTGCCGACAGTCGGAGGATGAACCAAGTAATTTGAGTTAGAGTAGATCCTAAAAGTAGAGACAGTAATTGAGGTTTCTCCGTCTGTGATTGTGCTGACTGAGGCTGCTCGGACTGAGGTTGTGTATTGGCCATGATAATCCTACTCACTCGATAAAAATTACCAGCCCGAGAGAGACGATTGGCTAAAATCGCCAAGGGTTATCTTTCAGGCTTGGTTCATTGTAAATTAACATGGCCCAAGCCACTGCCGTTGTAATGGGCGAGAGCACACACAAGACTCTTAAATCAACGAAGTTGGAAATTTCAGACATAGTGTTTTTCCTCCTGCTTTACAAACAGGCTCTCTTTACAAACAGATTCTATTGATTTGCAATGGATTAATTTGCTATGGTTCCGGCGATATCAGCGAATTGGGGACGCGTTATCCAGGAGCTGATCACCGTATGGTGGGGAGAATTTTGGTGGGGGAACTTTTTCCCGTTTCTGTCAAAGTGAACGCCAAAGTGAAAATTACAGGAGGTCGGTATCTGGGTGTTTTCTTTTTGCTCGCTCAAAGGGCTACATTGACCAGTCGATAAAGTTGATTCATCTGAGCTTATTAAATGCCTTTCCCTATCATTATCCCCATGACTGCTCCAAAACAAAAATTTCAGCTGTTCTATATCAGCTGGCCGCAAATCAGCTACGAATTCTGAAGACTGCACACCACCCGGCGGTAAAAGATGGCAGCTCCGAGCGTCAGCGGCGCTCACAGGCTGAGGATTTAGCAGGCAAAATCCAAATACAATCGCCATCAACAAGATTCGCGCTTTTAAGGCCCATACGCTTAAGGCCCGCACGCTTACAATAATTTTCATTAGCCCTCCTTAATTAAGGATGTAACAAAAGAGCGGATGTTACAAAAGCGCCTTGCATAGAGAATATTTATGGCTTGAGCGAGAATTTTATGGGCTGAATTTTTCGGTACAGCACACCGCCTGAGGCGTCTTTATCAAAGACGGTTAATCGGCCAAAAAGTGAGTCTGCTGTACTAAAAGCAATTCTAGAATCTCGCTTTGAAATTGAAGTAGTAACATCACCCGAACTGCCAACACAAGAACTAAAGTCAATAAACTCAGGCACATCTCCACCGGCCAATACCAACATTGGCTCCATATTTCCTGCTAACGGTGACTCCTCATAGCCGTTAATGTCATAAACTTCCTTGCCACAAAGCGTCTTTTCTGTGTGCTCAAGTCCTGAGTAGGGCGAGGTATAGCTCATCTTAAATTGAGCGCCCTCTAGTTTACTCAACGGAATAGGGGCTGTAGCACCTCGCCGCTCTTTATCAGACGCATCGGAGGCTGCTTGAATCGCCTTTTGCAAAGACTCATCGCTATATACCAGCTCTCCCGTAAGCAGCCCATCACGCCGAATATTGCCTTCGGTCTTGAATGAAAATGTCGCCGCAGACGCAGGCCTTAGTGATAGCACCCAAAAAAATACAACGGCTGTCAGAAATATGAGGAAATAATGGACCCATCGGCCAAACATGATGATAAATCTCCATAGCTGAAAATATGGCTGAGAATCTCTATCTATTGATTTAGGACTCTTTTGATTTCGTCTAACGTGGGTTTTCCGTAATTAATGACATTCCAGACAACGGAGAGAACCAACGGCAGCAGTACCAGAGCAACTCTAGAATCTATTCCTAAAAACTCTAGCTGGAAAGGGACCTTAGGCTCTCTGACAATAAACTGCATCGACCCAATCGCGCCCAAAAACCAAACAGTGGGAACGCCCAAGGCATGAATCGATAGCCAGCGAACAGTGTAGATAGGATACTTAAATTCTGGTTGTTCTATCTGATTCGGAACATTAGCTGTCATGAGAAGACGTCTCCTGCAAAACGTGATTTTTATTGCTGCATTTATTGTCGGGCAGATAAGTTACTATCTACCGTCATCTGCGATATCGCTCACCAATAGAGGGTGCTGAGCCTTCCGGAATCTCTTTAAAGTACTCATCAAGCTGCTGTTTTCCCTGATCTCGACTTGTGACAATAGGGGGGTCTTGGGTAGCCTGATAATACTCATTGGGCCTAGGCGTGCCGAAGGCATCGTAAGCCAGCCCTGTACTAACAAACAGCCATCCCGAGATAAATACAGCGGGGAAATTAACAATGTGGAGCACCCAAAACTTAGGGTCGGTAATAATATCCCCTAACGGTCGTTCTCCAGTATCACCAGCCATATTAGATCTCCTATTAACGGTAGAGAAGTTTTGTTTATCGAAAGTTTAGTGTTGTGATAGCCCTATCAGAGATGTTGTGGCCAAACCATAACCACAACATCTCGTCAAAGTAACCACAACATCTCGTCAAAGAATGCCTTCAATTCATAGAGCCAGCTTAATTTAAATGAGACCAATTATCAACAATCAAAAGCATTAAGATATGTTTACTTGACGAAATCATAAATCAGTCGACTTGACTTAGGCCCTGAAAAAACCTTTTATTCAAGGGTTTTTCGGGTATTTCAATTATTCCTCACGGTCAAATTCCTGAATATTTCTTTGATTTCACTGTTGATAGTCGCTTAACAAAATAGGAATGATTATCGATAAATGTATCCTTGGTGACAATCTCTCACCCATAAAAAACCACCTCAACTTCTGAGGTGGTTTTTATCATTAACAATGACATTGACATCTTGATCGCTCGTCGCTGAGAGAAAAATTGACTGACTTAGTCAAGACCGTTTCATATGTAGGCGTTAGAGTCGGTTGGGAGAAATTATCTTGACCGTTTAGCGTTCGCAAAAGATTTCAAATCAGGTCAAACTGTGAAGAGAGCGGTACGTAACCAAGTCCAACGATTTGATCGCCAAAGAAGCCTTTGAGGTAATTACTCACCTGGTTTGAAACAGTGATTGAGCCAATTACATTTAGCAACGTAGTCAGTTTCCCTTGAGAAACAGAGCTATCCCAAGGGAAACTGACAGACTCAACACACTTACTCAACACACTTAGGATTTAAGTTCATCGAAGTTAGACCAATGCCAATGCCCCATCTAGATTGGACACATCAGGAACAACCTCAAAGCTGCTCTCAGTCATGCCAGAAGCTTGAACATTGTTCAATACAGCAATCACTTCGCCACTATTGGCTACGCCCAGCAGCGTATTGTCGCCGTCCTGGGTAAGAGTGAGGTCAGCAAAGGTGAGTTCGCCTTCCACCAGACCAATCCGATCGGTGTTCACTTCAAAGTCAACAATAGTATCGGTGCCATCGCCGTTACCGAAGACAAACAAATCGCTACCTTGACCATTGGATCCGTTGTCACCCACCAGGGTGTCGTTACCCGTGACGCCCATAATAATGTCGTCACCGTCATCTCCCCAAATAAAATCATCACCTGCGTCCCCACTAAGGATATCGTTTCCAGCTTTGCCTCCGATACGGTCATTACCTTCGCCGCCAAAGATAATATCGTCGTCGCCAGGTTCGCCGTCCTGGGGTCTGCGGGCATTTGCATCACCCCGAAGCACATCGTCACCACTGCCACCCGTGATAATATCGTTACCCAGTCCACCCGCGACGGTATCGTTACCGCTGCCTGCTTCTAGGTCATTATCAGTATCATCGCCGACTAGTGTTTGATTCGGGGTTGGCTGAGTGCCCCCAAGATTGACGGTATCAGCTTGGACATTTTGTAAAACAGCCAATACATCTGGCGTGCCAGCCAAAGAGATAATGGTGTCGGTACCTGCTTGCGTAACAGCTAGGTCGCTGAAGCTCAAAGCACCGGAAAAATCAGGCTTAAACCCAACCACCTCAAAGCGATCGCTCTCGTCATAGTTGGTGATGGTCAGCACCCCTGAACCGGCACCCACTCTAAACAGGTCGCTGCCGCTACCAGTCACAGCAGTGGTTTGACCAACTGAAGTGAGGAACGCATTTTGAACAACCAGCGTATTAACGGTGTTGTTACCCTCACCTAACACAAGCTGGTTGTTGCCATCGCCAGCATGCACGATGTCATCACCAGAACCGGTAATAACGGTATCATCGCCAGCACCAGAGGTCACATGGTTATTGCCCTCTCCGAGATTCGCCGACAGAGTCCCTTTCACCAAGTTCACGGTGTCGTTACCGCTACCTGCCGTAACAACCACAGAACCGCTGCTAGCCGCAACAAAGTTATCGCCGTCCCCAGCATCCACTGTGCCACTGCCAATGCTGACAATATCGTTACCTTCGCCTGATAGAACCGTTTGGTTATTGCCGAAAGCCGTAATGGTATCGTCCCCGGCCTCAGTCAGAATAATGTTGTTATTGCCACCAATCACCAGCAAATCATCATCTGGAGTCCCAGAAATGGTCTCGTCACCTCCAAGGGGCAACGGATCTGCGTCAGCCGCAAATTCAACCTTGCCAAACACGCCATCGCCTGGATTGTCGCCCAGATCATTGCCTGCCGCAAAGTACAGATCATTCGTCTCTCCTAAGCTACCACCATTACCAAAAACAAGGCCCCAGAGCCCGTCAATGGCAATGGGATCGCCATCAGTGCCACGTAGATAGTCAATAGGCTGCTGGGTTTCAGGGTCAAACGCCACAATCGTGCCATCACCAAAGTTGGACACCAGCAGCGCATTGCTAAATTCACCAAAGTTATCTGGAGCGGCGACAAATCCCCAAGGTGCATTCAACAAACCGCCATCATCCCAGGTGGTGATGAGGTTGCCGTCTAAGTCAAACTCAGCAACCCGGCCCAAGCCTGGCTCGATGACTTCATTGCCAGGAAACACCGGATCCGGAACGGCATAGGCCACAAATAGAGAATCATCAACATTTTGGATGTTGTAGGGCGCATAACCCTCATCCAAGAACGGGTTAATGAACTCAAAATCTTCAGAGATTTCGTTAAAGCTCGCATCATACACTTCGATGCCCGGCGTTGGGCCGAAGTCTGCCGCATACAGGCGATTGCCGCTTTCAAAGGTGGTAATCGCCGCGCCGTAGTAAATGGAGTCGCCAAATTTATCGACCACCACTTCAGAGACCAAGGGCCGGTCAACGGTGCCATCCTCATTGCGGCGCTCAGTCCATGCTGAAATACCACCGTCAGTGGCCACAAAGATAAACTTACTAGGGGCGGTAATATCGCCGTTGGGGTGATCTTGAGTGATCACAAAATCACTGGAGCCGTTAAATACTTGGCCGGTGGGACCAGAGATGCCAAAGGGATTAGACTCGGTTGGCGTTACGGTTACGAGTTTGAGATCGTCTTGATAAATTGGTACGTCGCCCACGTCGCCCACGTATTCTGAGCTGGTGCCGGTACCGCTGTTGCTAATCCAAAAGTGACCGCCTAGTCCGGCAGGGCGAATGGCGAGGCCCCAACCCAGACTAGCGTAGTAGTCTAGCAGTTGCGGATTGTTGTCCGGGTTGTTCGACACTAGGTTCGTGACCACATAGCTGTTGTCAGCAGGGGCCGTGGTGGTAAATGTCGCCTGATAGAAATCTGGTTCGGCCACATCCTCAAAGAGCCAGCCGCTGCCGCTGCCGGGCACGGTAGGATCATAGTCATCGTTGCCTAACACGCTGATGCCTGCGTAGTAGGTGTTAGCACCGTCTGTTGTGTAGGTTAGGGTCGCGGCACCCTGTCCGGGGACAATGTCGTCGGGATTGTCGATTTGCCCCACAGCGTCGAGTTCGTTACCCTCAGCATCAAAAATTCGCAGCACTGGCTGTAGCAGAGAGTCTGAACCATCGGGGGAAACGGCATCCACATCAACCGTAATCGACTCTCCGGCATTTAGCACAAAGGAGTAGAGATCCACATCTTCAGAAAAATCGAGAACGGGAATGGTGCCAGAGAAATCATAGATATAGTTAGCTGCCCCGGAAATCACGACCGGGTCACCGGAGGACAGATTGACCGGAATGGCAGTCTCCAATGAGTCATTTACTTCTGCCTCTACGGGAGAGGAGGGTGCATCTGCGGGCGTATCAACAATTTGGAAACTGCCGGATGCAGCTATTTCATCGATTTGATAGGCATCGCTGGGATTGAGGGTAAACGTTGCTGTTTCTAATCCTTCAGATTCACCATCGTCGGCAACCGGTAGCGTAATGGTAGCCGTATCCTCGGTAATAGTAAAACCCAGCTGAGGAGGAGAACTTTCAGCAACGTTGATGTCGCCGGTAATGCCTGTGGTAGCAATGCCGCTCAAGTCAAATTCATCCAGTCCATCTGCTGTGACCGACACCCGTAGCCCTTCGGGAGGGGGCGGTGCACTGAGGGTAAAGGTATGAACCGAAGCGGTTTGTTCTGACTCAACCAGAACCGTCGGTTCAGTACTCAGGCTGATCTGGGGCAACGAGTCATCCGTATCGGCCAGCGTTACGGTTACGGCACTGGCAGCAGGGTCTACTTGATAGTCAGCACTGCCGCCTAAGGTTACCTGGAAGGCTTGCAAACCTTCTGGCACATCATCGGGAAATACCGCAATGCTAATCGTCGCCGTTTGTTCAGTGATGTTGAAGTAAAAGCCACTAGACGCAAAATCAGGAGTAGGAAACGTCCCGCCTGAGATTTCAGCACCAAACACATCAAACTGCCCTAATAGCCCAAACGTTTGGCCGTTGACAGATTCACCAGCTGTCGTTGCAGAGGTATTGACATAAACCAATACGCCTTCGGCTGGTGGGGGTTCACTGAGGCTAAAGGTCAAGGTGGCCTTGTTCCCGTCGGCTTCAACCAGGGCAGCATTTTCCACCGTTAGCCCGACGGTCAGTCCTGTTGTTGTGGGGGGAACAGCTGCAATGGTGTCGTAAAACGTAACCGTAGACTCAGCAGCACTAATATTGGCTACGCTACTGTCTAAGGAAAAGGTCACCTCCTCAGGACCATCTGTTTCTGGGACGGGCTTATCTGCTACGGTGATATTGACCAGTGTCGTCGGTTGGGTCAGCTTAAGACGAATACCCGATGGGTTTCCCTCAGCGTCAACCACTGGTCCTAAAATTTCCCCACCCCGAATAAACGGATCAAATGTAAATAAATAGTCCTCCAAATTGGCATCAGAATTGATCACAACTTCGATGCCGTCTGCCGGAATGGCCCCGTCGGTATTGAGAACAAAGGTAATGGCCCCTCCACCGATACCGAAGGTAGGGCTTAAGCCCTGATCGCTAACCGTCTCGGCCAGTGTGGGCACAATAATGCTGCCATCGATGTTGTAGGTGCCTGTAATGGTTTGCAAGGAAACCGTCGGGGCATCGGCGGGGGGAGTTCCGCCAGTGGGAGGCTGAGGAGGCTCGACGACGACGGGAGTAGAGTCATTCTCCAGCTCAAAGCCCAACGTGTAGTCGCCAAAGCTATTTAACCCAAAATCAAAGGGTTCAAAATCAACACCCCCACCCGATCCGGCCGTAAACGGATCGTAGGTAGACGTGGCAAAAATAGAGCCGCCGTTCAAAAAGGCACTAACGCCAGCGTAGTAGGTGCCTGCTTCAGTGGCTGTGTATTCGATGTAGGGAAGAAAAGAAATAAATGCCTCGTCAGGCGCAGGTCCAATGTCAGTTATCTCACTTTGGGCCAGGGCATTGCCATCGCTGTCAAATAAAATTAGGCCAACAAAGTCGACAGGTTTGACATCGCCGAATGGATCAACATCTAGTTTAATTGTGTCGCCTGCCGCTAACTCAAAGGCATATAGATCAACGTCTTCGGTGGCATCAACGTCACGATTGTTCTCGAAGTTAAAGTTAATGCTGCCGGTTGCGATCGCCTTCGGTGATTCTGTTGAGAGCGATACTAGTGTGGCGGTGCTAAGCGTATCATTTGACTCAATCTCAGTGAGATTAATGGGAGTGCTATCCATAGAATTCAAGCTTCCTTAGGTGAAATAGAAACTTGCACTACGTTCTCTTGTGATTCTCTAAGGTCAACAAGTAACAACAATATTCTTGAGTAGGCGACTAACAGAATCGCCATAGCTCTTATTTCACTAAGCTTTTTACTGAAAAAACTTGGTCAAATAATATTTTAATAACACCCTTGATTCCCTGTTGCGTAGAAC
>JBCDAG010000303.1:0-9130 GCA_039186165.1 Cyanobacteria bacterium P01_F01_bin.53
AATCCTTTGTGTGTTTAACCCAATTTCTAAGCGGACTAAGTGTGAATACTTGTATTGGAGACTACTTTTAAAGAGACCTGACTGAATGGCCCCTATGTAATCACGTATTTTCCGTCTTTCGTAAGGATATCTTAATAATGAGGCTTTGGAACACGCTTGAATTAATTTCAGTGATCGTGTATATATCCTTCTTTTTAAGCCGTTTTAAGCCGAAAAATACAGATATCCTGAATTTTAAATTTAACCAAACGTTGGTGAAAAATGTCTGTAATTGAGAATATTTTCCTTAGGTTTCTCTGTTGCTGGAGAGCCTTATTGACTTGTAAGGGCGACACTTAAGGGCGACACTGAGTGACTGATCACCGCGGCTTAATCTGAGAATTTTCCTCAATTTTTTCATTGGGATGAAGAATCACAATGTCACCGGATGTTAACCCAGCGGTTACAACTGCAGAAAAAGGATTGCGAGGGCCGATTTCGATTTCTTTCGGTTGAGCGCGATTATTGTTCACTGTAAAGACGCACCAAGCTAATTCACATCGAAATAGAGCACTTACAGGTACCTGTAGACTCTCTTTTGTTTGCCAGGTAACAATATCAGCTTCAATTCGATAACCATCGCCTAGCGGCACCTTTAAATCGGTAAATTTTCCAATAATATTGACCCGCTGCTCCTCTACCCCTAGGGCTGAAACTTCTGTGAAAGCAGCTGGTTCGATCTTGCTAACTGTGGCCTGTAGCGTTTCTGCGCCACCCCATTGTTGAATAATAATGTCACTGCCGGGTTTTATCTTTACCGCATCGGTAGAAAGCACATCAATCACGAGTTCTAGATCCTTGGCATCTCCGATTTCAAGCAAGGTATCGCCAGGCTGAACGAATCGGGCGCTCGCTTCAGGAAGTCGTAAAATCGTGCCCCCAGCAGGTGCGGTGATAGTTGTTCGGCTAGCCTCATCGGCAAGGTTGGTGAGTTCTGCTTCTACAGCTGCTATCTGGGCACGATAGGTCTCTAGCAAATAATCGGGATCGCGCTGTTGGCTTTGCAATAGGGGAATCTCTTCTCGGGCAGCAGCGACAGCTTGCATCGCTTGGTTGAGCTGCTGACGGGCGGTTTCCAACTCTTTTGATCGCGCCTTTTCTAAGGTTTGTGCTGCTTCTAACGCTCGCCGCGATACGGCCCCTTGTTGCTCTAGTCGCGCAGTGCGATCGCTATCTCTTTTGGCCTGTATCCACTCCGCTTCCACCTGGGCTACCTGAGCTGAAGCGGCTTGATAACCTGCCTGCGCCGAGCGTGCCCTTGCCTCTGCTTGCAACAGCTCCTGGGACTTTGGCCGTTGTGTTTCGACCCCGCTCATTTGTGCCTGAAGCTCCTGTAATTTTGCCTGTGCCACAGAGACTTGACTGTTTAAGGGTAAAGGATCTAGCTGGGCGATAGTCTCTCCGGCTGCGACAGAATCGCCCACTTTTTTATTAATGCGCTGAAGCCTACCCGCCACAGGCGCAGCCACCACAAACCTATCTTTAACACGAGTTTTTCCTTCTCCCGTAACGGTGACCTGAAGTGGACCACTTGTGACTTCTCCTAGATCTACGGCGATTGGCGCGGGCCTAAATGCCAGGGCGATCGCGCCTGCGACCCCAATCCAAATGAGCGCATAGAGCCACCACTTGGGTAGTCGTAGGGATTGCAAACCGGTTTTTCTTTGAGCTAGCTGATTCCCTCCTAGGTAGTGCTGTTCCTTGTTTAAAGGAGAGACTTGAGGATAATCAGAAAGCCCCTCTCGCTGATTGTTATGTGTTTGCTTTCCGGCTGGCTGAGGGTTGGCCTGCTGAGGGTTGGCCTGCTGAGGGTTGCCTTGTTTTGATATCTCTGAATTATCCACGAGCAGTTTCCTCCTTATTCACGAGTTTTAAGCACGGCGACCAAGTCCAACTGATTGAGCTGACGGCGAATAATCCAGCCAGAAACTAGCGCTGAGAGTGAAATCACAATAAAGGCAAAGGCATAGCTTGCGGGTGATACCACCAGTGGAAAGCGGAACAGTTCCCAGTCGTACAGCTGTGTCAACCACACCACCACGCTAAAGCCCATGGCAAAACCCAGTGGAATTGCCGCGCACAGTAGCACAAACTGTTCTCCCAGCAAAATAAAGGCAATCTCACCCCGCGTGAAGCCAATAATTCGCAATGTTGCCAGCTCGCGGTTTCGCTCAGAAAGGGCAATCCGCGTCGCGTTATAAACCACACCAAAAGCAATCACCGAGGCAAAGCCCACCAATACTTGATTAAAGCCCGCCATGCTCTGTCCGATAATCTCCTCAAACTGTTGAATGACCGTTTCTCGTAGAGCCACGCTGGCCACTGCCGGGGTCCGTTTTAATACTTGATAGAGCTGCGGCTGTTGTTGTTTATCGACCATCAGATAGGCCCCTGATATTGTGGTGCCTTCTCTCATCAGTTGGTTGAGGGCATGAATATCCATGTAGGCCGAGAGGCCTACCAACTCATCAAAAATACCGCTAACGCTTACTTGCCGCGTGGGCCTGCCCCCTTCTAAAACCTCTAACGTGAGGGCATCGCCCAAGCGTACCTGAAGAATATCAGCGAGTTTTTTCGACAGCACAATACCCTGTGGTGGTAAGGCAACCGGCTGCAGATCCCGATCCAATAGTAAGCGCAGCTCGCCAGTGGGGGTGACGCCCGTAATGCCGCTTAAGTAAGTACGATGCTCAAAGCGTATTCGCGCAGGCACTGTTCGAAAAGGCTCTGCCCGCAAAATTCCCGGTAGCTGATATAGGTCAAACTGGGTCTGGGCCGACAGCGGTTGATTAAACACTAAGGTGATATCTTCTCGCTGAATGGTGCGAAATTGTACATCTACAATCGTATCCATGGCATCTTGGAAGTAGCGACCCAACACCAAAATCGCGACCGCAACGGCAATGCCTACTATCGAGAATCCTGCCTGAATGGGGCGACGTTCGAGATTTCGTAAAATAATCCGGTTTGTAGGCGATACCAGCTGTTGAAGGCCCAGTTTTTCCAACAGTGTTGGCTGATAGGTTGCCGGTGGTTCAGGCCGCATCGCTTCTGCCGGTGGCAAGCTTACGGCTCGCTTCACAGCTAAAATCGCCCCCAGCGTTGCGGCGCTGCCACTTACTAAGCAGGCCGTGATCAGCACTTTTGCACCAATCTCAAAACGTAAAATCGGAAAGTGGTAAAAGCCGGCATATAGCCGGGTGAGGTTTGCCCCGAGCCAGCTCCCTAACCCAATCCCAAACAATGCGCCAATCGAGACAATCACCATCACCAGCTTAAGATAGTGGCCACCCACGGCCAAATTGCTATAGCCAAAGGCCTTCATCACGGCAATCTGATCGCGCTGGGCGCTCACGAGTCGGGCCAGTAAAAGGTTCAGCAAAAAAGCGGCAATACCTAGAAAAATGCCGGGCAGCAAGACGGCCTGGGCAGAGAGCTGGCGGATTTCATCGGAAATAAAGCGATGGGAGATTTGTTGCGGTCGGCCAAAGGCGCCAAGTCCGCCATAGTCTATGAGTAGATGATCGAGCTGGAAAATCACTTCTGCTTCACTCGCACCCGGCAACAGTGTTAGCGCCAGGTCATTGAATGCGCCTTCGAGATCAAACGCGGTGGCGAGGGCCCCCCGTTCCATCCACAGCACTCCAAAACGTTTGTTATCTGGCATGAGTTCGGTGCCGCGAATCTCATAGATATATTCAGGGGAAAGGGCGATACCCGAAATGCGTAGCGACTGCCAGCGACCATTGATCACCGTGCCTAGGGAATCTCCAAGTTCAAGCTGATTGGCGAGTACAAAAGCCTCGCTGGCAAGCACTTCATTCGGATGTTCAGGATAGTGCCCTGAGCGAAGGAACAGATCGTTAAGGATGGCGGTGGGCTGCTCAGGAATAGAGACCAGGCGAACAGTGGCGGGCTCTGGTAGCTCAGGAACATCGGTGGTGACGTCTTGTACGACACGCGATCGCACGGTTTTTACCCCTGAAATGGCTTCTACCTGGGGTACTAAAGAGACTGGCGCACGCTTCATCTGTACAAAGACATCGGCAAACCGATAATGATCGTAATAAGTCTCCTGGGTGAGCTTGAGTGAGGAATAGGCGCTCATCATCGTAACCAGTGAGCCAATACCGCAGGCGACAATCAACACAATGGCTAAAATCTGCCCGCGCAGTTTTATCAGGTCGCGCAACAGTTTTCGATCTAGTACGTTGAGTCCCGATGGAAAAAATGCCATAGGCCCTACCAGTTAAGCTCAGCAGGTGATACCTTATGGGCAATTTGCTCAATGTGGGAGAGCGTGCCGCTGCGCATGTACACGACCCGGTCGGCCATGGCCGCAATGCCCGCATTATGAGTAATCACAGCAGTAGTTGTCCCAAATTCCCGGTTAACCCGCGCTAAGGTTTCGAGGACACGTTTGCCAGTTTCAAAGTCTAATGCGCCTGTGGGTTCATCACACAGCAGGACTTCTGGGCGTTTGGCAATGGCACGGGCGATTGCCACCCGTTGTTGTTCGCCCCCGGAGAGTTGGGCCGGAAAGTGGTCCATGCGATCGCTCAAATCCACCATCGCCAGAGCCTCCTCCGGTTTCATACTATGGCGAGAAATATCCGTGACCAGTGCCACATTTTCACGGGCCGTGAGGCTTGGAATCAGATTATAGAATTGAAAAACAAAACCAACCGATTGTCGCCTGAACTGAGTTAAAGCAGAGTCACTCGCTGCGGTTAACCGACGATTGCGGAAGTAAACCTGACCATGGGATGGAACATCTAATCCCCCTAAAATGTTGAGTAATGTTGACTTGCCACTGCCTGATGGTCCTAGCAACACGACAAACTCACCTTCGTATAACTCTAAGCTGACGCCCCCTAATGCGTGGACGATCACCTCACCCATTTCATAAACCTTACTAACCTGTTCCAGATGAAATACAACAGGTGATGTAGCAGCCGTTGGGGTATTCATCCTTAATAACCATTACCAACCAGAGGTATCTCACAATCCTAACAAACGAATTTGAGAAAATTGTGAAATGACCTCTTCTGTTGCCAGTAATGTGATCGCTGCACCGTAGGAGGTGCCATGAATGCCAATCTCCCCAAGACGGAACCCTTTTTCTAATAGCAGGTTCACAACGGCTCGAACGTCACTTTTTCTAACAGGCCAAGACCTAAATGCTCACCACCCGACTGGCCGTGGCCGCGCTGATCAAACAGGAAAACAGAAAAGTCTGCATTGGCATAAGTTTGGACAAGGTCTGTGGAGCCACAATTCCAGGCATAGGGGTGCAAGCCGTGCAATACAATAATCACCCGATCAGGCCTACTGGGAATAAAGCATAATCAAAATGCTGAGGACCTGCCGGCAGGTTACAAAATAAAGAGCTGCTATTACACTGATCCCGGTTGCCAAAATTCCGATAAGACGACGATGCATCTGAGACCCGGCTAAGTGTAATGATTGCCGGAAGGATTCTAGCAGATAAAGGACCTAATCTACCGATAGCTAATCCCTACCGTGACCAACGCCTCCCATCCGAAATTATAAGTTCTGTCTAATTACTTCGATAGGCGCTGCTGTGCTTTTTGTCAGTCTTTCAGCCGATTTCCGCGACCATCTTTATCTTTCCCAAGATAAACTTTACCAATACAAACAGACGGCTCCGGAACATCGCACGGCCTGCTCCATTGTTTTCCTGGTTTAAAAAATAAGCGGTCTCGCAGAAGATATCTGCGAGACCGCTTATTTCTATTCAGATGTGCGTGGGCTTACTTCGCAGCTGTCAAGCGATATGCGCCACGTTCGCCCTTAAACCATTCTCCATTGCGGACGCCACCAGAAAGGATATTAGAAATTCGGTTGCGCGCCTTTAGGTATTGTGACTTAGGCATGTCCTCTTTGAAGAGTGCTGACATCACTTCAGCAATTTTGAAGTCCTTATCTGGCTGCGTCTCCAAAATAAGCTGTACAGACTCTGGCATTGGCTTTTTATTGACGCCAGGTAAAGCATACTTCTGCCAGCTAGCAGCACGCCCGTCTTTTTTCTTGCGTGTGCCTTTCTGAGTCGATTTTGGAGTCTTGACGGTTTTGCTCTTAGCGGTGGACCTTGTTGTCTTAGCTTTTGTCGCTTTTGTCTTGGATGCGGATTTGGCTTTTGCAGATGATTTAGCTTTTGCAGGTGCTTTAGTGGTTTTCTTTCTTACAGAAGCAGCTTTGGCCGGAGCACTGGCGGAGTCACCAAAGAGTGCCATGACTTCTTTGATAGCTTCTTGCTTTGCTTGGATTTCTGCTAATTGACTAGCAACGGCAGCTTCTTGCTCGGCTAGGTCTGAAAGTACACCCTCAAGCTGTGTGGGAATAGCTGTAGCCATAAGTAAATCGATTGTTGTTGTCGCCAACGACAATGATAGCTCATCATATTCCTTTTAAACAAGAGTTTTTTTCTCAAATGACTTTCCATCGAAAAACTGGCTCCAAAAGCAAGGGTGAAAAAACGTCGTAGATGACTGATTTATCCTTGCTAAACCCTTGCTCTGACTGATTATCAGCACTCCTGTTGATGTAAGGAGAAGCCGTATGCCTCAGAGATAATCAACTTACTTTGCTCACAAGATATTCCTGCATTTATCACGTTCGGCCAGTTCTGCTACAGACATCCCTGTCCAAGCATAGATGTATGAAGATGTTGATGAGGGCCGAGGAACCCATGGCTTTTGCCATATGGATAGACTACCTAGGTGTAGGTGAGATTTTCGGAGAGGATTGTTGGCTGCTTAACTAAGTATATGGCAAATTAATGCCATTCCCTGCCTCGAAATGCCTGAAAGCCCAGCGGATTCGCGTATTCGACACTCTTTGCCTAGCAACTGCTTTTTGGATTCTGTCTTGCTGACTCGGAGAGACTAAACATGGACATAAGCCTGATCTCAGCCACTATTTCTTCGATAAAACGAATAGTGTTTTAAATGTGAGTATGTTATCCATTCCTAATTAATCTTCCCTTAAGCTTCTTTGGTAGTGAACAATGATAGCCTTTCATGCTCCTACCGTCGTCCATAACCCAATTTAGAGGTTGGTGGATGGAAGTGTTCCAAACCTATGACAATCGGACTTGTGAATGGCCCAATGGATTGGTGAAATTCTTTAGGTTGGGCACATCACGCTTTGTCTGCGTTTGATCTGATTATCATCAAGATCTTGCCTCCATGCGCCTCAACAATAATTTGTTGGCGATCGTGAATACTAGGGTAATAGTAATGCTTGATTCGTAGAACTTGGGAGAATCCTCATAAAGGCCAATGTTTTGAGTAAAGAAAGCTTTGATTTTGGCCATATTGTGAGTCTTGCTTAGGTCAACGTCTGCTAAGTTGCGATCCCCATTACTGCCTCGATAGAGATAGCACCATTCACCTTTTACTTGAGCAAACGTCTTATCAATCAGCCAAACTTTGCTGCCCTTGCCTTGCCACTTGTTCTGTATCTGGGCGGGAAAATGTGGCAGAAAGCGCACTTCCTACTCCTGTGCAGTTTTATAGGTAAACCGGAATCCTCGCAACAAAAAGAACTCGGCCACATCCTGATAGTTGAGTATGTAGCGTGCAGCAAAGCAAAACTGGGAAAATGATATCGGTAGGGTCTTCGATGAATTCCAAAGGCGTGACCGCACGCTGATTGAAGGCACAGCTATTGCTATTGCGGCCTTGATTTTTCGTTATTTGCCACTAAGTAGATGACTGCCAGTCATCTCTCCAGCCATACTTCAATCACCAAGTACTATAGCCGCGCTGAGCTCGTCGTTTGGCAACTGCTTCAAAAATTTCTAACCCTTCCTCATAACGATCACACAACACCTCAAGGCGCTGGCCTTGCATCGCACTCACCCGACCCCACCTACGTAGCACGAGCCAGCGACCAAATAAATCTTGCTTTACCTCGCAAGAATAGTGCCGAGTACCCTTACGCCAGTCTCGACGTATCCATCGATCCATTTCATAGTTCATTGATACGCCTCCTGCTAACTAACGTCCAGGCTCCCCTCAGCCGTTGTATAAAAAACACTCTCCCACTACGCAAAGGCAAAACCACCTCACAACGCCGTTAACCATACCTCTAGTAACGACATTTGTAACCTGGGCAGAATAATACTTAACCGCTGTGGCTTTGGCCTGATCGTTACAAGAGGCGATCGCCTTTCGAGTATTCGCATTGGGGCAAGTGTTCGCGTTGGGGCGGCAAGTTGGCTAACGTTCGTTTTTAGGTATTTAGCTGTGGTTGCTGTTGTGCCCACCACGCGAAAATGCCACTGACGACAAACATAAGCAAGGAATAAATAGCCGCTGGGATAGCCATGCTAGATGTGTTAAGAAAGGTGGGTGCGCTGGCGATCGCAATGGCGAGGGTCCCATTTTGAATCCCGACTTCAACGGTAATGGCCGTAGCATTTTTTGGGTCTAAGTTGGCTAATTTGGAGATCACATACCCCAGTGCCATCGTAATGATCATCAAGGTGAAAGTGACCCAGCCAACCTGTAAGAAAAAGCTCGCGACCTGGGCGCGTTCTTTAAGCAAGAGGCCGACAATAATCAGTCCTAAGAAAAATAAGGATAGCCACTTCACCCATTTTTCAACCCTAGTAGCAAGCTTAGGTGCTTTGTTGTGTAGCAGCATACCCAAAGACACCGGAATCAAGGTGATGACCGCAATTTGTACCATGGTTGATACTAACGGCAGTGTTAGGGTCGTCCCAGCGCCCAAAAATCTTTCCATTGCCAGGTTGACCACTAGGGGAATGCTAAATACGGTAATTAGGCTGGAAATGGCTGTGAGGGTGATTGAGAGGGCAACATTGCCTTTGGCCAAATAGGTGATTATATTTGACGTTGGGCCGCCGGGGCAGGCTGATAAAATCATCACCCCAACGGCCAATTCTGGACTGAGGGGAAATATCCCAGCAAGGATAAACCCGACCAGGGGTAAGAGAATGAGCTGGGCAAGCAAGCCTAGGATGACGGCTTTGGGCTCTACTAAAATTCGTTTGAAGTCATCTATGGTGAGCCCTAGTCCCATGCCTAGCATGATGATAAAG
>JBCDAG010000304.1:0-9125 GCA_039186165.1 Cyanobacteria bacterium P01_F01_bin.53
ATGTCCAAGCCGACCGTCTGGATTTCCAGAAAACTCTCCGACAATACCCAAATCCGCGCCGCGCGCGACTATGACGTCATCCTGAACGAGGATGACGTGACTTCCAGCGCCGACGACATTGTCGAAATGAGCGCCAGGGTCGATGCGATCCTGCCGTGCCATTCGGAAATTTTCTCAGCCGATGTGGTGGCCAGATTGTCCGAGCGCACCAGGATTGTCGCCAATCATTCGGTAGGCGTGGATCATTGCGACCTCGACGCATTCAAGCAACGGGGCATTGTCGTCACCAACACGCCGGATGTGCTGTCTGATGCCACCGCCGAGATCGCCATGCTGCTGATGCTCGGTGCGGCCCGGCGCGCGCCGGAAGGCGATCACATGGTGCGCTCAGGCACCTGGACCTCCTGGAGCCCATGGTTAGGAAAATCTGAGAGTTGTAGCCCTAGCTCGGATAAGCGAGCCTTTAAGGTAACGCCCTCAGGCGTCGCCAGCGCCGGAAACACCCAAGCCTCCTCAATCAGGTCTCTCAGGCTGAGCCACTCACGAATGGCCAGACGATGATCTGCCGCCACCATCAGGCAATATTGAAAATTGTCCACCGGCACAGCTTCTATACCGTCAAACTCTTTTAAATTCGAGTCAGAAAAGCCAACATCGATCTCTCCTAACACCATGGATTGGTGAAGCTGCTCCACGGTGTCAAAGGTTAAACAATGAACGTCAATCCCAGGGTATTTCTGACGATACTCAAATAGAATACGCGGCAGCCAACCACTGGCAATCGTTGTTGTACAACCAATCTTTAAGCGGCTAAACCTACCCTGCTTAATGTCTTCTATTTCGCGAATTAAGCGACCTTCTAATTCAATGAGGTTGGGTCCAGCCTCTAGCAAATAAGCCCCCACCGTCGTTAGCTTAATTTTGCGTCCTAACCGCTGAAAAAGCTCGACCCCCAAGCTCGACTCCAGAGACTTTATTTTGGCACTCACCGCAGGTTGAGTCAGGTTCAAAGCATCCGCCGCTTCAGTAAAGCTCAAATGGCGGGCAACTTCTAAAAACACCTTGAGCTGGTAGATTTCCATGGGGTGATCGCGAGCCTAATAGCAACGCTTTACAGGGATTGGTTAGTCAGCATTAACTTAATATCATTCACTTTTATGAGTGTATAAAACAAATCAATCAATAAACAGTGCGTTTCGATACACATGCTTCTAGGGTAATCGCTGAGCCTATTAGAATGAGGGCAATTAAGGCTTTAGAAGAGGATTATGTGTGAACATCCAGACCCTGCAAACAGATTTTTTGGTCATTGGCGGGGGAACAGCAGGCACCATGGCAGGCATCAAAGCCAAGCAAGCTGACCCCGATGCAGATGTATTGATTTTAGAGAAAGCCAACATTCGCCGCAGTGGTGCGATCGCCATGGGCATGGACGGGGTCAACACCGCCGTCATCCCCGGCAACTCCACCCCCGAGCAGTACGTTCGAGAAATCACCATTGCCAACGACGGTATTTTGAACCAAAAATCCGTTTATCAAACCGGGCGCTGGGGTTTTGAAGTCATTCAAGAGCTCGAAAGCTGGGGCGTCAAATTTCAGAAAGATCGCGAAGGCAATTACGACCTTAAACAGGTCCACCGCGTGGGCAAGTATGTGCTCCCCATGCCGGAGGGCAAAGACCTGAAAAAGATTCTCTCCCGCCAGGTAAGACGCCATAAGGTGAGAGTCACCAACCGTGTCATGGCCACCCGTGTCATGGTGAAAAATGGTCGGGCCATTGGTGCTGTGGGCTTTGATGTGCGCCAAGGAGACTTTGTGATCATCCAGGCGAAGGCAGTGGTTCTATGCACCGGTGCCTGCGGCAGACTGGGCCTACCCGCCTCAGGGTATCTCTATGGCACCTACGAGAATCCCACCAATGCCGGAGACGGCTACTCCATGGCCTACCATGCCGGGGCCGAACTTACCAATATCGAATGCTTCCAAATCAACCCGCTCATTAAGGACTACAACGGCCCAGCCTGTGCCTATGTGGCCAGTCCTTTTGGTGCTTACACCGCCAATGCCGAGGGTAATCGCTTCATTAACTGCGACTACTGGAGCGGCCAAATGATGCTGGAGACCTGGAAAGAGTTGAACTCAGGGAAAGGGCCCATACACCTGAAGATGTACCACCTCGATGAAGACACCATTTCAGAAATTGAGCGGGTACTTTGGGCCAATGAGCGCCCCAGTCGCGAACGTTTTCACGCGGGCCGAAAAGAGAATTATCGCACCCACGGTGTGGAGATGAATATCTCTGAAATTGGCCTGTGTAGCGGCCACAGCGCCTCGGGCGTGTGGGTGAATGAAAAAGCTGAAACCACGGTACCAGGCCTCTACGCCGCTGGTGATATGGCCAGCGTACCGCACAACTACATGATTGGAGCCTTTGTGTCAGGGCGCCTATCGGGCATTAATGCCATGGAATACATTCAGGACCTAGAGCATGTAGAGCCCGATCCAGACTTCATCGCAGCTGAAAAAGCGCGCATTTACGCACCGCTCGATCGCCCAGATGGTGTACCCCACACCCAGGTGGAATACAAACTGCGCCGGTATGTCAATGACTACTTGCAGCCACCAAAATCTCCAACAAATATGAACATTGGCTTAGCCGCATTTGAGCAATACCACGAAAGCTTAGACGTGATGGGCGCAAGAGACCCCCACGAGCTGATGCGCTGCATGGAGGTTCACTTTATTCGCGACTGTGCAGAAATGGCAGCTCGGGCCTCTCTTTACCGAAAAGAGAGTCGCTGGGGACTGTATCACTATCGTCTCGACTATCCTGACAAGAACGATGAAGAGTGGTTCTGTCATGCGAATTTGAAAAAGAACGAAGCCGGAGAGATGGAAATGTTTAAGCGCCCCGTAGAGCCGTACATCGTAGACGTGAATCTGAAGCAGGAGGTGTATGACGTCGCGGTGAGGTGATTGTCTTAGCACTTGCACACGACCACCCCCAGTCCGTCGCTGGTAGCCACCCATCCAAAGCCCATATGACGCTCTAGTGCAAGACATTGGCTGGGTGGCCCAAGTTGCCGACCCACCCCACCCTATCGGGCACCCCTCCCAAAAGGGGATTTGTCCCGGCTACGTGACGTTTAATTTTGAAACAGGAATTACCTTATTATCTCAGCCTGAAGTAGATCTCCTCTTGGGAGGAGTGCCCGCAGGGCGAGGTGGGTTACGACGTGTGGAGCAACAAACCCGTTTCCTAATCTCTCGAAATCATTCCAGAGACGCGTTCCTCAACAACTCTCAAAACTCTATCCTTCATTCCAAAAACTCTCTCTATGGCTTTAGCAACCCAACGTGTCGATGTCCCCGTAATTGTGGACGAGTCCAAATGTCTCAAAAAATGTATTGCCTGCATTGAAGTCTGTCCGCTCGACGTGCTGGCCAAAAATCCAGAGACCGGCAAAGCCTACATGAAATACGACGAGTGTTGGTTTTGCCTTCCCTGTGAAAAGGAATGCCCCACCAATGCCATCACCGTCCAAATCCCATTTCTGTTGCGCTAGGAAAACCCCAAATCATGACCTATACAGATCTTGACCCTGAAGTCGTGCAGTGGGTAGAGATGTTGAAATCGGAAGATCTCGACGATCGCCTCGTTGCCGCAAAAGCCCTCCAACACCTGGGTGACGAAGACACGATCGAAGCCCTCATTGGCGTCCTCTACGATGAGAGCCCTGCTGTGCAGGAGATTGCCATCACCGCCCTCTGGGAAATGGCCAATCCGGTCGTGGTGAAGCCCCTGCTCAAATGCCTGGGCTCCGATCGCGAAGAAGCGGTGCGCACAGAAGCCCTCTCGGCCCTCAAAGAGATCGTTTCCCCAGATGATCTGCTCACATTGCTCGATGCGATTCAGATAGACGATGAAGAGACACAGCTCAATGTGTTGATTCTGCTGCGCAAAATTCACGATGCCCAAGCACTCGGCTATGTGCTGCCATTCTTTGAGTCTGAGAGTACAGCTCTCCGGGAAGCTTCGGTGGTTACCCTACGCTATCTGAATCAGGTGGTGCGCTGTGAACCGGCCCTAGCCCTAGCAAAAGACCCGGATGAAAAGGTTCGACGGGCAGCCATGCTGACCCTCGGGCACCTAACCGATGATGAGGTGGTCCAACTCCTGTGTGAGGCCATGGCCACCGACCCCGACTGGCAAGTGCGCCGCAACGCCGCCCAAGCGATCGACATACACACGACTACACCTCACGATACAGACACCAACGGGACAGAGATCCAAGCGACTGCCACGACCTTACCCGCCCTCACCCAGGCGATCGCAGATGAGCATTGGCAGGTCCGCAAGTTTGTGGCCCGCGCCCTACAAACCGTCGCCACCCCGGCCACAATTCCCAGCCTGATTAAGGCCCTTTCTGATGAGTATTCAGATGTGCGCAAGGACGCCGCGATCGCCCTCGGGAAAATCGGCCATTCAGACGCCCTTTCCGCCCTACAACAAACCCTAGACGATCCCGATCGGGACGTACAGATCTTCTCCGGCCGGGCCATTCAAGCCATTCAACAACAGCTCTCAGAAACAGCTCGCTAACGTGAAGCCACCCATGTCTAATCATCCCTCTCCTTTTTCTAACACCCATTCAGTACCAGACAAGGTACCGGCGAATCCTGTTATGGAAGCGAGAAAGCAGCAGGCCACACATTGCCTGAAACAAGTGATTGAGCCCACGCTCAAGAACAATATTGTCACCCTGGGCATGGTTCGCAATCTGCGGGTGGTTGATGACTTTGTTTATCTGCGGTTATACATCGGTGCCCATCAACACTTTCTCAAGGAACAGGCACAGCTCGCCCTGGGTGATTTGAGCTGGTGCAAAAAGGCCTACATTCAGCTTTGCACCATTCCCGGCGTACGCACAACACTGGCCGTCTCCAGCGGAAAAGGGGGCGTGGGTAAGTCCACCACAGCCGTAAACCTAGCAGCGGCCCTTACCAAGGCTGGTGCCAAAGTAGGCGTGCTGGATGCCGATATTTATGGTCCTAACGTGCCGCAAATGCTCGGGCTCGGCCATGCCGATGTAGAGGTGATCGACACCCCCGAAGGCAAACGGTTTAAGCCATTAGAGGCCCACGGTATTAAGGTGATGTCCGTAGGCTTGTTAGCCGAGCCCGAGCACCCATTGGCCTGGCGCGGGCCAGTTCTGCACAAAATCATTACCCAGTTTATTCAAGAGGTGGACTGGGGCGAGCTGGATTATCTCCTCATTGATCTGCCGCCGGGGACGGGCGATGCCCAAATTACCATCATTCAAGAGAGTCCTATTTGCGGTGTGGTGATGGTGACGACACCGCAGCAGGTGGCCGTTTCTGATGTGCGGCGTAGCATTCATATGTTCCGCCAGGTAGGCGTGCCGGTGCTCGGCCTAGTGGAAAACATGAGCTATTTGATTTGTGAGTGTTGCGGCGATCGCACCTCTATTTTTGGCACGGGCGGCGGCGAACAAATGGCCCAAGAGCTAGCCGTGCCACTACTCGGTCAGGTACCGATTGACCCTAAAATTTGCCAGGGCGGCGATAACGGTAAACCGCTGCCGCTGGTGGATGAAAAGGCACCCCTTTCGCTTGTTTTTGGCGCGATCGCAACCGGCCTTAACCAGACCTTTCATCCCCCCGTATCCACGAATTCCCCCTCATCCACTCAGCTGATGATGCAGTCCCCATCGTGATTGGCGTGATTGGGCCAGTTATAACCACAACCTGTTTAGACAGTCAAAATCTGCCCTGCTATCATTTATCTGGAGAATGATTTCTGAAGTCATCATTATGTGCTTTAAATTACTCCCTTGGACCGGATAGTTTGTGTATAGTCATTTTTTAAAAAATAAGCTCTTCAGCAGGATGCTTATGTCATGAATTCATCTACTAGCATTGCTTGCGGTTTTTTAGGAGGGACCATTTTCTCGGTAGACGGTGGCTACCAGGTATTGCAACATCCTAAGCCAGCACGAGTATTTTCTCGTATCGCAGATGCCAAGTGGTTCTTGGCTGTAAATTGGTGCGAGCAGTGTGACCTGCCATCGGGCATTTTGACCCATGAAGGACAAGTCTCTTTTTTCAACGCAGCGGTGCTAGATATTGGGGAAACAGCGTTCTTACCCATGGAGCATCGCAAATCGATTTTTAAGACCTGCCTCACGCTGAGCCCAGGAGAATCGGCACCCTACCAGATTTCATCTAACCAAAGCGTGGAAGTGCTAGGCGTAGAGGTTGATCCCAGGTATGGAAAGGTCGCGATTGTAAAGACGATTGGTGAAGACGATTGAATGACATCTAAGCGACCTTATCAGAAAAAAACCGCTCTCTTTTCATCCATTCGCGCTTCATCGGGTCACTGCTCACCCTGGTTCGTAGGGCTGGGAATGGTGGTATTGCTGTTACTGGTGTTTTCGCTCTCCCTTACCCAAGGTGCTGTTCAGCTCAGCTGGCAAGAGTTTGGCGCTGCCCTCTTACAAAAGGGTGACCCCCGCTATCAAACGATTGTATGGGACTTGCGATTGCCCAGAGTCCTCTCAGCCCTGGTTGTGGGCTCAGCCTTAGGGCTCTCGGGGGCACTGCTTCAGGGCATGTTGAGAAATGGGCTAGCCAGCCCTTTCTTATTGGGCATTTCAGCCGGGTCTGGGCTAGCGGCAGTGGCCATTTTGGGCCTTGGGCTCTGGCAAATTTGGCTACCACTGGGGGCCTGGCTCGGTGGGGTTGCTACCATTGTTTTGGTTTATTTTCTAGCCAGAACAGGCACAGGAATTTCTGTTGAGCGGCTGATTTTAGGCGGTGTTGCCTTAAGTTCTCTTTTCGGCGCGGTGCAGTCAATGTTGCTCCTAATGTCTCCAGATGGGCAGGCACAGGCGGCCTTAAGCTGGCTGATTGGCAGCTTAAATGGTCGCAGTTGGCAGGAGATTATGGTGGCAGCTCCCAGTATGGTGGTGTCGCTGTTTGCCGGTTGTTTGTTGGCCCGTCAGCTCAATGTGTTGAGTTTGGGGGATGACTTGGCCGTCGGTCTTGGGGCTTCTTTAATGCGATCGCGTATTTTGATTGGTCTTGTGGCGACACTCCTCGCCGCCGGTGCCGTGAGCATTGCCGGACTCGTGGGGTTTGTGGGCTTAATTGTGCCCCATGGGGTGCGATTGCTCGTGGGAACGGACTATCGCCTGGTGCTACCCTTTTCGGCACTCGGGGGCGCATTCGTGTTATCGGTTGCTGACCTGTTAGCTCGGCTCGGCCCTACTGAAATCCCCGTTGGCATTGTGACCGCCGTGATGGGTGCCCCCATGTTCCTCTGGTTGCTTTACCGTCGTCGAAGCATTCCAGGAGGCCTGTAACCATGTCGCCAGGGACGCCTTTGCAGGCACAACAGCTTTCAGGAGGCTATGCCGATAAACGAATTATTGAGGCGGTAAATCTCACCTTGGAGCAGGGAGAGTGGCTCAGCCTCGTCGGCGCAAATGGCTCGGGCAAATCGACCTTACTCAGGCTACTCAGCCGAATTTTACCGACCCAGGCAGGGGCAGTGTTATTGAATAGTAAAGATATTTATGCACTTTCGCCCACTGAGGTTGCCACCCAAATGGCGATACTGCCCCAACAGCAGACTTTGCCTGCGGGGCTCACGGTGCAACAATTGGTGAGCCTGGGGCGCACACCCCACCAACCCTGGTGGCAGTGGGATTTGGATAGTGAGAGCTTGGAGAAAGTATCGCTGGCGTTAGCGAGCACTGAACTGGAAAAGTATCGCGATCGCCCCGTTACAGAACTCTCAGGGGGAGAACGGCAGCGAGCATTTTTGGCGTTGGCCCTGGCACAAGATCCACGCGTGCTACTGCTCGATGAACCCACCACTTTTTTAGATATTCACTATCAATTGCAGCTGTTAGAATTGCTCAAAGCGCTAAATCAACAGCAGAATTTATCGATTATTACGGTTCTGCACGATATTAATTTGGCAGCTCGATATAGTGATCGCCTGGCCTTTATGCGGCAAGGCAAATTGTGGGCTGTTGGGGAGGTCTCCAGCATGCTCACCCCCAAACTCATAGAAGAGGTTTTTAACGTTGATGCCGACATTTTAAAGACACCGGTTGGGCTACAGATTTGTCCGTTAGCAGCCTCACACACAGGAAACGAACGCGCTAAGCAGCCAGAGAATATACCATCAGAAATGACAAAAGGAAGTACACGATGAAAGTTAGAACAGAGCCCAGGTATCGACAGTTTTTATGGGCAGTGCTAATGGCTAGCGGATTAGCGATAAGCACTGCCGCTTGCAGTACAAACGTGGACAATCCTGGTCCTGAAGGCGCCCAGTCAAACAGCGCCCAGTCAACCACGGAGAAAACCGACGGTTCAGCAAACAACAGTTCAGCAGTCTTGTCAGAAGCTTCTGGCACCCTGAAAACGACGAACCAAACGGCCCAACGCATTGTTGCACTCACTTCGTTGAGTGCTGATTTAGTTGCAACGCTCGACGCTGACAAACTCGTCGGCATTCCAGGCAGCCCACTGATCTCAACAGATCCTCGATTCGCTGACATAGAGAGTGTTAGTGAGGGTCGTAGCGAGCCTAACTTAGAAAAGATTGTTGCCCTATCACCTGACTTAGTCATCGGGGCCAAAGGGATACAAGATATAGCGCTACAAAAATTAAATGACCTCAATATCCAAACATTAACGGTTGATATTAACAGTTGGGAGAACCTCAAAGATTTTACAGCCATGCTGGCGGCAACCGTCGAGGCGGATCCACAACCCTTACTCGAAAGATACGAAGCTTGCTTAGCAAACATTCCCCAAAAGGAAACGACTTCTTTGGTGTTAGTGAGTCGTCAACCCCTACTCGCCCCCAACAAAAATAGCTGGGCAGGTGACTTTTTATCCAAGATGAACATTCAAAACCTAGCTGCCGACTTACAGGGAGAAAGTCCCTTTGATGGCTACATTACACTCTCGGCGGAAAAGGTGATTGAAGCGAATCCCGATAGCCTGATTGTGGTAAATACCAGAGAAGACTTACTCAGCCAGCTGAAAGCGGAGCCGTTTTGGAGCCAGTTAAAGGCCACTCA
>JBCDAG010000305.1:0-9124 GCA_039186165.1 Cyanobacteria bacterium P01_F01_bin.53
TTTGAAAGTTACTTTGTTGTTGCCAGCAGTGAGAGTTTGGTTTGTCATTTTCTTTGTCCTTTCGGGTTGGCTGGCATTGTAAGTCTTTCGCTAACACTCAATCAGCCCAATTGATCTCATTTTTTTGCCTATTTGTATCAATCTTAAAAAAGGAGAGGGGGACTTGAATCAGTCTGAACAGACGAAGCCTATTTCATGTGGCTATCAAAGAACTCAATCATCTGCGCTGGGTTATCTCCAAAGTAGTTGTAGCCGTCAAAACGTTTGTTTGTACCCTCTATCCAGAACAGCTTCTTGTCCTCGATCGTCAACAGATCAAAGGTCGTTTGAACATCTTCGGGCTGTGTCCAAAAATCGTCACGCACCTGAATGATGAACGCGGGCACTTTGACATTAGCTGCATAGTGGTGCGGCGACATTTCAGCTGTTTTGAACCCGCCAAGTTTGACGAGTTCCTGATCGAGCTCATCCATAAACGCACCAATACCTTGTAATCCCGCAAGCTCTTTCATGGCGACGTTCATGGAGAAGGGCTGCGGGCAAACGAAAGCTTTCACAGCTTCAAAAAGCTCCGGACGCTTTGTCATAGCGACCATAGCGGCATTCCCGCCAGCGCACAGATTAAACAGACCAACAGACATGTTTTTCAAATTATCGTGGCCTTGCACATGAAGCATGGCACCGACAACGTCGCGCCATTCGTAAAGACCTACTGCTGCTATGCCACCGTTTGCCGCAACACTCGCACCGTGATTGAGCATGCCATATAGGTCAGCACGTTGTAACCCGCATCGTTCAGGGCCTTATAGACCTTGTTTCTACCTCAACATCGTTGAACTGCTTCCACGGCTCAAGATGATTTGGGAATCCTGCTCCACTTTTGTTAAGGATTTTCGACAACCTCGCGTTACTTTGCGGCGCTAAGGAACGCTTACCAAGACGACGCATATCTACGCGCCGCCGATTCGGTCAGACCTAAAATCTGACACCTACAAATCATTTACTTAAATCAATGGATATTTTTTATCTATAGAAATCATTCCAAAAAGCATTTATACTCATTGACTTTTTGATTGACTTTTGCGTTCAGCATCGTTACATTGATTAATATCGGCTCTGATGCACAACCTACTTAGCTCATCCGGTGTGCGCACTCTCTCAAAAGCAGGATGGCATCGCGGCCTACTCACCCATTCGTATCGACATAAGGAATCTTAAAAAATGGCTATTGTTCTAGCGCTCGTCATTGTTGGTTGGCTCGTTGCATTTGCCCTAGGCTCACAGGCTGGGTTCACCAACGAGCCGACCGTTGCTACTGAGCAGTCATCCGTCAAGAAAGTGGAGAAGGTAAAAGCTACAGCCTCTTATAAAAAGCCTGCATCTGCATCATAAATTGGGGCAGTTGAGTTAGAAGCAGAGCTTTTGTGTCCGTGAGCTCTTCCTTATAGGCTCGTCCCTAGCGGCCCCGTCTCTGGAGGTGGCGGTAGCTCATAATCAGCACTTTTTGACCGATTAGGTGTGAGTTGCAAGTACAGCCCTGGCACCACTAACAGCGCAATCAAAGTTGCTGACAACAATCCGAAGATAATTGCCATACACAGCGGGAACCACTGCGCATCACTCAGTGCCAAAGGCACTAGGCCAATGATGGTGGTAATCGAAGTTGTCAAAATGGGTCTGAGGCGATCGCTCGCCCCTGCCGCCGCCGCATGGCGCACGTCCATACCCTGTTTTCGCCGTTCGTTCATGGTTTCTACCATCACAATGGCGTCATTCACCACAATACCCACCAGCGCGATCACCCCAATCATGGCGGGGAAAGAGAACGACAATCCCAGCGCAAAGAAGCCCAGCAACGTGCCAATCAGGGCAAAGGGAATCGTGAGAATAATAATGATCGGCTGAGTATAGGAGCCAAACTGCAACACCAGCACTGCAAAGACTAAAAAGATTGCCACCACCAGCATTTGACCTGCGGAGCCAAATGTTTCACTACTGGTGTCAGCATCGCCGCCGAAGCGGTAGGTGTATCCCTGTGGCCACCGTTCAGCATTATCGCCATCGCTCGCGTTTGGGTCGTATTGCATGGCGGCGAGCCGCGGCGTTAGCTCAGCCAATATTTCGGTGTCATAATAATTCTCTCCCGGAATAACCTTCGCAAGTACGGTAACACTGCGCTGGGTATTCCGATGGGTAATTGAAAGCGGCACGGCGCCCTGCACAGGCTCTAGTAGCGCCGCTGCCGGGAGTGCTTCACCGGCAGGGGTAATAAACCGCATCGTGGCAAATTCATCGAGGCGGGAAGGGCCTCCAATCTTGCCTTGCTGCGAGGGCCAGCGAGTACCTAGCCGAATTTCAAGATCTTCTTGGCCACCCCCCAGTGAAAAGTCACCCACGTCGCTATCGGTCATCATGTAGCGGCCCTGCACGCCCAAGTCATCTTGATCGATACCGTAAAAATCTAGCGCCTCTCGCTTAGGTACTAGCTTGTAATCTTCTCGCAAATTACCCAAATCATCTCGCACATCCGTCGTCCCTGGAATCTCTCGCAAAGACTGTTGTACTTGGCTAGAAATTTCTCTTAGAGTTTGTAAGTCTTCACCAAAAATTTCCACCTGAATGGGGTCAGCACCGCCACCAGCCAGGGGATAGGCCGCACTCAAAACCGCGCCTGGGTAGTTGCGAACAATGTCTTGGTTTAAGGTTGCCTGGAGATCTCGCACGTACTCAAACGAGTCCCGACCCCTCTGATTGCGATCCACAAATACCGCTGACAACCCAACAAAATAATCGGCGTTACCCGGTTTTATTTCACTGGAGGCCACCAAATTACTGCGCTGCCCAACCAGCTTCACAACACTCTCAAACACCGGCTCACCATTGGGGTCACTGTAGTTGCGAACCACTTCACCCATAAGATCGGCAACCTTTTGAGACGTTTCCAATGTGGCAGCGGGGGGCAATTCTACATTGAGACTTAATTTGTTGTCATCGCTAACTGCGAACAGGGAGCTGGGCAGTTGGCTAAACAAAATAACCGCACACACAAACAGTGCGATCGCCCCAGCAGTCCATAGGCGGGCGACATGGCGATTAGGAATGGTAATCCGCAAACTCCACGCCGAAAACCATTCAGAAACGGTTTCTGTTAATCGGTCAACATAGGTTTTAGACGCCTTACCGCCGCTCTGATTGCCCAGCAAATATTTAGACAATGGGATGACCGCTAGCAAGGCCAGCACGTAGCTCATCACCAGGCAAGTAATCGCACTAATGGGAATCAAACGGATAAACTTCCCCAAGGTGCCAGAAATCGCCATGAGCGGGGCCATCGCCAAAATCGTGGTGAGCTGCCCGGTAAAGGCTGGAGAGGCATAGGTTTGCACCGTTTTTATCGCCGCCTGGGAAAAGCCCAAGCCCTGGACAAAAATCCCCTCATGCAACCCTTCCAACATCAGGATAAACACATCCACCAACAATCCCAAGGCCAGGATCATACCCACCGTCACCATGGTATTGAGGGTGTAGCCCAACATCCATAAAACAAACAACACCCCAGCAAATGTCATGGGAATGGCTAACCCGGCAATCAAAGCTTCTCGCCAAGTTAGCGCCATAAATAAAATGACAAACACCAGCAGGGAGGCCTGTAGGACATTGCTCCCCAAGTTCATCAAATCGCCACGAATCTGATTGGCATCATTGTTCAGCACACGATAGTCCATGCCAAAGGGCCAAATGTTGGGGTCTTGACGCACCAATTCCATATCGGCCAAGACATCATCAATCACTTGAATCGTGTCGCTACCGGCAACTTTTACCACCTCCAGGTTAATAGTGGGGCTAAACTCACTGCCTTGCCAGCTTAAAAAGGCCCGTTGGGTTTCTTTCTCTAAACCTTTGTAAATATCGGCTACTTCCGATAACAACACCACACGACTGTTGTCCAAGCGGGTGACGGGCAGGTTCTTTAAATCTTCTAAACGGCGAAAACGGCCATATAACCTTACCTGGGCTCCAATTTCATCATCCCGAACCAAATCCCAAGAGGTATCAATATTGCCCCCTTGGATAGCATTTCGCACCTGCGTGGCTGAAATCCCCAACGTGGTTAACCGGCTAGGTAGCATTTGCACATGGACAACTTCATCGCGCTGCCCGCCCAAGTTTACCTCTCGCACGTTTTTGACCGACTCTAACCGTTCCTGCAAATCTTCTGCGGCCTGACTGAGCAAATTAATATCTAAGCCTTCTCCGCTTAAAGCCAGGGTTAGCACCGGCGAATCTTGCTGGGATAGCTGCTCAAAGGCAGGCTTTTCGCGCCCACTCGATTCTGCCGGTAGCTCCGATTCCGCATCGTCTACTTTGCCTCGGAGTTCTTGAATCGATTCGGCAACGGGGGCCTCCGCCTTAAAGGCCACATTAATGATTGAAAATGAATTAAACGTGGCACTGGTAAAGTCATCAAGCCCTTGGAGACTTTTGATCTCTTCTTCAAGTTTATCGGTGACCTGATTTTCAATAGTCTCCGCGTCAGTGCCGCCCCAACTCGTGGTGATCATGGCACGGGCAATATTAATCTCTGGATCACCCTCCTTGACCATGGAGAAATACCCCATTAACCCGCCCATGAGCAGCATGAAGCATAGGAGAATGGCAAAAATTTGGCGGGTGAAAAAGAATTCCATCCAGGCAGAGGGTTTAGCTGCGGGCGGATGGGTGCCTGATTCTGGCAAGTGTGTGGCCGTTGGCCGAGCGTCAGTTTTCATAGGCCTGATTCTCGGTTAACAATCTCGACAGGGGTGCCATCTACTAGGCGGTTTTGCCCTTCCACCACCACCTTCTCACCTGGCTGAATACCCGAGCGAATGGCGACGCCTGACAATCCTTCAATCCCTGGACTGACCAGACGCTTGCTAACAGTGCCATCGGTTTCATTGACTACAAAAGCATAGGACTGTTGTTCTCTTGAAAGCAGTGCCCCTAACGGCAATACAACGGCATCGTTCCGGCGAGACACTTCAATCCAAACATATACTCGCCCCCCCACCTTGAGATTCCGCACCTGTTCTAATCCTCGGATGGTGATTTCCGTGCCCCGACTCCCTGGTGTTTGGGAAGGGCTCACGGCAAAGACCTCTCCCCCACTGCCGCGTCGTTGGGCAATGTCAATCAGGCCCTGAGCCGTAGTGCCAGCAGCCTGCGCGGCACTAATCTCTTCTTCTAAAACAACGTAGGCCCGTTGCCCAGGGCGAATACCGCTGGCTTCTTCGGCCTGAAGCTCCAACTCCACCTCAAAAGATCGCGGATCGACAACAACAATAGGCGCTGTCTCAATGAGGTCTTGTGAACTGCTGGTGTTGATGTATTGGGTACTCCAGTATTCACCCTCTCGGATATTGATGTAGGCCACCACCCCGTCAATCGGAGAAATTAGCTGAGTATCTTCTAGCTCAATGTTTGTCTCGTTTAGGCGGGCACGGGAGGCATCCACAGAAGCCTCGGCGGACCGGATGCCCTCCTGGGCCACTTGCACATCCTGCTGCGCCGTCATCAGAGCCGCCGCCGCTTGATCTACTCGGTTAATGTAGGCGTCGCGATCACTCTCAGAAATCGCCCCCTGTTCAAATAAATCCGCGTAACGACTCAGCTCAGTCTCAGCAAGGCTCAGGTCAGATTTGGCCCGTTGAACACTCGCTTCGGCCTGTCGCAGGCTAGCCTCTGATTGGTTCCGTTGCGTTTGAGATACCTGCATATCAGACTCTGCTGTTTCAATGCCAGAGAGTTGTCTACGCGCGTCAATGCTAGCCAATAGCTCACCCCGCGAGACAAAATCGCCCTCCCTCAGTTCCACACCATTGACTTTCGCCACATAGGTAATGTCGCCACTGGCCTGAAAGTTCAGCACCCGTCGCCGGACTGGCCAAACAGCCCCTTCATCAAATACCCACTGCTGAACCAAGTCAGTTTTTGCGACAACCACCCTAACCGGCAGTCGAGCAGGATCAGTGGTTGTTTCAGCCCCGTCTTCGGGTGGGACCGTGGTAAGGGATTTATAGGCTTTCAAACCGACAAAACTCGCCACCACGAACATCGCCAGTGCAACCGCTGGCCAGAGCGGCTTATTCGGTTTGCGCCAGCGCGGAAACGTAGACCGACGCTTGGCCCTAGATGATTCCCATGAAGGCGGATTCTCAGCCGAGGTTGGAGCCTCAATCGACTCTTCCGTATTGATGCTGGCCACTGAATCGGGACCATCGGCTGGCTTAGGCGGCGGTTGGGAGCTGAAACTTTCGGTAGGCATGAATTCGGCACACTGTTAGCAAACGGTTGGCAAAATGTTTAACAGTATCTATTGGGTGTTGACCCGATACGATTTACCCCATTGCATAATCTTAGATGCATTTTTTACATATGACGCAGGCATTTATAACGTTGGTCACTTGGCTTGAATCCCAAAAGATAGGTAGCCACGTTCTACAACAACGGTCCAAGTGACTCGCGGTGTAGGCAGGCGTAGCCTTACACTGCGAGGATACCTTCACTCACCGTTATATATGGGGCTCGTAACATTTAACGAAAACAGGCGATCGCGAACAGTCACATGTAAGTTTTGTGTCAAACAACTTAAAAATGTTGCATTTTAGACAAGAAAATTCACCAACAAAAGTGATTAGTATTTGCGCTCAAACTGTTGTTTAAAAGAGCATGTGAGTAACGAGCACAGCTTTATCAGGTGCCATTGCCTAAAAAGGCTTAAAACCGCTTATGGGAGCGACCTGAAAGATACCCACCTACCAAGGTGGCAATAAAAATGGTGACATACATTTGACCAATAATCGCCTCTAAATTAGTCAGTACCAAGGCAACATCGCTCACGGGTACGATATCCCCATAACCTAAGGTTGTTAGTGTTGTAAAACTAAAGTGCAACGCTTTGAGGTAAGAGTCTTCCCCAAACTCAAACAAAGGGGGTGAAAATGCATCGGGTTCTAACGTTGACACAATGCCATACAACAGAGCCCACACAAACCCCAGGAGCAGATATACGCTAATGCCACCCCGCACCGTATCTGCTGTAGTGTCAGGTGTTCTCCAAATGTCTTGGCCAATCCAATAGGCCGCACTCCCCAAGTAAATCACGAAAATAGCCTGAGACAGGATAGAAAAGGATTGGTTATAGGAAGCTGCCAGGCTCAATTCTGAAAAGATTTGAAGCCCAGAAGCGATGAGCGCGATCGCACCATAAACGACGACCCACCCTCTCGGCAGGCCAAAGCCCTTGATAATGACAATGATGGTGTATAGCAACAGCAACACTGGGAGAATATTACCGAGCCCCGTCTGAAAAAATGGCGAAATCACAAAAGTAGCCAATAAAACAATGAGCAATTGGCGATATTTTTGATGTTGGTGTTTAGGGTTCGGTTTCATTCGGAGCATTTCACTCAATCTATGGCATTAAGCACGTCCTGATATTAATGTAAAGGCACTATGACCACCGCTGCGAAAAAAGGCCAAGATCCGCAGACTATCACTAGCAAACTCATTAGCAAACTGTTGACTGAGCTAAGCGAACCTGGGTTATCCGTGCATCACAAAGCAATAGAGGCTGTGAAAGCATTCTAATGATTCATATGAGGCAAAGCACCGTGAAAAAAGCGTACCTTTCCCCAGTCACACTACCCGATTGGCACACTTACTTTTCTCAAGTCGTCATCATTGAAAAATATGGGCTAAGAATGATGTATTTGGCTGGGCAAGTAGGCGTAGATGCCGAGAAAAAGCTAGTGGGTAATGGCAGCTTCCAGGCCCAGCTAGAGCAAGCCTTTAGGAATCTAAAAACAGCCCTAAAAAGTGCTAGCGCGACGATGTCAGATATTGTCAAAATGACGATTTATGTTGTGCAGTATCAGCCTGAACAGGCAGAGCTCATTGGTGAAGTGCTCAGGCAATATTTCGAGATAGGTTCTCTACCAGCGATGTCTTTGATTGGTGTGCAGGCCCTAGCAGAAGAGCACTTTCTGGTAGAAGTGGACGCTGAAGCGATCGTTGAAGCAGAAGAGGAATAACCCCCATTCAACCAAGCAAAATGAAGATAATTGTGTATCAGGAGGACATTCGATGAACAATACAAAATCCAGATTGCATAATGTGTTTTTCTATGGTTTGTATATGGATCCAGATATTCTGGCTTCAAAGGCTGTAGCACCCAGAGCGCCTCGTATCGGCTTTGCAGCAGGCTATAGGCTGCGTATCGGTAATATGGCAACTTTGTTGAGAGATGAAACATCTCAAGCCCATGGCATTGTGTACTCATTAACGCATGAAGAGATTGATACGCTCTATGCCAAGGCAGGCCTGGATATGTGTGTCTCTGAATCTTTGTTGGTGACCCTAGACTCAGGTGAAAATATTCCAACGCTTTGCAAGAATTTACGCCTTCCACCTGAGGAAAGTGAGTCAAATGCAGACTACGAGGCAAAGTTAGTGCAGTGCATGGTTCAGCTCAAGGTGCCAACGACCCATATCTCAAACGTGTAATCTCCAACTTCTAATCTCCAACTTCTAACAGATGTGAAACACGGAACAATGAGGGCAATGCAAGAGCAAGATGCGAGGCACAGTAAACGGGCGGCTCCCAGACTACCAGCAGAAAGTAATCCCTCTGTTTTGGCTACTGAGTCCTGACAAAGAATCATCCTCGACTTTTCATCGAATAGCTAATATTTGGCCAGCGGTAGTATTGACGAAACCGTTTCTATTCGCGATATCACCGCTGCTCAGCCGCACTTGAGACTGCGTGCGCCTCGTCCTCTAAAGGGATGAATATTAATATAATGTACAAGGGCTTACAGAGCCCCAGACATCGGCGCTGATGGCCTGAGGTACATCGGCGTTGATAGCCTGATATCTGAGCTTTTGTAAGAGCGAATTCATTTCATCGCCTTACCAAGCGTCAAAAATTTCCCGATTTCTTCCCGATTCCGGACGGTATGTGGACGGAACGAGGACACCTGTTGCAATAACTTGGTGTCAAGAACAGGAAACGACCTGCTCTCGGCAATATAAATCGGCTACAGACCCATGAACATTTTCTACCGTCATCCCAACTTTCTCAAAA
>JBCDAG010000306.1:0-9122 GCA_039186165.1 Cyanobacteria bacterium P01_F01_bin.53
AATGGAAACGTCAAGATTAAGGAGCTTTGATTGATGCAAACATCAGTTCAGCAACCATCTGATAGTCAACCCAATATTGTTCGAACGGAAAGAGGTTTAACCATTTCAGGGACAAAAACGACACTGTATGACGTCCTTGATTATCTGCAGGCTCAGTATCCTCCTATTAAAATTCGTGAGAAGCTTAAACTCTCAAAAGCACAGATTAATGCGGCATTTGCCTACATTGAAGCTTACCGTAGCGAGCTAGATGCTGAATACCGAGAAATTTTGCAGATGGCAGAAAACAATCTGAGTTATTTGGAAACACATCGTCACAAGCGCTTGGTGCCAGCGGTCGCAATCTCGAATGAGTTAGACCAAGCGGCACTCCGAGTAAAGCTCCAAGCTTGGAAAAATAAGCTCTCTGTAACCGTATAAGTTTTTATGGGATTAGGGTGTATGGTACTGGACTTTCTGTGACCAGGCTCTCTGGCGTTAGGTGCCTGTTCTTAAGTGCCAGCCGCGTGGTCTTAAAAACGTGCTGATACCCTCCCTAGAGAGTGTTGTACCCAGGCCTGAATGTCCCCGTCCTGTCCATGGCAGGCGGGGACTCACGCGATCACAACAATTCCAATACGCGCTGCCACTGTCCACTTGTTCTAAAATCTTTATCGCCCGCTGACGATTTGAAGAATACACGGCTGCTGTCAGGCCATAGTCCGTATCGTTCATGAGTGTGATCGCTTCATCATCATCTTTCACTCTCTGAATCCCAATCACTGGCCCAAATGACTCTTCTTTCATGATTGTCATGTCATGGGTTACCTCACTGAGCACCGTGGGTGAAAAGTAAAATCCTGTCTGGCTAATCGTGTTGCCAACAGACTGGCCAACGGACTGGCCGCCGCAGTGAATTTTTGCACCTTTTTCAAGGGCATCGGCGACTTGCTGTGCAAGGATATCGATCTGGGGCTTACGACTCAACGGCCCTAGGTAAGTCTCTGGATGTGTTGGGTCACCCAGCTTAAACGTTTGAACAGTTTCCAGAAATGAGTCTAAAAATGATTCATAAATATTGGTGTGGACATAAATTCTCTCTACGGCACAACAGCTTTGGCCATTGTTATAAAATGCACCGTCAGCCAGGCTAGCTGCTGCTGTGGAAATCTCAACGTCATCACAAACGTAGGCAGGGTCTTTCCCACCTAGCTCTAGCTGTACTTTTATGAGCTTGGGCGCAGCGGCGATCGCAATTTTCTGCCCTGTTTTGTAAGACCCTGTAAAAAACACCCCATCAATGGGCTGCTCTAGCAATGCAGCGCCGGTGAGTCCCGCACCGATCACGGGAATAAAGACATCGTCGGGCACACCCGCTTCGTGAAGCAGGCTGGCGATCGCCTGACCCGTCATTGTCGCAATTTCTGAAGGCTTGTACAGTACGGCATTGCCCGTTAGCAGCGCCGGTACAAACACATTCATCCCGACAAAGTAGGGATAGTTCCAGGCTGAAATATTTGCAATCACACCCAGTGGATCGGCGGAAATAATCTCTTCCAACTGCCCGGTCCCTGGCAGCGCCTGCCAGGGTTCTTGATAGATGGGCTGAGGGGCAATGACCTGTGCAATCTGCTCAATGAAAAAATCAATCCGCTGTGGCGTGGCTAAAATTTCGTTGTTGGCTTGGGAGATAGGCTTTCCCGTTTCCGAAGTCATTATCGCAGCTAGGGAAGGGGCTCGCTGCACGAGCAAATCCCTAAACCTTTCTATCGATTTAATCCTTTCAAGCAGCGATCGCGCGGCCCACCCAGGCTGGGCACGTCGAGCACGGGCCACTTTTTTAGCGACTGCTGTACTATCATCTACCGGAATGTTTTTGATCAATTCCTCAGTGGCAGGATTAATCACAGAAATATAATCAACCATGGAGTCTATTTTCAGAGTCTATTTTCAGAGCCCATTTCCAGAGCCTTTTTTCTCTTACGCTGCCAAAGCATCCTGATAAATTGAGTGGAAGTCTGCTGCGGTGACAGGCTTGGGGTTGAATGGGTGACAGGCATCCGCGATCGCCACATCCACAAGCTGTTCTACCCGTTCTCCCGATACGCCTAGGGCATGCAAGGACGGAGGCATGCCAATCGCCTGAGACAGTTCAATAATCCAGTCGATCAGCGCCTCTTCGTTATGTGCAGAGGGCTTAACCACTCGGGCCATTCGTAAAAACTTTTCAGGTGCAGCATCCAAGTTGAATCGCATGGCAGCGGGTAGCATGACGCCGTTAGCCAGGCCATGGTGGGTATTGCATACCGTCGAGAGGGCATGGGCGCAGGAATGGGTAACTCCCAAGCCCTTTTGGAAGGCGATCGCGCCCATCATAGAGGCATTCAACATACCTGCACGCGCCTGCAAATGCGCAGCCTTATCAACGACCTCACCTGCGGCTAACTGCTGTGCGAACAACACACTGTTTTTGAGATGTTGCGACACCAGATGCAGCCCCTCTAAGGCAATACCGTCGCATAATGGATGCTCACCTTTGGCGAGGAAAGCTTCTATTAAGTGGGTGAGCGCGTCCATGCCGGTTGCAGCCGTTATTTTCGCGGGCAACCCCAGTAAGAGTTCTGGATCGGCGAGGACGACTTTGGGCAACAGTTGTGGATCAAAAACGATCTTTTTAGCGTGGGTGTCATCGTCTGAAATGACGGCGCTGCGACCCACTTCACTGCCCGTGCCTGCGGTGGTGGGGATGGCAACAATGGGCGGAATGGGTTGATCAATCGGGCGGATGTTGGCACCGTCTTCGTAGTCAAAAAGGTGACCAGGATGATGGGCCATCAGTGCGATCGCCTTGGCCACATCCATTGGCGCACCGCCACCCACAGCCACAATGCCATCGGCATCATAGGCTGGATAAGCTGCCAACCCGGCGATGACCTGGGAGACTACCGGGTTACCCCATACACCGCTAAACGTGCCCGATTTAACGCCTGCTAGAGAGGCTTCTATTTCCCCAAACCAGGGTAGCTGGGCGATATCACGATCGGTGACCATCAACGGGCGATGGATTTCTAAGGCCTTAAGTGTTGCAGCCAGTTCGCTGCGCACGCCCGGTCCGAAACGAATGTTCGTGGGGAAATGGTATGTCGCGACCTGAGGAGACATGCTTTAAAAGAGCCTTGGTAAGGATAAATAGCAGCGATCAGGGACTAAATATTAGGAACTAAATATTGATGTACTGCGCTATCTCCCAATCAGTCACTTGAGCGCAGAACTCACGCCATTCTTTCCACTTAAATTCAAAGAAGGTTTTTGCTCCTAGTTCACCCAGGGTCTCCATTAAAAGCGGGTCTTGCTTCAGGGTGGAGAGTGCCTCAGATAGGCTGGTGGGCAGGGTCTCTAGATTGGGAAATTCTGCCCCCCGCGCAAAGAGATTTTCATCAATGCGATCGCCCGGCGAGAGTTGTTTTTCAATGCCCTCTAAGCCCGCTGCTAAGAGCCCTGCTAGGGCTAAGTACATATTTGCCGAACCATCGATCAAACGACATTCAAACCGGCCTGCTTCTGGAATGCGCAGCATGTGAGAGCGATTGTTACCGCCATAGGAAATGTAGCGCGGTGTCCAGGTGCTACCGGACGTGGTTGCCGTTGCCCCGAGGCGACGGTAGGAATTTACTGTGGGGGCAAACAGGGCGGTGAGCCCCTTGGCATGGGCGAGCACTCCCCCGAGGAAGTTATAGCCCACAGGCGATAGCCCGCCTTCATCGGCATCTTGGGCAAAGCTGTTGGTGTTGCCCTGCCATAGGCTGCTGTGAACATGCCCGCCACTGCCGGTGGTGGTGCTAAAAGGCTTGGGCATAAAGGTGGCGATGAGGCCCTGCTTTTCAGCCAGGGTTTTGACCATGTATTTGAAGAATACGTGGCGATCACACGTCGTTATCGCATCGCTGTAGCTCCAGTTCAGCTCAAACTGACCATTGGCATCTTCATGGTCACACTGGTAGGGCTCCCAACCTAAGTCCTCCATGTAGCCCACAATGGTGGAAATCAAATCGAACTGCCGCATGAGATTTAGCTGGTCATAGCAGGGGCGCTCGGCGGTGTCTTTTTCATCTGCGACTGCGTAACCTGTTTCTGTTTTCTTCAGCAAAAAGAATTCTGCCTCGACACCTGCTTTGTAGGTGTAGCCCATGGACTCGCATTGTTCCATTGCTCTGCCCAAAATCATTCTGGGGGCGGCAGGAAATGGTTTGCCTTCAAAGTACACGTTGCTTGCAACCCAGCCAACGGTAGGTTCCCACGGTAGCTGAATGAGTGAAGCCGGGTCTGGAATGGCGGCGATTTCAGCGGCATCTGGGCCAAGGCCAAGGTTAGAGGCAAATGAGCTAAAGAAAGCACCATCTTTTTCGACGGAGGCAATTTTGGCAGCAGGCACAAGCTTGGCCCTCGTGCCACCGAGTAGGTCAGTGTAGGAAACCAAAAAGAATTTAATACCGAGCGCTTTAGCCTTGTCCTGTAGGCCTTGCGTTTGAACGAGCGTTCCTACCATCGCGACTTCGCCCTCAAAAAAAATCGTTGCTTCAATACTTTGCAATTTCTGCTCTAGTAAAACAGTCTCATTCAGAAGCTTTTGTAATGCCTGTTACGGAATGCGGGTTTGTTATCACTTCATTACTTAAGCCCCTGTTTTACTTTTTTAATTTTCCTCTGAATCATAGTCATCATAGAGGGACGCCTCTTTAAAGCACATTTTGATCCATGACTTCGTGAGCTAAAGAACAGTTTTTCTCAGTCAGGCAACTTATTATGACAAGATGTCTTGACCTCATCCGTGAGAAAACGCATTTTATCTTTTGCATGAAGACTCTCCCTTAGAAAAGAATAACTTCTGATGAATATTTTAGTAATTCAGAGCAGTGCCTTAGATCCGGCGGGTGTGTTTGGAGACTATCTGATTCGGCAGGGTGCAACGCTTTCTATCTGGTTAACAGAGCAGCAGCCCATGCCTCCGGCAGGTGATTATGATGGATTGGTCGTTTTAGGCGGACCGATGAATGCCTATGAAGACGACAAATTTCCTCACCTGCGCCAAACGGTTGACCTCATTCAGAAATTTTCTCAAGAGAACAAGCCCATTACTGGCATTTGCTTGGGCGCTCAGCTCATTGCCCGGGCCTTTGGTACTCAGGTTTATCCTCACCGGGTGCCAGAGCTAGGATTTTGTGCGGTGCGTGCGGTTGATGATGCACCCGTAGAACCCTGGGTACAAAATATTCCCGATGAGCTGTTTCTGATGCAGTGGCACTTTGACACCTTTGACCTACCGGCTGAGGCAACGCTGCTTATGACGAATGATGTGTGTAAGCATCAGGCCTATCGAATTGGTGAAAACATCTATGGGTTTCAGTTTCACTTTGAAGTGACGCCTGAGATTGTGATGAGCTGGCTCAGTATGAAAAATGATTGGATTGAAGAGAATTATCCACACCTCGACTCACAGATCAAGGCGCAGGTGCAAGCGTATGGAGAGCGCTCAGCCCAATTCGCTCAGCGTGTGGCTGACCATTGGCTCAGCTTATTTCCTCAGAAAGCCGCTAGGACAGCCTTAATCTGACATGTTTTCTTGCCACTTTGAACAGTCTTCGCAACACAGTCTTCGTAACATAGTCTTCTTAACTCTATATGGCCTATCCCAACACTCAGCCCCTTTCCGCAGAACTTCAGTCCTTGCAAAAAACACTTCAGGAGCAAGGTGTGAAATATGCCATGGCTAGCTTTGTTGATATTCATGGCATGTGTAAGGGCAAAGTGGTGCCGATGGATCATTTTGATCGAATGATGCAGGGTTCGGAGCTATTTACCGGTGCGGCCTTGGATGGTGTGCCCCAACAGATTAACGATGATGAAGTCGGTACATTGCCCGACCCGAAAAGTGCTACTGTGCTGCCCTGGAATTCAGAAGTTGTGTGGTTCGCGAGCGATTTGCACTTAGTGGGTGAGCCCTTTGAAGCTTGCTGCCGCACGATTCTTAAAAACACCCTAAAGCAAGCAGAGGAGATGGGCTATCGGTTCAATTTAGGGATTGAGACAGAGTTTTTTATTTTTAAGGACGATGAGAAGGATCTGTTTGGCGGTGGCTTTGGGCCGGTGAGCGATCGCGACACCCTCCCCAAGGCTGCCTACGCCCTACCCACCGTTCTCGACAACTACAAAATTCTCGACCGTATCGTCAGTGACATGAATGGGCTGGGTTGGGATGTGTATTCTTTTGACCATGAGGATGCCCAAGGCCAATTCGAGACGGATTTTACCTATTGTGATGCGTTGACTATGGCGGACCGGCTCACGTTCTTTCGCTTTATGGTGAAAGAGTTGGCGAGGGAAGAAGGGTATTTTGCCAGCTTTATGCCCAAGCCCTTTGCGAACCAAACGGGCAGTGGTGCTCATTACAACATGTCTCTGGCAGATATTGAAACAGGGGAGAATTTGTTTGAGGACGCTGACGATCCGTGTGGGCTCTCCAAGCTGGGCTATCAGTTTATTGCGGGTGTATTGAAACATGCCAAGGCGATTGTGTCGGTTACCTGTCCCACGGTGAATAGCTACAAGCGGCTGGTGCGAAAGGGGAGTATGTCTGGCTTTACCTGGGCACCTGTGTATGTGTGCTATGGCAACAACAACCGCACTAACATGTTGCGAATTCCGCTCGGGGGCGGGCGGGTAGAGTGCAGGGCCGCCGATATTTCGACCAATCTGTATTTGGGGGCAGCGATGATTTTGGCGGCTGGGTTAGAGGGGATTCGAGAAGGGCTAGATCCTGGTAAGCCGCACACGGAGAACATGTATGAGTATTCTTTGGCTGAGTTAAGGGAGATGGGGATTGAAACGTTGCCGAAGACACTGGGAGATGCGATCGCAGCTTTTGCGGCCGATCCGCTCAGCGAAAAAGTCATGGGGCCACTGATGTACCAAACCTACATTGACTTCAAAACCCAAGAATGGGAGGAATACCACTGCCATGTATCCGATTGGGAAATCCAACGCTATCTAAAATTCTTTTGACGCTAATCATGGCTCTAGGTCATTGCTCTAGATATAGCTCTAAGCGCTGGCCAGACCGGTTCAACATTGTCTTTGTTTATCTAGTTTATGTTTACACTGTCTTTGTTTACCCGGTCGTTTTGGAATGAGTCATTCAAAAAAGCTACTTATTCTTGTTGGCAGTCCTCGTCGCACTGGCAACTCGGCTACGCTTGCTAATGCTGTTCAGCAAGGGGCCGAAGACTCTGAAATACAAGTATCGCTACGCTTTATCGACGACTACATTTCAAGTTTTCTACGGGATTGTCGTCAGTGCCGTCTTCCTAGCGGTGAATGTGCTATGGAAGATAACTTTCGTGAATTATTTTTTGACGACTTTTTGCCAGCGAATGGCGTCGTTTTTTGTTCGCCCGTTTATTGGTATGGGTTATCTGCCCAGACAAAATCGTTTTTCGATCGGACATTTTGCTACTATGCGGCTTCGTATCCTGACTCGGCGCAAGTTATGGCGCAGATGACGCGTAAGCGCATCGGATTGGTGCTTGCTTCTGAGGAAACCTATCCTGGGGCATCGCTAGGGATTGTTCATCAGCTTCAGGAATATTGCCGGTATACCCATTCCGAGTTTGTCGGTGTGGTGCGGGGTGTGGGGAATAGCCGTGGTGAGGTAGTGCGTGATCCGGGTAGTCCGCTGATGGTTGCTGAGCGGCTTGGACGAGAGATGTTTAATCGCAAGTATACTGACTTTCGCATGGATACTGAGCGAAGCGGGCGGGTATGGCCTCAAGAAGATGACCAGTTATGAACTCTATCTGCGTGATTTTTTAATGGTCTGAACGAAGTAACGGTCGTCAGCAGTTCCCATTTGGGCAGGATGTCGTTTCTTATGAAATAGGATGTACCGGAAAACCCAAGACACAATGGAGTCAAAGCAGCAAGGAAAACTATTATCTGCAAAGAAGATTAGAGCTCTCATTCGATTGCAGGAGCTAGGTTACAGTCAGAGCAGAATAGCTCGTGAATGCAATGTAGCTCGTTCAACTGTGCAAGATTACCTAGGAAGGGCACACAAAATAGGTTTAAATTACGGAGAAGTCGAGAATCTTTGTGAGCCAAAATTGCATGATTTTTTGGGTAAAGCTCAACAAAGAGAACGTAAATTCTTAGAAGAGATAGATTTCCAACATGTGCATCGAAGCTTGGCGGATGGGAAGAGTACATTGGCTCTTATTTGGCAACAAGGAATAAGTATAAGAAAATGGAAAATGAGTTATGGACACTTCTGCCGCCGATATAAACAATGGTCTACTGAAGAAGATGTAAATGCATATCGAACACACTTGAAACACAGTGACAAAAAAAATCTGGAGAATCGATTATGGATGAATGAGTTGTTACATTGAAAAATCAAATATTCTGAACTAGAAAAGAATCTTTCGGAGAAAATAACACCCAAAGAGCTCAAGATTTTACATCAAACTATTTATAGTTCAAAACGACAATATCGAAATCGTGCACTAACTATTATTGCCTATCTGAACTTAATTCCCAATAGTACAATCGCAAATTTTTTATTTGCAGAGACTAAAACTATCAGAAGATATATATCGATATATATGCTCGGTGGAGTCACAAAGCTATTGGACTTCACACAAAAAGGGGTTAAAAAGAGCGAAAATCCCCAATATATCGATAAAGTATTTGAAATATTGCATTCTCCTCCATCTTCTCATGGAATTAATCGAACTAGATGGGAAATGAAACATATTCAGCAGGTTATGCTCAAATTTGGCCTGAAGATATCTCAGCAGAATATTCGTAAAATCATCAGAGACGCTGGCTATAAATTTCGGAAAGCAAAAAAAGTTCTTACCAGTACAGATCCGGACTATCAAGAGAAACTCCAGCAAATCACTGAAATCTTATCCAATCTTGGACCAAGAGAAAAATTCTTCTCAATCGATGAATATGGACCATTTTCGATCAAGATACAAGGAGGAAAATCACTTGTTGCTCCTGGGGAAGTCCGTACTGTTCCCCAATGGCAGAAAAGTAAAGGAAAATTGATTTTGACAGCTGCCCTTGAGTTATCTACTAATCAGATA
>JBCDAG010000307.1:0-9099 GCA_039186165.1 Cyanobacteria bacterium P01_F01_bin.53
GACCAGGGGAGTCTCCCCTAAAAGCCCTATCTAAAGCCATTTTGTCTTTGGAAACGGGCACTACTAAAAACTGTTGTCGTACCTGTTCCTGTTGGCAAAGGGTGATCACTTCCTCAAATTGATCAATAACGAGTAAGAGTTGCTTTTGAGGATGTGTCTTTTCCCAATCCATTACCCGACCAATCAAAGATTCTGGGCTTTCGTATAGCTCTGCACTAAGATCCTCAATTTGATGAATTTTAGTAGTGCCCGTTTCCAAAGACAAAATGGCTTTAGATAGGGCTTTTAGGGGAGACTCCCCTGGTCGCATAACGGGAAGGATTTGCCAGACCTGTTCTGTATCTTGTTTGAGTGCAGGAATGAGGCCTGCTTTGACCAGACTGGACTTGCCAGTGCCCGATGCCCCTAGAACAACAGTGAGAGGATGCTCCTTTACAAACTGAGTTAGCTCACCAATAAGCGCTTGCCTACCGTAGTATAAGTCGGCATCATCTGTGTTAAAAGATTCTAAGCCCCGATAGGGATTATTCTCTTTATTGAGTTCGGGGGCTGGGGGTAAGTTTAATTCATGTTCAGGGGTAAGGAAAATGAATTCACCTTTTCTGTGTTTCTTTAGGGCACATATTTCTGGAGTTTGTCGTTGTGCTTTATCTTCGGTGAGGAGTTCAACAGTATCCCGTAGATACATGTACAGCTCGGTGGCGGTAAGAACCCCGTCGCCCGCAGGTTTTCCATCTTTAGCAGGCGGGGAGGTATCAGCGGCACCTTCTAAGGCCTGAATTAGTGCAGCGGCAAAGGGGGAGTGTTGGCCGACTACACCCCGGGTGTCTTGCAATTCCATCACGTCCATAGCCTTTTGATCGTAGGAGGCGGAGGTGATGACTTGCCAAGCTGGATCTTGGCGGAAACGGTCGAAGCGTTCCCGATGGATGACTTGCTCGGTTAGGAGAATATCGCGAGTGCTCGACCAGCGAAAGGCTCCGGCAAAACAACAGTCAAAAATGGCAAGGAAGTGCCGACAGGGCAAGTCAGTAAGTGCATCGTGTAGCTCCACCATGGGGAGGTAGCTACGGGTGTTTCCTGGCTTAGCATCCTGTGGAATAAGGTAGCCTTTGGGGCCGTCGCCACTATCCCCGTCCTGGGCGATCCCATGGCCTGCAAAGTAAAACAGGAGTCGGCTATCAGCGGTTATATGCTTGGGTAATTCTGTTTTGATGAGATGCTGTAGCGCGTCGAGCTGGGCGTCGATGTCGAGTAGGGAGATGACTTCGTAGTCATGTTTTTCCTTTAGGCGGTGGGCGATCGCACGTGCATCTGCTACTGCCGTTCGCAAGGGCGCGATCCCATGGCCGTATTGGTTAATTCCAATAACGATTGCCACACTGCGATCAAAATCTAATGCGCCCATGCGAGTTCTCTCTTTTTTAGCCCCTTTCTCTGAGCCTTTTCATACTTAAACAGTTTTGCCTATACATTCGTTTCAAAGTTGGATGGCGCTGAGGGCGGATCGACAAATTCAGACCAGACGAAGACGCCTAGTCCAGCGACGGCGATCGCAACCAATCCCCAAATCCACGGATCAATCACATGACGTGATGGCCTGCCTGTTTTTTTAGGCATTCGCTCTGCCCCCTCAACAACAGGCCTCTCAACAGCAGGCTGCGATTCAACAACAGGCTGCGATCGTTCACCTAAGGGGCCTACTGCAGGCAAGCCCGATTCACCCTCGGGCTCCTCCTTGGCAGCTTCTTTTACTGCACTCTCTCCGCTGCCGCTACCTTTGCCAGATGTCGCCCGTGCATTCATCCCAGATGTTGATGCCGTAATTCCGGTGCCCACGACCGCTGTAGAGAGAGAGGTTAGCCCTGCCGGATGGATAAAATACTCCAGGTGGTTGCAGGCGGTCGGTAGTTCTTTAGGCGCAGGCAATCGCCCTGCTGGAATGGCGGTAATACTCTCCACCAATACGGCAATGTCATTCGGTTGCTTAAAGAAGGGTAGCTCGGCGACCTTCCACAGCTTGTTTACAATTTTTTCTTTGAGGCTAGCGGTTTTATCCACTTTAACGAGCGAGGTATTTCCCACCACAAGCGTGTAGGGAACACCCGGATCTTTGGATTGGGCAATTTCATCCAAGAAGTCCGACCCTGGCTGCATTTGATCGAGCGATAGGTCAATTTTTTCTATGCGCTGGAGTAGGCCGTGCAAAAGCTTGAGGGGCGCGGCCACAATGGAGAGTCCATTCAGGGCAAAAGAGACCGCTGCCGTAATCCCCGCTTGTACCTGGGGCCAAGGGGATCCTGCATTGGGCGTACCCAACATAATTAAATGGTTGACAACTTCGTTGCCACCTTCTTGTTCAATAAACCAACGAGACACCAGGCCGCCCATGGAATGGGCAATAATGTGCAAGGTCTTTCCATGGTTTGCACCTAGTCCGATGGCTTCAAGTCGCTGTTTGAGCAGGCGACCGTTTTGGTCAATGGTGGTATTGAGATTCTCGTAGTCAAAGGCCAAGACCAAATCATAGAGTTGGCCAATGGGCCGCGTCTCATCTTCAATGGCTAAAATAGCGGTGTCTATGCTGGGCAACATCGACTCGGTATCGCCAAAAATGCCATGGATATACAGGGCAATGTTGTTGGCTTGGGCGACCTGCGCCTTGACGGTTTCTACCTCTCGAACATAAACAACTTTCACATCCTGTTCAGCGTCGTCTGTTTCAGATGAGTCGGTCTCAGATGATTTTGTGGAGGGATGCTCTAGTTGTGCTGCTGCAAGCAGTGGATACTCAAAGCTGACGCCTAGCTTTTTGCTGAGCCGTTCGCCCAGCTTTTTCGTGATCACCTTTTGAAAGAAAATTCGAATAGATCCTTGAACACTCCGACTCCCCTCACTCACGGGGTCGGTTAGTCGCTCAAGCACAATCTGTGTTTTCCCAGACTCATTAGACTTGCCATATCCCAACGGGAGATAAAATTCTCCGTCATATGCGATGGGAAGCACATATTCATCCTCTTCCAAGGGCATGGCTGATTCTATAATCAGAGGCGTTTGTGCGGTGACCGATTCAACATTATCCACATCACGCAGTTCCAAGGCGCTCAGGCCCGGATCGCTGCTGCGACTTTGGGTGAATTGGAAGGGTTCGGTATGGTCGTCTAGCTCCGCTTGTTTGAAGAGTGTGGGCATGACAAACCCGTGCACATCACGGGTGGATTGGGCCACGGTGGTGAGACTCGCCTTGGCCGTTAGAGCTGGGTGCGGTGCAATGTTTACCTGGCTGCCCAGATCAATGGGGGCTGAGCGATTGATGGGGGTAGAGGGTTGCGGGCGAACGAAGGTAAAGGCAATTTGGGTGGCAACCCAGTCATCCAAACTGGGTTCTTCATCAGCAAAGCTAATGTCGCGGGTATTGACCCGCTGCATGAGTTTGGCGAGTGCACCATTTCGCCCCACGGAACGGGTAGTCGGTCGTACGATGGGGGTGCCCAACCCACCCAAATTCATCAATGTGGGATCAAACTCTTCTCGGCAGGCGATGAGTTTCAACAAATCACGACATTCAGTGATGCCTTGCTTCCATAGCCCTTCAGCGACCTCTCCTCGTAACGCCCTGCCCCCGGCGAACCAAATATCTTCATCGGGCTGTAGCTTGACAAGGCCCCCCACTCTATCGGGTTTGATGTTGTTTACCTTAAAGGTTTCGGTTAGGTAAAACAGCGCACAGTATAGGGTTTGATTGCTGGTGTTGTGCAGCTTAATGCGAAACTTGGGTGGTGTCCAGTCCTGTGTGCCGGGACTTGGGGGGGCGTATTCTAATCGAATTTGGGGATCGGTGATTTCGGTGGCTGATTCGTGACTGTCGCCCTCTCCAGTAAAAATGGATAGCTTGATAGCCCCTTGAATTTGGCTGTTGGCAGGGCTGTCGAGTTCGGCGATGGCTTTCCACCGGGCTATGTGCTCTAGGTTTTTCATCACTTTTTGAGCACTGGCGGTTGCGTACCCTTGCTCAGGCGTAACGAGTACTCGCTCTTCGCTAGGCGGCGTGATGCTGTAAGTGTTGTCTTTTGCCAGCAGGCGATAGCTGGCACCTTCAATGTTGTCAGTGGCCTTGATATACAGGGAGGGGCCACCTTGGGGGCTCGCGGTGGTGATAGCTTGGCGCACGGCGGAGACCCCGGCTTCATCACCTTCTAAAAAGACGGAAACAGAGGGGAGCGGTACGCTGAGAACAACCGCTTTAAAGGTGTTGCTTTGGTTGGCTAGGGCGGGATCGCTGCCGTCTATTTTGCTGAGTTGGGGCAGAACCTGGGTGACGTTGACTTGAGCGATCGCACCTGAAACCTCTTCCAACTGTTCGGGCGTGCTATCGAACGGAAACAGGGCCAGTTCCGTTGTTTCCGCATCTGTCGGAACCTGCAATCCGTGGATGGCACCGCCGTCTATGACCCAGCTGTGGGTGGGATGGTAGCTTACGGTGTAATAGGGCGGGGCTGGGGCGATCGCACCGCCTAAAAAGAGTTGTTCTAAATCTTCGCTATGGGTCGCCTCCATTTGGGGCGCTTGCACTTGAGTATTGTTGCGCACTAAAGCATCGGTACGCTTAAACAAATCTCGGTAGCTCAAAGGGCCATTTGCCTTGGCCAAAGAATCCTGTAAAAAGTAAGAAAAGGCTCCATGGGGACGCTCTCCTCCAAGGTATTCCTTGGCTTCCTCAATGTCTTGGCAAGCAGAGAGCACCACATGTCTCCCTACGGGCAGCTTAATCGCGGTGGGCGTTACACTCCGGGTGCCACTGGTGGAAGAGGCCACTTCTTCGGGCGAAACGAGAAAGCTACTAAGGGGCCGTTGACGATAGTCTGGCTCGGCCCGCCTGGTCCCGACGCTGCGTGTTCCAGAGCCTGAATGGCAACAGTCTAAAATAACAGCGACGTGGGGACTTTGTTGTGAGTTGGTCCCACTGACACCCGCAATCAGTTTAGCCAATTCCTTGTCGGCCAAATCCCAGTGGTCTTCGTCAATTCGGCTGTCATGGCAGACCAGTGTTTCGAGCATGCGATCGGGCTCTACGGGCCAAAATTCTTCTGGTGCACTTGCCTGCGCGCCGTGTCCCGCATAGTAAAACAACACCACATCCTCGGCCCCTGCCTGGCCTAAATGTGTTTGAAAGCCCTCAACAATATTTTGATAGGTGGCTTGTTTATCCGTGAGCACCTTCAGGTGCAAGTCAAACTCACCTTCGGCAACGCGCCCTTCTAAGTAGGTCTGCATGCCAAGCACATCATTCACACAGCCTTTAAGCCGGGAGATATTGGAGCGACGATCGTACTTATTAATACCAACTAGAAGTGCATATAGGTGACGGGGCATAATCACACGTAAAAATAAAGAACAGCAATCAATAAAAAATCAAATAAACCAGTAAATATTCACTGGTGGGCATTCACCGCTACTTACACACCGCTGAGTAGGCAACCTATCAGGGCCTTAAAGCCCAGAAAGACATTACTAGATAAATCTTAAGGTCAAGGAATCTTGACCTTAAGATAGCGAGGCAGCGCGGAATACAAAGTGTTGCAACTAATTTGTGGCTCTTTGTAGCTCATGGGTGTGTAGCTCATGGGTGTGTAGCTCATGGGTGTGTGGCTCATGGGTGTGTGGCTCATGAGTGAATATCTATAGTTATTAAAGAGTTATTAAAGAAACTATAGATACCCCAAAAGCTTTCAAGCTTACGTTCGTTTTTTCAGTTTTATCCTCTAAGACAAGCCCCCGAAAAGCAAAAGCGATAGTGCTAAACAGGGGTATCTCAGGTTGAATGTTAGGATGTACGAACACCCATGGCTTAATTATATGAAACCTCGATCACCCCGGATAAAATATAAATAAAAGTTTTTATAAAAGCCCTCAATCATTTAACAAAGCATCTCCGTTAGAAGGGATGGCAGCTTGAAATGATGATCTCAGGGTAGCTTCCTTAACACCGTTAGCTGCCAGTTTAGTTGCCAGTAATTGGGATTCAATATCAAATAGGTTCTTATCTTTTTGCTAAGAACTAGGTTTAGCCTGAAATTGCATTGCCCGCTTGTAGATATCATTCTTAGAATATCCACATTATATTTACCCACCTCTTATAATCTTAAGTTGTTGCTATTGAGTGATTGCTATTTAAGTTCTTTCCGTAACAACAATCCTTTCTATTTACGGTTGTTTGTTCATGCATATGTCTATTGTATTTCAGTGCAAGTGGCTTGAGTTGTCGTAACCAACTCTCAACCAGCAGTGAAATCGAAGAAAATATTATAATCAGGAAATCCTATGTCCCAGGAAGAATTTTTCAAACAGCTGACTGCTCGTTCAAGAGGGATTGAGCCCAATTTTGACAAGTCTGAGTTTGAGAATGAGCAGGCGCTAGAGATCGCTAGACAGAAGTATCAGTATAACTATACCCATCTTCCCCCATTGGCCTTGGTGGATACGGTCCCACCGGAAGATGAGTTTTCTTCTGACTGGGTACGGCTGTTAGCTTTTAAAGGTATCCAATTGCTGATTAACACCCTGGCTGTGAACCGGGGAGATCGGGGACGGGAGGGGTTGTCGGATGATATTCGCCGCTTCCTATTGGAGGCGCTAATAAAGCAGCCCTTTTCGGTGCGTAGAACAGTGGTCACCGCTATTGTTGGCTTCGTTAAGGAGCTGAGACAGCGCAGTTTGGCTCAAAGTGCTCGGGAGCTGGACGAGGTCATCATTGGTGTGATTAAACGGGTGGGGAGAGCCCGAGTTAAAGAAATTATTTTGGCGGCTGCGGAGATTCTGGCGAAAGATAGACCGATGGGGCGTCCGTCTGCGATTGATGAGTATCTTAAGCTGTATCCAGAAGTGAAAGTGCCTGCGATCGCAGCTGGGTTTGAAGATGATGGTGTCTTTGTCTATCTCAGAGTTGCTGGGCCTAATCCCATCATGCTGAAGAGAACCCAAACCTTAGGGGCAAACTTTCCTGTTGCCGAAGCACAATTTCAGGCTGTTATGGGGCCAGAGGATTCTCTTAAAGCGGCTGGTGAAGAGGGGCGTCTGTACCTGATTGACTATGCTGTTTTTGCTAATGCCCTCAACGGTAGTTTCCCTGAAGAACAGAAGTATATTGGTGCCCCCATTGCACTATTTGCCGTTCCAGCGGGGACCGATCCAAACCGCCCGCTCAAAATCGTTGCCATTCAATGTGAGCAAACGCCAGGACCTGACAATCCGGTGATGACATCACCTGGGGCTGAGGCCTCAGAAGCCCAAAAGTATCAGTGGCAGTTTGCTAAATCGGTGGTTCAAATTGCAGATGGTAATTTCCATGAGGCCGTGAGCCATTTGGGGCGTACCCATTTACTGGTTGAGCCTTTTGTGTTGGCCACTCATCGCCAGCTCAATAAAGAGCATCCATTGAGCCTGTTGCTACGCCCTCATTTTCAAGGGACGTTAGCGATTAACAGCGCGGCCCACCGCAGACTCATTGCGCCGAAGGGTGGCGTAGATCGGTTGCTGGGCTCGACTATTGACAACGATCGTGTCCTCGCTGCGCTGGGCTTGCAGAGTATTGGCTTTAATGATGCTATGTTGCCAAATCAGCTCAAGGTGAGGGGCGTTGACGATCCTGCTTGTTTGCCGGTGTATCCGTATCGTGATGATGCGTTGTTGTTGTGGTCAGCTATTCACGACTGGGTCGCCGCTTATTTAGGGCTTTACTACGGTAGTGATAGTGCTGTGCAGCAGGATGGATTCCTGCAAAAGTGGGCGCAGGAGCTGACCTCTTCTGAGGGCGGTCGTCTTCCGGGCTTTGGAGAACCTGGTCAAGGAGAATCGGGTGGCGTGCAAACCTTGGCCTATCTGGTGGATGTGGCTACTATGGTGATTTTCACTGCCAGTGCTCAGCATGCGGCTGTTAATTTTCCTCAGTATGAGCTGATGGGCTATGCGCCTGGTTTTCCGCTTGCGGGCTACCTGCCGCCCACCAAAATCACCTCGATTCAAACTGAACAAGACTTTCTCAAGTTTTTAGCCCCGTTGGATCAAGCTCAAAAGCAGCTCAATTTACTTTATTTGCTGAGCTCTGTGAATTACACCAAGCTGGGATATTATCCTGATGACCATTTCAAAGATGAAAGGGTCATTGCCCTGATGGAACAATTTCAGGCAAGGCTTGAGGACATTGAAGATGCGATTGAGACTAGCAATTTCAACCGCCAGCCCTATGAGTATTTGTTGCCTTCTCGGATTCCACAAAGCATCAACATTTAAGGTTTGAAAGGTGTTGTCATCCCTGTCCTTGCCGTTGCTCGGATGCTTGTGCGTAGCGTGTGCACCTTAGGGAGAAGGCACTTACATTTACTCTATTTGATATTTCATTCTGGCAAGTCGTATGAATGCAGACAAGATTGTTTCCTCTCTGTTAAGCCCTGAAATGAATGATTTTCAGATATGGGCTCTGCAGAATCCAGAGGATAAAAAGAGCAAAGCCGTACTCCCCTTGCTCAGTTTTGTGGAGGGATTGGTTGCTAACGATCCAACATTTTTGGATAAAAAGAGACGTCTGTTTGGCAAGAATTTTTGTTGTTCGGGCCAGGTCGTTATGGGGGAATTTGAAACCCTAGAAGCTGCACTGACCTCGCCTCAGGCCCGCAGTTGGCGACTCGGTGCGTCTCTTCTCGATGCCGATAACGCGCCCAATGAAGATATTGGTGGACGTAATGTTTTCTTGCTGGCTCTTTCGGATGAGGCAGCCGGGGGAAATGGAGATCATGAAGCCTTTAGTCGCTGCATGCAGCACTATTTGATTAATGAGGCCGCCATAGCGCGGCAACAAGATAGTGTTGCTAAAGGCTTGCTGGATCAATTGGCTTCAGATTATCAGACCATGCCCCACGATGCTGGTGGGGAATTCTTTAAAGACGTAAAGCAGGGTTTGATGCGATTTATGATTCGCTACTTGCACTATGTCCTGTTTGGTCTAGATCCTGACGATCAGGCGGCGAACGATTTGCTCGCTGATCTGCACTATGCCCGCAAGAGTGCGGCTCATTACTTTGCTGGGCTGGGCGATACTTTTCA
>JBCDAG010000308.1:0-9070 GCA_039186165.1 Cyanobacteria bacterium P01_F01_bin.53
AGAAACAGCAAAAAGGAGTCGGAGCATGTATGCTCCGACTCCTTTTTGCTGTTTCTGCTCTTTCTAGTCTTTAGAGTGGCTAAAAGCACATGAGTTTAATTACAGTCATAACAACATCCAACTCAAGACGTAGCCTTATACAATTTCAATATGAAGGTCTACGCGGAGCGAAAGAGCGATCACGCTTTATTTTGGAGAAGGAAAACATGACGAATAGTCTTACGCTAAGGCCTCGTGTCCTTAACGTAAGCCTATCCAAGTAAAAAAGTCTTGCTGAGTAAATAACTCCATCACCAGCACAGCCACGAAGCCAATCATGGCAAAACGACCGTTAATTTGCTCTGCGTATTGTGTCCAGCCAAAGCCCGGCCCCGCAGCATCTTGTCCGGCCTGCTGAGTTTCTGGAGTATTTTCAGAGGAGCTATTGACAGTCATAAAGGTTAAATCTATTTGCGTATCCTTCCATATTATCAGCGTTTGCTTCGTGGCTTAGGGGGTGATTTGAATGCTGACAATGGCACGCTTTCCCTGGCTGCTAGCGTAATATTTTATACTCAGAAATTTGATGTAGAGGAGACTAAGAATCCTTTTAGTCCCGTTAATTAATTCCGTTAATTAGTCCTGTCAACCTCTTTATTGGCCGACAATCACCTGTCAACGAGTCGCCCACAACTGGCTTGCCAACTCAGCCTTGTGACACTCCGTAGCATAAGTCTGCAAAACGCTACTCACCAGCTACTTGAATTTCGTCTGAGCTTAAACAACGTGGCAGACTAGGGTTTCCCCACATCAATTCAAAATGAGCCGAAAGGCCCGACAAAACCTGGGCATTCAGGGCTAGCGCAAGTAATAACTACACAAAGGTCACTTCTCCTAATACTTGAGAAACACCGCTCTATTTTTTTAGGCAATGATTTGCGACAGTATCGGCATTCATCACCCTCTAGCAATCTGTCAAAAATGGCAGAGTACCCTTAACAAAAGTGAGGAGAACGGCAAAACTTCTAAGACTATTGATACCGATAGAGTGAAAAATGTTTTCTAGAATAAATAACTAAACTAACAGTCCAATAGCTACAGTTTAGTGACAAATTCAAAGCGAATTCCTTACAACATCGTAAACTGGAAAGCTCTGTAATAAAGTGATATTGTCTGAATCAATCATATTCAGTTGCTCTAAGTAGCTGATGATATCAGACATTTTTGTTCCTAAGCTGATTGAATGCTCCATGCATAAACCTTACTGTTAGTAGCTAGCGTTAATAACAGTAAGGTTTTTAATTTTTCTGGTTCGTCAGCTTTTATGTTTATATATGGTTACTTTATAGATTCACATACACAATAAAGGTGAGCGGCATTACACCACACTTCTTGTAAAATTTGAAGCGTTAAATGTTCGAGGATTATGGCTGAAAAAATTGTGCCGTTAAAGGGGAAAGCACTTCTTCAAAAGTTTAATGAGTTAGCCCATTTATCCAAGCGAGAAATTGCACAGGGATGTGGGTACTACACACTCGCGAAAGACAATCAGGTTCGAGCCAATTTAGCTGACTTCTATGGTGCGTTGTTAGAAGCCAGAGGCATCTCTCTAAGCCCGGAAAGCTCAAAAGATGGTCGGGGAAGGGAGCCCACTTATAGAGTTAGTGTTCATAAGAATGGCCAGATTGTCATTGGCTCTACCTACACTCAAGAAATGGGACTTAAGCCTGGAGATGAGTTTGAAATTAAGCTCGGATACAAGCACATCCGCTTGGTACAGCTTGATAAAGATAAAAATGAAGATCTGACATAGTTATCACCACCAACCCATTCCCATCATTAATCTATTGAAGATATCTCTTCAGTATCATTAGTTTCATAATTTCCAGTGCCTCAGTAATTTTTATTTATAACGATAGGAATAATCCCCAAAGCCTCTTATGTGTGCTTAGCGGCTAAGCACACATAAGAGGCTTTGGTTATTTAAACTAAACTACCCCTGCCAGTCTAGGGTGACTAGGGTGACAGGGTTTAAAGGAAGAAATCGCGTGAGCGGCCCCACGGGCAAAGAGCGTGACACATTAATTTGCGTTAACTGATAATGCCACCTGGCAGTCGTGCTGGGTTGACGAACCCAAGCTGTTACTTGGGCAAGGTGTTCTATCGTTGCCAATGCCAACACTATTCGGCATGACGGCAAACACAAATTTGAGTTTGAAGGCTTGAGCGACTCAGACTTCTTTAGTGTTTGAAAAGGCTCTGATAACTCTTGAGCTGACGTATATTGAGGCGGCAAGTTTTTATCAACTTGGGGCTCAGTTTCACTTGTCTGCAGCTGATGGGGACCAATAGGGCGTTGATCGAGTTGAGTATGTAAAAAATCGAGGATCTTCTCCAGTTCGCCACTACTACCACCAATAAAAATGCGATCAGGTCTAGGCAGGTTAGCGATCGCATCCATGGCTTTTGATTGAATCACCTGAATAGGCGAGATCGCCAACCGCCGCGCATTATGCCGAATCAATGCGGCCCCCATCGCCGTTTTCTCAATGGCATAGAGACTTGCCGTCGGGCAAAGGCGGCTCAGCTCCACACTCACCGAGCCAGTTCCTGCCCCAATATCCCAAATAGTTTGCCCTGGCAGGGGCGCTAAAGCCCCTAAAATTAGCAACCTCACTTCACGCTTGGTCATCAGCGTAGGACGATCAGGAAAGCCTTTAAAGACGGCATCTGGCAAACCAATCAGCGGCAGCGCTGGTGCATTTTGCCAAGGTTGATGACACAAAGAAGTCTCACTCACCGAGACCTCAGCCGCTTCCTCCACTTGGCGTACTAACACCACAACATTCAGAGGAGAAAAGGTTGGCTGATTTCGCTGACCCAGCTCGAGCAAGCTCAGGCGTTCGCGCTCATCGCCCAGATTTTCACAAACCCACAACTGATAGGCAATGGGAAGGTCCAGCGATTGTAGAAGCGAGGCGATCGCGCCCGGCGTCATCACGCTATCTGTCAGCACCGCAATTTTGGCATCGCCTCGCTTCAGCGCCTTAATTAAGAGAGCCTCACCACGACCATGCACACTCACCAGGGTGGCATCCTGCCAAGGAAGCTTAAGACGACTGAAGGCCAGCTGAATCGAACTCACCTGGGGATGGAACACCAACTGTTTAGCAGCAAACGCCGAGAGTAAGAGACGGCCCAAACCAAAAAATAACGGATCTCCAGACGCCAAAATCACCGTTCGGGTCTGGGGCTGAGCGGTTAAGCGCGATCGCAAATCGGCAAAAACCTGGCTAAAGTTCCCCAAGGGCCAGGCTTCTACAGCATGGCTACCCGTCTCAGCAGACGACATCCATAAGTACTCAAAAGCCTTGAGGTGACGCTTAGCCCCAATTACCAAAGAAGCTGCTTCTACCAAGGCCAAAATCGATGGCGATAAACTGGCCGCCCCCGATAACCCCACCCCAACGACATGGATAGTCGGCCCAACCGTCTCAGAAGAATCGGCAATAAAATTAGCGGTTCTCGATGCCTCTAACGATGCCTTTTCGCTCATACTTGCGCGCCTCATACGGGTTCATCGGGCTCAATTCATAGTCTCAATTCACGGTGATGAGGACTGTTCCCAGCAACGGATCATCAGCGCATTCAAAATCGCTGCAGCTACGGCAGAGCCACCCTTGCGACCTTCAATCAAAATATAGGGAACCTCTAACGCCGCCAACGCCTGCTTAGATTCCACTACATTAATAAACCCCACGGGCGCACCTATCACCAATGCGGGATGCCAGTTCCCCTGGACAATCCCCTCGCACAGCGCTAGCAAGGCCGTTGGCGCATTACCAATAGCAAAAATAGACTCCGGAGATAAGCGTCCACACTGACGAATCCCCTGAGAACTACGAGTCTCACGAGGCAAAGCCTCTGTTCCTGTCAATGGTTCTGTAGAGGATGACAAGGCCTGGGCTTGTTTAACCGCAACCGCCACTGGCACTTGCCATGTTTTAGCGATCACGCCCCCAATTCCTGCGGCCACCATGGAAACGTCCGTAACAATCGGAGACCCCTTTTGTAGCGCCTGATGAGCCGCAGCAAAAGGCCTACCACTAAAGCGTACAAGCTGTTTGAATTCAAAATCAGCCGTCGTATGAATCACCCGGCGAACGATAGCGTACTCCTCATCCGTCAGGGAATGAGGGCCTATCTCCAGATCAATTTGCTCAAAGCTAGCGCGCGTAATCGCATGCTCAATATAGGGAGGCATGAACGCTACTCAGAACTTTGACGATAGGCCTGTTCTTCTAGGTAAACATCACCGGCATCAATATCACCGACGGTAATAGCCTCATAGTGCACGACACCTTCAACAGTGGCGAGCTGGCCCACCTCAGGCTCTGAGCCATCGCTCAAGACCCAAACACTCCCCGTCCCATCGTCCAGCTGATACAGCCAGCCCTCTAAAATCCCGACCCGTGCAGCAACCGTTCCCTCAACGGCTACCTTTTCACTATCCTTATCGGCCATAAGGGAATCAATCGTCACCACAGGACGATTCGATAACCGAATCGCAGGAAGCCGCACTGGGAACTCAGAAGCGGGAGCAGAGGTCCCCACCTCTGAAATACCGGCCTCAGGCATGGTGCAACTGGCCAAAAGCAGTGGCAAAATACAGCTACTTTTTAACAGCAACCTCAAAAACGAACGGGTTTTCATAGCAGGTTTACTCACGGCAACGATTCGTCTTACAGCAGATATGACACATCGGGAAGGCAACCTATCAGGTCTAGCCTTGGATGGGGGTCACGCCTAATCTCATCAATTTTTTTCTACAGTGCTTTGGTAATCTGGTTTCAGTGCTTTATTTCAGTGCTTTAGCGTAAGGACTTCCCCTAAAGGGCACCTCCAAAATCGGCTCACTCGCCCAGTTTACCCCGTGGTTTACGCTGCGAGTGCACCTCAAAGATGAGTAGCGTATCTTAACACCTATGGCTCAAATTCTCGATGGGAAAGCCCTCGCGAAAAAAATTCAAACGAATCGCCTAGCGAGTGTCCAGCAATGGCAAAGTCAATATGGCAGGCCCCCGGGATTGGCTGTACTCATGGTTGGCGACAATCCAGCCAGTGCTGCCTACGTGCGAAATAAGGAAAGGGCCTGCGATCGCGTAGGGATCACCTCATTCGGTAAGCACCTGCCCAAAGAAGCCACCTACGATGAGATCGCCCAAGAAATTCAAGCACTCAATCAAAATCTACAGGTAGATGGGATTCTGGTCCAACTGCCCCTGCCCGACCATTTAGATGCCACCGCCCTTCTCAACCTTATCGATCCAGATAAAGATGTTGACGGGCTCCATCCTATTAACTTAGGACGCTTAGTACGCGGTGAACCAGGGCTTCGCAGCTGCACCCCCGCTGGCATTATGCGCCTACTGGCCGAATACAATGTTGCGCTAACAAGCAAATCAGCCGTCGTCCTAGGACGCAGTATTTTAGTCGGCAAACCCATGGGGCTAATGCTGCTGGCTGCGAACACCACCCCCACCATGGCCCACTCAAAATCACAAAACCTATCCGAACTGACCCGGTCAGCCGATATTCTAGTAGCAGCTGTTGGCATTCCTAACTTTGTCACCAAAGACATGGTCAAACCTGGCGCAACGGTGATTGATGTGGGCATCAACCGAGTTGACAATCCAGATAGCACCCCCGACAGCAAGCCCTATAAGCTAGTAGGTGATGTCGACTTTGAAGCGGTAAAGCCCATCGCGGGTGCGCTCACCCCAGTCCCCGGCGGCATCGGACCGATGACAGTTGCCATGCTTTTGGAAAATACGGTGGCAAGTTATTGCGATCGCCTACAAATCCCAATAGAACCCTAGCGAACTAGGGCTCCAACAAAACTAGAGCACCCGTTTTAACAAGAAGACAGAAACCCTAGCTAGGCTTACTAAGCTCAGTTCTACGCTCACTCAGCCCCCATTCTCTACCCATCTCCCCTGCTCTCAAATGGTGACCACAAACCTCGATACCCCTGGCATTGTCGATCCTAAGAATTTCGACCTTAAAAGCTACCTCGCAAAGCGGGCTGCTGAAGTTGAAACCGCGCTCGATAAAGCCCTACCAGTGGTTTACCCCGAAAAAATTTACGAGGCCATGCGCTATTCACTCATGGCCGGCGGGAAACGCCTCCGCCCCATTTTGTGCCTCAGCACCTGTGAAATGCTAGGCGGTCCCACAAACCTAGCGATGCCCACAGCCTGTGCCCTTGAGATGGTGCATACCATGTCCCTGATCCATGACGATCTTCCAGCCATGGACAACGACGACTACCGCAGGGGAAAGCTCACCAATCACAAAGTCTACGGAGAAGATGTCGCCGTCCTCGCGGGCGATGGATTGTTGACCTATGCCTTCGAACACATTGCCACCCAAACACCACAAGGTCAGCCATCACAAAAGCAGACGGTCCAGCAGGCTCAGCCACAGCAAATCCTCAAAGTCATTGCTCAATTGGGCCGAGCCGTTGGCGCAGGGGGCTTAGTCGGCGGACAAGTCGTCGACTTGGATTCAGAGGGTAAGGACATTGATGAAGACACACTCACCTTCATACACATGCACAAAACGGCTGCATTGCTAGAGGTATCTGTGACCTCGGGCGCAATGTTAGCTGGTGCGTCTCAAACCGTCGTCGACAAGCTGAGCCGCTATGCCCAGCGTATTGGTCTCGCGTTCCAAATCGTTGATGACGTCCTAGATATCACAGCCACTTCCGAAGAATTGGGTAAGTCAGCCGGGAAAGATGTTGCCGTTCAAAAGGCAACCTACCCTAGGCTCTGGGGCTTAGAAGCCTCAAAGCAAAAGGCCCAGCAACTGGTTGATGAGGCCAACGCCGAACTCACCGAATTTGGAGAGGGGGCGTTGCCGCTGATAGCGATCGCACGCTATATCACCGCACGCACCCACTAACGCTCACCCTCGACACTGCTCACCCTTATCCGTTCACCGGGTCTGTACAGCTGGCCCAAATCATCGACTCATGCAGGATTTCAACCAAGTTTTCGAAAACCATGTGCTGTGGGTAGCCCTTGTCGCCTGCGTCACCGCTCAACTGCTCAAACTCGTCTTCGAGTTTGCGCAGCACCGCGCCATCAATCCCCGCGTACTCGTTGAAACCGGTGGCATGCCCAGTGCCCACTCAGCCCTCGTCACAGCCCTCGCCTGTGGCGTTGGCCAAACCATCGGCTGGAATACTCCCGCATTTGCCGTCACTTCTGTTTTTGCCGTCATCGTTATGTACGATGCCGCAGGCGTTCGCCAAGCCGCCGGGAAACAAGCTAAAGTCCTCAATCAAATTCTCGACGAGCTATTTCAAGAAAATTCCGAATTCAACCAAGACCGTCTCAAAGAATTGCTGGGGCACACCCCTGTTCAAGTGATTGCAGGCTCCGCACTAGGCGTGGTAATTGCTTGGCTAGCAGCCCCCATTGTCTAGCACCTACTGTCTTGAAACCGCATTCTTAATTGACACAGCGCTCTCACCAATCTTCTTGCATCATTAAAACGGTCAAAATAATCCATTAAAAACTAACCCCCTAGGCCTCTCATGGAGCCTAGGGGGTTAAGCATAAAAGCGGTTTAGTGCTTTTGCTAAAACAACACGTTAAAAACGGGCCACCTCTGAAGAAAGTCTTACCACCTGAGCAGAGTCCACCAAAATAGCTGACAATTGAGCATCATACAACCGCTGCAAAGTGGTCGCCGCCGTTGCAGCATCCCCCGTATAGTCAGCCAAGAGATATGCCTTTTGCCGGTACACTGCCAGACCCACCGGACGCACTAACTGACCCACCGCCGAGGCAACTTCTGGCTGATTGTCATAATCTACTAACACCGCATAGCCAGCACCCAAACGAACTGGATTATAGGCAATGTTGCCAGCACCATTGGCAGCAGTCGCGACTGGTTGATCAGTACCAGCAGGCCTAGAAACAAAGCTTTCAAACCCCTCCACTGTGGTGAGATAGGTCGCCCAGGCATTGGCCGTTTCCAAGCTAGTAAAGCCACCAGCACGAACCAGTACCTCGTTAAGGTACTGACACACCAACACCGTATTATCGGCGGGTAAAACCGAACTAATTTTGGCCCGTTCAGATTCATTTTCGCCCCGTACCAACAACAAATATTCCTGAGCCGCAGGGGGTGGGCAAGCCGGCAACGCTGATTGAGCGGACACACGCTGGGGAGAAAGAAGCGGAACGCTAAATGCCGCCCCCAGCAAGCAAGAAACCAAGGAGATACGATGGGGAAATAGCATGAACTAATTTCACAGGGGGTAAGGAATAATCACGGGCAATAAAACACCGGGGAACCAGGCTTTATTTTTCAGCCCAAGCTACATTGAACCTAAACATCTTGAACTGAAGCATTCTGACCGAGGCATTCTGAATCTAGGCAACAGTCTCTAGAGAAGCCAAGGCATCTGGAATCGATGCCGATGGTGCCTCAAATTCACCAATTGCGACATACTCTAGTCGCAGCTTCAGCCACGTCACAAAAGTCTTATCAGTAGAGACAACGGCAGCAGAAGGCTGCGGGCATTTAGTTCTGACATCAGAGAGCTCAGGCGCTTCTAAAAACGCAGGCTGTTTGATTAACCAAAAGTCAATTTCTTTTTCTTGGGATTTGTAATGACGGTGGCGTTCCTTCAGAACCTCATCAAAGGGCTCTTCTTCCAATAAAAAACGCTGACTTGCCGCTATGTAGTAATAGGTTGTCATCTTTTTAAAATTCGAGATCCTAACGAAGAAAGGATCCTCCAGGGCAGTTTGGCAAAATTTGAACAATCTAGATTATCCTACGACAATGGCGCAAACCTCAAATTATGTGTCATTACCGCTACCGACCTCCCTTCTTCGAAATCAGGAGGAACTGAATGATGCTATCAGAATGAAGAGGTGCTTGTTGGTAAGAGCGGTTGAGAAAGACCATCAAGGTATGAGCTAAAAGCTTACGAGCCAGTCGGCTGGTCAAAGGCCACAGGTCTCTAGCGCGAATGTGCTCAATGTCAAACCAGTGACAGAGATGGCCAATG
>JBCDAG010000309.1:0-9060 GCA_039186165.1 Cyanobacteria bacterium P01_F01_bin.53
AGAGATTGGGGCCCAGAAAATATTCATGCAACAACGCCCTTTGAAGAAAGAAATCATAATTTCAAACAAAATCCCAGACGTGCGGGTAAGAAAATATGGGGCAAAGAGCGAGTCGAAGCAAAATTTCGAGCAAGCAATAACTGCAAAGATCCTAATTGGCGTTAATTAATGAATACATTTGTAGCTCTAGACTTTGAAACAGCAGATCGTGGTCGAGATAGTGCTTGTTCAATAGGCTTAGTCAGAGTAGAAGATAATCAAATCGTGCATCGCGATAGTTACTTGATACGACCTCCTAGAGATATATTTGAATTCACTTATATTCATGGAATAAGGTGGGCTGATGTAGCTGAACAACCTACTTTCGGAGAACTCTGGAATAATATTGAGGATGTCATCAATGGTGCAGAATTTTTAGCTGCTCATAATGCATCTTTTGATAAAGGTGTTTTATTTGCTTGTTGCAAAAAACATCAAATTGCCGAGCCCAAACAAAAATTTATCTGTACAGTCAAACTAGCACGTAAAATCTGGAATATATACCCGACAAAACTACCAAATGTTTGTGATTTTTTAGATATCAAATTAACTCATCACAATGCTATATCTGATGCAGAAGCATGTGCTCGTATTGTTATGGCATCTGAACGCTTTAAATGATTATTTTGATGAATTTACATAGTCCCTGAGGCGGAAGAGGTCAATTTCGCGCTGCTTGACTGACTCGATGCTGTCAAGCAGCGCGAAAAATACTTCTTGCTATTTTAGCTGATATGTTTGCTGAATAGGTTGCCTAACAAGGGCTTGCAACGGAACAGAGATACAAATTTAGATGACCATGCGAAATCATATCGCTGTCCGCTGAAGTCCAAGCCATTGGACACTAAGCTTCTAGTCTGCTAAGAAATGACTTTCACTTTTGCAACAGGCAAAAATACTCGAGAGATTTGCACTCTTCTGAAGGGTTGGCTGGGATGCAGCATTGGCTAGAGTGGGGGCAATTCCCTAGCGCTTCTTTTTAGACCGATTTTTCTTGCGAGACTGCTTCTGAGCCTGACGCTTCTTCTTCCGTTTACTCTGCCCCTTCTTCACATCCCCAAAACCAGCGCTAGCTCCCATCCCCGCCGGAGCCACCCGCTTCTGTTTCGGCATAATCTCATTGAAGCAATGCCACCAAGACATTTCCTCCTCAACATCCACCACAAACCTATAATGACGCCTTTTCTGAAGCCGTTTTAGCCCCTCCTCTGGCCCCTCTTCTGACCCCTCATCTAAAGTTTCCTCCAGATCACTAATATCGCTCCACACCGGATCGACAATATCTTTCTCATAGGCATTCCGGATAGTCGGAAGGATTTTTTCATTCGGAAACAGCTCTAAACTGTTAATAACCAGCATGGTCCCCAAATAAGAATCTTTTTCCTTAATTTCAGACAGTATTTCCTGAAAGTAATCAAGGACAGTTTCTCTAGAGAGTTCACCTTCCACCACCAAGGTGATAAGTGCCGTTAACCCAGCGGCCCGAACCGACTCATCAGCCTCTTTTGCCTCAATCAGCTGCTTAATCAGCGATAAATCGCCCCCACTCACAGACGCTAAAATACGACCAAAATCTTCGGTCAGAACATCACCTGTGATGTCGTAGACCATCTCGCCAGGAGTGGAATACAGGTCAAATAATAAGGGGTAAGCCCTGGTCTCCCGAAACTGAGCTAACAAGAACATCGCATAGAGATGCAAAAAATAGTCTGGTTGCTCGTGAACGGCTTCCAGATTAGTTTTGGTATCTTCAAGTGCTTTTAGCAGCAGCGGCGTAATCGCCTCCTGCTGCCGAACGGCTTCTTGCACCGCCTGACGGGGAAACTGGGGCGTGTGGAGGTGTTCTAGCGCATCAATGATAGCGTCTAATTCCATAGGAGCATCGGTACAGTCGGCAAAAAATCTTGCCTCTGCTAGTAAACGGATGCTTAGATTTTATCGAATGATGGTGAGGGCAATCAGTTATCGAGAATTATCGACATCCTAGTCACTGGTCGTTGCCGCTTCTGAAGAAATTAATCCTGGGCTAAAAACAGGTTGATGAATGACTACATCAACCTGTTTTTAGGTATTTGACAGTGAATGCATAGTCCCAATGGAAAAGACTACGCCAACAGCCGTTTGCTCTGTGGGCGCAACTTCAAAGTGTTAAGCCTGCTTAAACACTTTGAAGTTATCAAAGTCGATGTGCTCATCCCGTTTTGCCCTGTGCCTATCTCTACCCCCACCAAAGAAGGTGGAGAAAAAGACCCGATCAATCGGCAGATTGCTGCCTGCATTTTGGAACTTCAGGTTGGGGACATGCAGTGCAAGCTGGGACTCGTTGGTACCCGGCTGTTTAATAAAGCCCTTAATAAAACCGTCATTTTTGCCAGGCGTATTCAAACTAACCTGGAGAGATACGGTATACCATTCCCCTGTTTGAATGTGTAAATCCTTGCCTGCTTCAGGATCATCAGGGTTGAGGAAATGATTCGACAAGCCCCACTTTCCTTTCCCAGACCAGAATGTTTTATTGCCCCAAGCATCAAAGACATACTCATTGTTTTGCTTAGGGTCCTGCTGGCCCGGTGGCAAATAGGAATACGTCCGAATCGCTAGGGCATTCGGATCAGACTTGGCCGGTCTAAAGCCTAGTCGAACGCTCCAACCATCGGTCCCATCAGGGACATCGCCGCCTGTATTCTCTTTTTTCCGATTAGCCAGCCCCCCTGTAAAGCCAGGTAATTTGCCGCCTAACACCGGATCAAAGCCTTCCTTAAAGCGGATGTCATACTGCAACGTGGCCGTTTTCATCGGTGCAAAGGTGGACTTAAACTGTGTCCCGGCACTAGCACCGACGCCCCCTTTTTTATAATTAACTCGGAGGATATCGCCAAAACCACCGCCCCCCTGAATAACTTCACGGTTTTGAGGGGAAGTGGTGTTTTGATACCTCGGCCAGTTCTGTTCCCAATTACCACTGAAGTTATTTTGCCAAATTAATTTGCCACCCGTGGGCGATGTGCCTGACGAGGGTGGCGATGGATTGGTTGGGGGAATGGGTTCAGAGGGGTGTTCGCCAGATCCACCATCAGCTCCACCGCCAGAGCTACCAGTGTTGTTGTTTCCAGAATTTGGGTTCCCCTCATCCCCCTCGTTTCCGTCATTTCCGTCGCCATCCTTTGGATTGGAGAATGTTGGTTCTGGGCCTTGATCACCCACGATGGATGAGAATGCAACCCCAGAAATAACTGGGGATTTTCGGACTTTCCCTAAGACAAGATCCAACTGACCATCCGTGACGGTGGTGGTGTAAGAGAGCTTTTGCCACTCTCCTTTCTTGCCAGAAACGGTCACCTGCTCCATCGTTGTGCCTTCGATTTCAATATCAAAAGCGCGATCGCGTTTGGTTGGCGACATTGCCCACAAATCAACTTGGTACATGCCATTGGCCAACTTCTGACCCAGCAGTAAGTCTTTGCCCTTTGCCCTCGAACTGGCTTCTACCCCAGTTGTTAGCATGTCTTTAATATCTCCATTGGCAGTAGGAGAGGCCCCTAAGTCAGTCGCAAAACGGTTCACAGTAGAAATGATCAGCCCCTCATTGATGGCTTGATTTTGGGATAATCACCTGTTTCCATCAATAGTCACGGCATCGCCGTTGAAATTAATGCCTTTGACAAATTCGGAAGTTGGACTGAGCATTTGAGCAGCCCCTTGGGTCCTTGCTAAGTCACTGGCCAATTCACTTCCAATGGCTGAAGTGTCGGGCAGTCCAGTCGCAACGGAGTTGGGCATCAAAGATGCCTCAAGAGAAGGTTCAAAAGTATTCATGGGGCAGGTATTTAGAAAAGAAGGAATGGTGAACTATCGTTGGGCACTCATAGTCCACAACATCAGTGATTGCTAAAAGCTGCTAAAGGCTATAGAAGATCACAAGGGCTGTGCAGAAAACTGCGGTTAGCCTTGCCTCTGGAAATAGTCATTCAACAGTTTGTTAAGCAACAGATTGTTAGAGTAGTCTCTTTGCTAGAGTGTTCTCTGTCAAAAATTAAATTTTGAACTGAAAGAGATGTCCGGCAACAGGGCCTTCGTTGCTGAAGCACCACCGAGTGCCCGATCCAAAATTTTGAGTTTGACTTAGAGCTTGACGAAAAACTAGGAACTTGACGCGAGACCAGAGCTACTTATTTCCAATGTGTGGAAGGAAAATTAGCTCGCTGATCATGTAAATACAGAGTGCTTTTATAACGCATTAAAGCTAGCTCACCATCTAGAGCTACCGAGCTTTAATGCATTGTTAACTATCAATCGAAATGGTAATGACCCGAAGCTATCGACGTGGCGCATGGCACCCATCTGAATCGGTAGTATGCATCTACATATAAACTTCATCAATATGAAGCCGTTCCCGGAATGAAAAGGCTTTCGTTTATGAAGTAATAATAAAGAAGAACTTGCGGAGTAAGTAGGACGTATGTACTTTCCCGGCACGGTTCATCAAAATTTGGCTACCCAAACATGGAAGATATGCTGAAACTTTCAACATAACCATTCAATATAAACGTACTATGGCGTTGGCTGTTTAGCTAACTACATGCATACTCGACAGAATCAACAAGTACTGCGAGCTTGTAGGAGATCTAGCCGATTTATTTAGATCCCCTACAAGGGTAGATCTAAATAAAGAGATTATCCAATGAACTCTTACCAAAAGAATCCATTTTTACGATGGTCCTTTCTACGACTGTTAATTGGCATGCCGAAGTTTCTCAAAACTTGGCAAGTGGGTGATAGGCGTGAAGAGAAACTTGTGCAACACGTCTTAAAAAACTCTTCGAAAGGGGATGCCCTAGGTGTGCTTCAGGCCATTGATGAGTTTGCATGGACACAGAGTTACCTGATCAACGTTGGGGATGAGAAAGGAAAGATCCTAGACGATGCCATAAAAGCCAAAGAGCCTAAAAATATCTTGGAGCTTGGGACTTACTGTGGCTATAGTGCGCTGCGAATGGCGATAGTAGCCCCGGAAGCTCAGATCGTCTCTATTGAAATTAGTGATGCTAATGCAAAAATCGCCCGAACCATTCATGAACAAGCTGGTATGGATGGGCGAATAGAAGTCCTGGTTGGTGCTATTGGAGATGATGGACAGACGATTTCAAGCATTAAAGATCAGTATGTTTCAGAAAGAGGCGCTTTCGATTTCGTTTTTATTGATCATGACAAGAAATACTACTTACCAGATCTTCAAGCACTGTTGAATAATGACCTCTTAGATCAATCCGTAGTGGTTGTCGCAGACAATGTAAAATTTCCAGGTGCGCCGGAGTATCTTGCCTATATGGACGACAGTGAAGGCAAGGCATGGTCTACCGAGAAGCATGAGACTCACGTGGAATATCAAAATGTGATTAAGGACTTAGTTCTCGTTTCTCAGCGAATAAGCTAAATAGCGCTATCAAAGATGGATTTGTTTGCTGGTACTGTGTTGAACAAAATTTGTAATAACGCGATGTGCCCACGATATTGTTTTGCTCCCATGGCCGTACTGAATGACACCTGTTGTTGCAGGCATTGCCAACATTAGCTTTTGTGGCGCACTAGTAACGTTTCAACTAAACATTGCGCTGTTTTTAGCCGCTCAGAATCATCAGACTTTGCAACCCAAGCGGCTAACTCATTGAGTGAACCATTGACAAGATGGGCGAAGCCCTCTGCATCGATGGTGTTGAGCGTGCCATTATCAACAGCTATCTGAATTGCCTCATGGAGCAAACCAAACCCATACTGATCAATTTCAACCAGGTCGTCTGCGGCCAAAACGGCTGGTGCCTCAATGAACACCAACCGCCGCAGTTCATCCTGTTGGGCAACTTCCAGAAATGCCTGACAGCCGACGATTAACTGCTGCCAATTATCGTCTATCTCTCTGATTTGCGTTTGAATATGGTCTGTGATCTCGCCATAGGCTTCAACGATGACCGCTTTAAAAACGCCAATCTTATCTTTGAATTGGTGATACAAAGCGCCCCGCGTAATCCCTAATCCGCTAATAATTTCCTCGGTCCCCGTGGCAGCATAGCCCTGTGTAGCAAATAGATGACGCGCCCGATCAAGAATGGCGCGGCGGGTCCGTCGAGTTTGTTCAGCCTTCGTTAGCTTGGCAGGCATTATCAATCCTTCGCATAAAAACATTCAGACAGTATGTATCTTGACAGAAGAGAAAACCCTAGTTATTTTAAAGATACACACAGATTGTATCTTTTGTGGGGCGTATCCTCAAAGGAGTTCTGATGCCAGCTTCACTAAGTACTCGTAGGGCGACAATTGCAGATATTCCGTTTCTTGCCAGGATTGAGTATGAGGCCTCCCTGCCTCCGTTCAATTACTGCTTTTGGGAAGATATGTTGCAAGGTACTGACACCACCGCTTTGCAATTTATTGAGGCGGAACTGAGGGCGGATGCCTCTAACTGGGGTGGTGTGGCTGATTTCTTGATTCTAGAAAACCAGGGCAAGCCGGTGGCCGCAGCAGCAGGCTACGCGCCGAACCTGGAAAATTACTGTCCGTTGGATCTGTCGCGTTTAGATGCGATCGCGGCGGACTTGAAGTGGTCACAAGCAACCACGACCACCTTTCGCGATCGCTATATGGACTTTTGGGGCGGTGATATCAGGCCGTTTTTTCTGACGCCTCAAGCGCCCTGGATTATCGAAAATGTTGCCGTGCTACCAGGGTCGCGAGGTTGAGGTTTTGGTAAGGCTCTACTGAGGGCATTGCTAGCAGAAGGGCGATCGCAGCAGTACTCCCATGCTGGCATTATGTTCATTAACGGCAACGATGCGGCCCGCCATACCTACGGATCTGTTGGGTTTAAGCCCTATCAAACTTTTCACGCTGATTATTTCTTTGAACAATTCAATCTTGAATTTCCAGGCGTTACCAAGCTGGGTCTTTGTTTGAATTAAAGATAGGAGAAGAATGATAGGAGAAGAATGATAGGAGAAGAGACATGTCTTTTAGGACAATTTTGGTGGCCGGTGCCAGTCGCGGCATTGGGCTGGCGGTTGCCGAACATTTGGTATCCCGGTGCGATCGCCTGTTAGCCGTATCGCGTTCAGCGGCCCCAGTCGGTGAGTGGATTCAGTCAGATTTGTCTGACTTGGCAGGCATAGAAACAGTGGTACAAGCTGTTGGAGATGACTGCTTAGATGCCTTTTTATACATGGGAGGAACTTGGGAAACCCATGCCTTTACCAAGCAGTATCGCTTTGAAGCGTGTTCTGATGCAGACATAGCGCAGGTGATTGCCGTTAATTTATTGGCTCCGATTCGGCTAGTGAAAGGTTTGTTGCCTGCCCTACGGCGATCCGATAATCCGAAAATCGTTTTCATGGGAGCGCTCTCCGGTTGCGACAATTTTCCAGGGAGAGAGGTTGCCAATAGCGCCTCTAAGTTTGGGTTGCGGGGTGTGGTGCATTCATTGCGCGAGGAATTGAGATCGCAACAAATTGGGGTGACGGTTATTAACCCTGGCAATGTTGGTACACCCGAGGTGTTGGCAGATCTTGCCGCAGAGAATCTATCCGATGATGCAGCGATTCCTCTAGCAGATCTTCTGCGCATTATGGATTGCATTCTCTCATTGTCACGGGCGACCTGTATTAAAGAAATCGATGTGCCTGCAATGTTAGGTACTGGCGCTTAATACTGCCTGGTTCATGCTCCTTAAACACCTAAATTTAGGCCATTATCTGGAAATATTTAAAGTGAACATTATTTCAAAAAATATCAAATGGATCATGCTTGTTTCAGGGGGGCTCACTTGTACCATGCTCTACGCTGCGATCGCGCCAGAAGCAGCCTTAATGAGTACTTTTGGAGACTCTATTAGTAGTCCAATTGCTGAGATAGTCGTCAGAAACTGGGGAGCACTGATCACCCTAATAGGAGGCCTTCTTATCTATGGTGCATTTAATCCTCTACACCGTTCATTGATTCTGGTTTTTGCCAGTATCAGCAAACTTATCTTTATTGGACTTGTACTGACTATCGGTCATGCCTATCTGGGAAAAGCTGGAACAGTTGTTGCATTCGATAGTGTGGTTGTTGCAATTTTTCTCACGTATCTTTTGACGATTCAGCGTAATGCCTAACCAGGCTTAAGCTCTCCTACGGTAAACAGTGCATATAGTTTTCGGCATCCCAATTACTCGTAGTTGCCAAAAAGCGAATCCACTCATCGCGCTTATATTCATTGTACAGTCGGTACATCTCTCCAGGCATTGCTGACTTAATGACCTCATCATCAGCAAGCCGATCTAAGGCTTCCCCTAAAGACATCGGCAGTTTTTTCGTTTGCTTGCCAGCTTCCATCGCCTCATAGATATTGCGCTGTTCTGGCTCACCGGGAACCAAATTGTTGCTAATGCCATCGTCAAAGGCTTGCAGCATGGCCCCGGCCATCAGATAAGGATTCACCATTGAATCCACAGCGCGATACTCAAACCGGCCAGGTGCCGACACTCTCAGTCCACAGGTGCGATTTTGATAGCCCCAGTCGGAGTAAACGGGTGCCCAAAAGCCCGCATCCCACAGCCGACGGTAAGAGTTTACAGTGGAGCAACCTACCGCCGTGAGTGCGCCTAAGTGGGCAATGACACCACCAATGCAGTTGAGGCCAATGGGCCCTGGCATGCGAGGAGAATCATCAGGCAGCGGCATAAACGTGTTTTCACCGCCTTGGTAATAGGTATAGTTGCCTTCGAGCCCAGGCAAACTCTCCATCCTAAATGTTTTGAGGGTGGTCTCTCCCCCTCGCCACAAAGAGAGATTGTGATGACACCCGGAGGCAGAGACTCCGAGGAAAGGCTTGGACATAAAACAGGCAATGAGATTAAACTCTCGGGCTACCTGGGCGCAAATTTGCCGGTATGTCGTGAGGCGATCGCACGTCCTCACGGCATCGTCATACATAAAGTTCAGCTCTAGCTGACCCGGTGCATCCTCATGGTCACCCTGAATCATATCCAGACC
>JBCDAG010000310.1:0-8972 GCA_039186165.1 Cyanobacteria bacterium P01_F01_bin.53
ATGCTATCTAGCTCGGTACAGGGCTTATTACCTACTGTTAACATCATCCATTGAAGCTGAACGGCAGCATTACCAACAGAGTCTTCGCATACACGTTAGGCGAAACATCACAGGAAAAATCGCAGATAAAATCAAAAAAAATAATTCACGCAACCGGACAAACGGTCCTCACCTCGTCAACAGCCAAAAGCACTGTCCTTTTGCGTAAGGCTCAGGCCACAATTTATTGAAATACACTTTATTGAAATCGCCCTAGCCAATTCTGCCGCACAGACTTGTTCGGATCGAGGCCTAAGCGAACCTTAACCACCTGAATCAACGCCAACCAAATAAACGTCGGGATCGTCATAAAATAACGCTTCCAAAGTCGCCTAGGCTCTTGAATTAATCGATATAGCCACTCTAGTCCATTCTCTCTTACCCAGACGGGTGCCCAGCGCTGAACACCCGCATAAACTGCGAAAGCCCCACCTAAACCAACCATCACTGAGCGCACCTGTTCGCGATTCCTATGCATCCAATACTCCTGCTTAGGACAGCCCAGTGCAACAAACACAAAACCGGCACCGCTGGCATTAATCTTATCCACGATCGCCTTATTCTCTTCGGCACTCAGTTTACGAAAGGGCGGAGAATACATTCCAACCACCCTCAAATTTGGGAAATCAGAAGAGAGTTTCTCTCGAATTTTAACCAGTGTGTTGGGTGTCGATCCCAAAAAGAAAATACTAATGTTCTGCGCCTGCGCTTTTTCACACAGCCCTAGTAGCAATTCCATACCGGCAACACGCTGATGTCTCCGACCGCTCAGCAAACTGGTCATCCACACTAACGGCATTCCATCAGGCGTCAGCAAATCCGCATTGGTGAGAACTTTTGAGAATTCAGGCTTCCAATTACCCTCCATCATCATATGTACGTTAGATACGCACACGACCTTACTCAAGCGCGCTTTCGCCCAACGTGCCATCGTATCCACATGGGCATCAAACGAGAGAGTAGAAATAGGGAATCCAACGACGTGTTGAGTCGGCAACGTCTTTTTGAACTTTTTAGCATTTAGCGTTTTAGCTAATTGAATCATGACCAAAATCATGTAAAGGCTTACTGCACATAAGTTGATTGCAATGGGGCTAATTGCAATCAGATTTTCAAAAACAAGCTATGCCTATCGGCGATTAGACGACGATGAGACAATTCATTTAAGTGAACTAAAAATAACGGAATGATTAAGCATTCAATCAAGCTTTAAGGGGCAACAAAAACCGATGAAGTCGCAGATGCAAAAATCCTTACCAAACTTTTCCAGACAACAAAAATAGCTAGATGCAAAAACTCAATCGTTGGCACTTGAAGAGGAACTCAGAAGTTACGAGCGAGATCCCACTGAACGTGCCGATGATATATCAACTTACGTAAATTAAGAAGACCATCGGGAACTTTTAAAAACGGCTAAAAACACGCTAAGAAAGAGCATGCGCCACCCAAATCATTAAGCATAGCAGAGGATTCCAGCAGCTCATCGAACCATCGACAAAAACCACACACCGACTGAGGGTGGGGGCCTAAAATTCATGCAATATCACGTAAAAAAAGGTATTTTACGTAACAAGCCAAAAAACTAAGACCGTAGCTATGGCTGAGAAAAACCAAAAGTCACGAATATTTCCAAGCACCATCCAGATAAACAAGAAACACCTTAAAAAAATCGTAAGTACAAGTCAGAAACCGCTGACAAACTGCCCTAAGGTTCAACATGAACGCCACAAAGCAAGAGAAAGCGAAAAGAGACTTTTCATTCCAAACTGCTCATTAAGAGGAAACAGCTTGAGAGGTAACTCCTTAATTTTAAATTTGAGAGGTAAGCCCTCAACCGTTAGCTAGGCATTAAAACAAGCCTAAAGCGGCAGAGTGCCCCGCATAAATATCCCGCAAGAGGTCCTGTACGAGTGCCATCGAACATACTCCATGAAAGTGTAAACTCCCGTGAAAGAGTCATTTTTCTCCCACGGCAACGGAACTCAGATACAAAATCAAAGCATGGTAACTACGACGGGAACGCCGTCAAAGAGGCGTAAAAAGTCACAACAGTGGTACATAACAAGTGGGACACAAAAGAAGCTAGCCAATAGTCTTCAGAGGCACCCTCCCTCTTCACCATTAGCCTCACAAATTAAGATGTCACAAAAAACAAAGGACTTCTTCAAGCCTTTTCTTAAAGCCTTGAATCACTGCTATGAAAAACGTCTCAGGAAAAATCTCTAAGAATAAACCAAGGAGAAAAAAAATGGTAAAGAACTAAAACGAACCGGTAGATGAAGCTGCGTCGGTAGATAGAAATTACACTTCGGACACACTCCGGACAAGACTTCAAACAGACTTTTCGCGCAGCGCTCTAAACAACCATCCAGCCATGTTCTTCACTAGAAGAACAGGTTGAACATCTCGCCAAAAAAACCGCCGCTGAAAAGCTTGTGCCATAGAAAGCTCTGTACAGCTATAGTCATCAAAGTGGTAGAAGCCCATTTGATTCACAGTTACACAGGGGTCTGTAAATTTGCAAGTACTATTTTAGTCAACCTGCTCAACTTTACAGAATCTTTATCAAAAAACCATGGTTTAAACCCTTGACGAAACATATGTCAAAACTTATACCGGCATTGCTACGTTTCAGCGGATCAAGCCCCTTATTCGGATCACCTTCTAGGTGATTTTCCCAGAGGTCAAGTCTTTAAATTCTCCATTCCTTAAACTTCTTACGTGCTATCTGGTGGGCAACAACTACACGTTTATATAAAGTTTAGATGAAGTCCGTGGGGCAACAAAGAAATTTAGCGGATCTTGGTACCAAGGGTGTGCAGATAGAGGCAGAACACTCGTACGGATATTAAATTCTGCGGCTCAGTAGTAGGTCTGTTGAAATCAAATGAGCATCAACCCTTCCCGGCACTTCACCCATAATTTCACAATACCAGCCATTACCAGCACGCTTTTGCTCGCCAACACTTTCTTCATAGCAACCAGCGAAGTTCAAGCGGCTACCGGCGATGAGTCTTTACCCAATCTATCCGCTCCATCAGAACAGGCACCGCCCACTCAACCACAAGCAGCTTCCCCATCAGCCTTCCCTCCAGCTAATGCACCTGCATCGGAATCGGCCTATACGTTAGGCGCAGGCGATATTGTCCGCGTAGATATCTTCAGAGTGCCTCAATATAGCGGCGAGAGTCAGGTCCTGGTGGATGGCGCATTAAACCTTCCCTTAATTGGCAAAGTAAACGTCAATGGACTCAACTTAGAGCAGGCGTCCAACCAGCTCTCTAGGGAGTATGGTCGATTTCTAAGACGCCCACTCATCACGCTAAGCCTATTAAATCGCCGGGAACTTCAGGTTGGGATTGCGGGCGAAGTTAACAGCCCAGGGTCCTACACGATTGCACAGGACAACACCAGCTCATCTCGGTTAAGTCAAATCCTCGAGCGATCTGGTGGCATCACCCAATCTGCAGATTTATCGCAAGTTCAAATACAGAGACCGACCGGTAACGGAGGCCAACAACTGATTGCTGTTAATCTTTGGGACTTGATAGAAAATGGCAATCTAAACCAGGATATTACCCTCAGAGATGGCGATTCGATTTTCGTTCCAACAGCTTCGCAACCCATCACACACACACAGGCAAGCTTGTTAGCAGATGTCAGTTTTGCCGATGTTAGTCAACCGATTAATATTGCCATTATTGGAGAAGTTTACCGACCAGGCCCTTATACCTTACAGGGTGGTATTGCCCGCACTGGCGATGCTGGCACGCCAGGTTCTGGTGGCTCTTCAAACACGCCTTCCACGGTCACCAGGGCACTTCAGGTTGCAGGCGGCATTAAGCCCAAAGCCGATATTCGAAGAGTACAAGTGGTGCGTCCAACCCGCTCAGGCACACCTCGCGTGATCGATGTTGACCTTTGGGAACTGCTACAGGTAGGCGATCTTCAACAGGATGCCATCTTACAAGAGGGTGATAGCATCTTCGTTCCAGTCGCCAGCGAGCTACCGTCAGAAGAGATTGGCTCACTCGCCGAAGCGAGCTTTTCCCCGGATACTATTCGGGTGAATGTCGTCGGAGAAGTGCAAAAATCAGGCACTGTCGAGCTGCCCCCCAACACACCGCTAAGCCAGGGGATTTTGGCCGCTGGTGGATTTAATACCCGCGCTTCCAGAGGATCTGCCGAACTGGTTAGGATCAATGAAGACGGGACCGTAAATCGATCGGAAATACCTGTAGATTTTGCAGAAGGCATTAGTGAGGAGAACAATCCTCTGCTACAAAACAACGATGTGATTATCGTTAACCGTAGTGGCCTTGCCACTGCTTCCGATACGTTAGGGACTGTTCTCAGACCTCTGGGTAGTCTCTTCCCAGTCTTCCGATTCTTCAACATTTTCGATTAGAACGCCCTAAGCTTCTAAAGCGCCTACCTACAGCCCCCAAAGCTCACGATACAACTCCCTAACGAAACAATTACCTCAATTCTGAGCACAAATGAAATCAGAAACAGATCTTTCACTATCTTCATTACAAATTAGTTCACCACCTCAAGAAGACGAGACCGAAGGGGGGTTAAATGTAGGTCAGCTTCTACAAACCTTGCAACGCAAGTGGTGGCTCATTGCAGCCGTGACACTAGGGGTGACGGCCGCGGCCAGTGCAAAGGTGCTGACCGAAACAGCCACTTACGTGGGCTCTTTGGAGATTTTGGTGAAGCCCCTCACGGCTGAAACTGAAGTGATTTCTAATATTCCAGAAACTCTAAGCGGTCCTGAATCTGCCCCAGGACTCGATCAAGACTTACTGAAGATTCTCACTAGTCCTCGTGTCTTAAAGCCCGTTGTTGAAAAAGTTCAGGATCGATATCCAGCAGCCTGCGGGAACACTGCCCCTGCTAATCCAGCAGAAGCCAATCCCGCAGAAGCCAATCCAGTAGAGACCAGCGCTGCACCGGCCAGTGCAGCACCAGCTAGTGCTGCACTGGCCGGTGCAGCTCTAGAGGCTTGTTACAAGAAGATTTCTCAATCGCTGACTGTCGAGGGAATTTCCAAAAGCTCCAATATTTTGCTGATCACGTTTCAAGATCCTGATCCTCAGAAAGTATCCGCTGTCTTGGAGGCTATTTCAGAATCTTACCTAGACTACAGTTTGGAGTCGACTCAGGCAGATATTAGTTTAGGGATTGAATTTGTTGAGAAAAAATTGCCCGACCTCCGGGCAAAAGTTGACTCGCTACAGAGCCAGCTGCAAACGCTCCGGTTAGATAACAATCTGATTGATCCCTCTGCGCTCGGGAACCAGCTATCCGGTCAAGTGGGTAAGTTTTCTCAACAAAAAATCGAGGTCGCTGCGCAGCTTAAAGAACTGCGCAATGTTTATGATGATCTAGAGAGTCAAATACAACAGCCTGGTGAAACGAACACCTCGTCGGCACTAAATGAGAATCCGCGCTATCAATCGCTGCTGAATTCCCTGTTGGAATTAGACGCCAAAATAGCCGCAGACTCTACCCTGTACCTGGACAACGCTCCAGATATGGAAGTGTTGACTGAGCAACGTCAGAACCTATTGAAACTGTTATCGCAACAGGGGCAGCAATCGCTCCAAGAAACCACAAGCAGAATTCGTGAGTTAGAGTCCCGCGAACAGGCGCTCAACGAAGCAATTCAAGGATTAAATTCTGATGTTGATAATCTCTCAGGCATTTCACGACGCTATAAGGATATTCAAAGAGAACTGACCGTTGCGACCGATAACCTCAGTCAGTTTTTAGCTAAGCGAGAAGCCCTAGAAATTGATGCTGCCCAAAGAGAAATCCCTTGGGAGATCATTACCCCCCCCACTGAGCCCGTGCCTGAGCGGCCTAGCTTACCACAAAATTTAGCATTAGGTGGATTGTTGGGATTACTCTTAGGTGTGGGCGCAGCATTACTGCTTGATAAATCAGGCGGTGTTATTCACAGCGACGAAGAAATTCGACGCACGACTCGTCTACCCGTACTTGGCAGAATTCCTAGACAAAACTTCAGTGAAATGGTTCCTGAGAAAGCCAAGATGGCTGAATCACTCCAGTACGTTGGGGCAAATATTAGAGGTGACAGAGGCGGCCATAGAAAAGGCGGCGTCTTCTCCTCCAATAATGGGAAAGGGCCAAAAAATCCTTACGAAAACGATCCGTTTTCTGAATCTTTTCGCTCTCTCTATACCAACCTTCGACTCACTAATTCTGGCAACCCCGTGCGTTCAGTGGCCGTTAGCTCTGCGATGCCTGGCGAAGGCAAATCGACCGTGGCACTTCACTTAGCAGAAGCAGCCGCTGCCATGGGACAGCGTGTACTCTTAGTCGATGCTGATTTGCGCAATCCCCAATTGCACAAGTATCTTGAGCTCTCTAATGAGAAGGGCCTTACCAACCTCTTTTCGGGAGAGTCCAACCCAGCCCTCATTCAAAAATTCTCGCCAGAGTCGAATATGCACATCATCGCAGCAGGCTCGGCACCATTCGAACCTTCTCGACTATTTGCCTCCCGCAGCATGAAACTCTTTACAGAGAAAGTTAAGACCGCATTTGATTTGGTTATTTTTGACACGCCACCATTATTGGGACAATCGGATGCGTATCTGATTGCTGACCATACAGATGGGATGCTGCTGGTCACACAACCCGGCAGAATCAAACAGTCCCTGTTAGATCAGGCGATGGAACAGATAAAGATAGCGGACATCAACGTGTTAGGAATCGTTACCAGAGACAACTAACAAGAGGCCGTTAACAGTAACTGTGATGGCTAAAACTATAGAGCGTGTAAGCAAGCACAACAGCAGCTTAGGGTCCACATGGTGCCTCCTAAGCTGCTGTTGTGTGGCTATGGATCAGGCTCTGCGGATTGCGAAGAGTCAGCCATGACAGCAGAGCGATCGCACAAGCGATTCGTCTACAACAAAAATCGACAACAACAGCCATAAGTCCTAGTGAGACAATTCCATAACAGATTGATCCAAGCAGTACGGCGTGATGTTGGAGCGCGGCCCTATGAGTGCGACCCTAAGTGAGTAAGTAAGGCGTAAAAATTAAGTAAGGCGCAAAATTAATTAAGCCAAACTTAATACTCCCTAGATTCGCTAATCAGGCAGCGGGCAATATTCGCCGCCGCCTCACTCGTGGGATGATACTCACCGTCATCTAACACGGTGAACTCAGGAGTGAACACCCAGCAACGATAGCCCAGCGCCGTGCGGCCAATGGCGATCGCCCAGCCAGGATAGGTCAAAATATCGACGAGTTCACAATCTTGCATGGTGTGTAGCGTGCCTTACAGGTGAGCAGAACGGTGTGGGCAAAAGACGGGGAAGGAGCAGGTGTGGGCAAGGGGATTGAATAGAGCGCAGACAGACTGATATATTTAGATGTGTTGATTTAGTTCAAGTGTACTAAGCTATAGTATAACGAAATTCAACCCCGTCAATTCAGCACTCGCTCAAAACCTTGGGGAAACCTCCTCGAACCATAAAGAGTGCTTAAATCGCTAAATTAACCGCAACATTCCCGGAAATACCTATGGCTGCCAACGCCTCCTCTGACAAGCAAAAAGCGCTCACCTCCGTGCTCACCCAAATTGAGCGGAACTTTGGTAAAGGCTCGATTATGCGGTTAGGGGAAGCTAACCGCATGCAGGTAGAGACCATTCCCACCGGTGCGCTGACCCTGGATATGGCCCTCGGTGGCGGCCTACCCAAGGGCCGGGTAATTGAAATTTATGGCCCAGAGAGTTCGGGTAAAACGACGCTGGCCCTGCATGCGATCGCCGAAATTCAGCGACAAGGTGGCGTGGCGGCCTTCATCGATGCAGAGCACGCCCTCGATCCTTATTACGCAGCGAACCTAGGCGTCAACACCGAAGACCTGTTGATCTCCCAGCCCGACACGGGTGAGATGGGTCTTGAAATTTGCGATCAGCTCGTACGCTCCTCTGCTGTAGACCTGATCGTAATTGACTCGGTGGCCGCCCTCACCCCCCGCGCTGAAATTGAAGGCGAAATGGGCGACTCTCACATGGGCTTGCAGGCCCGACTGATGAGCCAGGCCCTGAGAAAAATCACCGGCAACATTGGCAAATCCCAATGCACCGTTATTTTCCTCAACCAGCTTCGCCTAAAAATCGGCGTCACCTACGGCAACCCAGAAACCACAACAGGTGGTAATGCCCTTAAGTTCTACGCCTCCGTTCGCTTGGACATTCGCCGTATTCAAACCCTGAAGAAAGGCAATGACCAGTTTGGTATCCGCGTAAAGGTAAAGGTCGCAAAGAACAAAGTCGCCCCCCCCTTCCGCATTGCAGAGTTCGACATCATCTTTGGCGAAGGGATCTCTATCCTGGGCTGCTTGCTCGATATTGCTGAAGAGCACGATATCGTTGTGCGCAAAGGAGCCTGGTACAGCTTTGAAGGGGTCAACGTGGGCCAGGGCCGTGACAACACAATTATCCGAATGAAGGAAGATCCTGAGTTTGCGGCTAAAGTAAAGGATTTGGTGATGGCCAAGCTGAAGCCGGAAGCGATTCCCGTTGAACCGGGTGAAGAGCCTCTCAAACCTCCTGTTGAGGTAGATGCGGAGACCCGGGAAGTGGTTGAAGAGAAAGTTGAGGCCGCAGCAACAACCGCTAAGGCAGACACTAAAACAACTAAAAGAGGTCGTAAGGCTAAAGCGAAATAGCTAGCAGCCCGTTAAAAGCACACTAGAACAGTGACAAAAAAGAGGCAGTCTACTTTTTCAGCAGACTGCCTCTTTTTTCTATTTCTTTTGGCATGGGGTAGTCAAAGCTATTCAAAAAGGACATCTATGTTATGTAGAGGGATTAAGGAATGACTCATAAATAATTGTCGTTTTCTTTTGTGGGGCTAAGTCTTTAGACTTGTAATGCAGTAAGC
>JBCDAG010000311.1:0-8955 GCA_039186165.1 Cyanobacteria bacterium P01_F01_bin.53
CCGCTGAAGTGCATGCCTGGAATGCCAAACGCAATCGAGAACGCAAAACCATTGACTGGTCGTTTACCAAAGAAGACGCTGACAAGAAATTAGGAAAGCATTACATTTGACGTTGCATAATTAATTATTTTCTGTACTAGCCAGTGAAAATGGCCAGTGGAAACAAGTAAACAATTACAAAGAAGATCAAGAAACTGAAACGACGTAAAAAAGGTGCCGTGATCGTCTAATCACAGCACCTTTATTCAAACACTTAGCAATTCAAACACTCAGCGAGTCAAACACTCAACGAGTCGAGTCGCATCGCTGCTGAGCAGTCAGTTGAATGGCTAACTATTTATTGAGGCTCTTGCGGTAGTAAACAACCTCTCCTTCATTCGGCACATACAAGCACTCCCGAGCAGAGAGCCAAAAGCTCTTCCAAATCGGCATTTTGGACTCACGGTAGTAATCACCTAAAACTGGCTTAATCGCCTCAGTCGCATCCTTAAGATAGTAGTGAGGCATATTCAAGAAAATATGGTGAGCCACATGGGTACCAATATTGTGATGAATATTGTTAAAGATGCCGTAGTCGCGATCAATCGTGGAGAGCGCACCTTTTAAGAAGTACCAGTTCTCATTGGGGTACCAAGGAATATCAGCCTCAGTATGGTGCAGGTAAGTCACGAGGTCCAACCAGACGATAAAGACCAAATAGGGCATGACGTAGTAGTTAAACAACGCCAAGGGGCCAGCCACAAAGCCAAAAATCACAAGTGCGGTCACCATGAGGCTCCACCAAACCGTGCTGGTAATCACGTACTTCTTTTCGCTTGGGCGAAACAGGGGACTGCTGGGCATGAAGTGAGAGCCCTTAGCACGCCCGGGAGAGCGCACAAACAAGTACACCGGATAGGCAAACAAAAACAGTGTGAAGCGCTTGACCTTAGCAGATGTTGTCATCTTGTCAAAGGTGTCCTTATTCATTGGGTACCAACTTTCGTCCGTATCCAGATTGCCGGTGTTGGCATGGTGGGTGCGGTGACTAATGCGCCAGCCGTGGTAAGGCACCAAAATGAACGTGTGGGTAATGTGGCCAATCAAGTTGTTGAGCCACTTAATCTTAGAAAATGAACCATGACCACAGTCATGACCTACCACAAACAACGCCCAAAACATGGTGCCTTGCGCGAACCAAAACAACGGAAAGAACAACCAGGAATTGATACTGGCAGCCAGTGCATAGAGCCCAGCAACAATAACGATATCCAGGAAAAAGTATGCTAAAGAACGGCCTGCTGACGGCTGAAAGCAGTAGTCAGGGATGGCATTTCTAAGATCTTTGAGCGTAAACGGAAGCTCTTGTTTGTTCGCAGTAGAAGGCGCGAAATCTCCTATTGGCCGAGTACTTAATTGCACGTATTACCTGCTGAAATGACAAAACGAGACATCTTTAGCTTTTGTTGAACCGAAATTCTCACAAAAACTTAAGTTTTTATTTACAAACGTTTACAATACTACATTTTGTACTAATACCGGTAAGAATTTTGTCTTTTTTGAGGTGTTCCTTTCAATATTTATTCCGTTCAAACAAACAAAGAGAGGAGTACGGACAAGGCTAGGGCACAAACCCTGATTTTTCGAACGGGCACCCTGGACACCTACTCGTGATTTTGCGGGGGTTAATGCTCGCCTAGCACGCGATGCAAGAAATGTGGGAATTCTGCGAAAAGAGCACTGGGGGGTGCTAGCAGCGGAGATTTGGCCGATTTTGGCGACTCTATCTTTTTTGCAAAATTTTGCGTTTATGCTTCTTCGAGATAACCCGTACTTCGCCATTCTCTGCCTGACAGCCGTCATCTCAGGCTGTGTCGCCTTTACCGCATGGATTCGGAGAGAGAGTGCCCCCGCCACACGCCCCTTTACTGGCCTAATGGTGGCGATCGCAGCCTACGCCAGCTCAGCAGCCATCGGCGCAGCCAGCAGCTCGAGCCAAAGCACTATTTTTTGGGCCACCCTCGAAACCGTCTGCTCCAGCGCTGTCACGGCCCTATTCTTCACCTTTACCCTCCATTTCACCCAGCGCCGAGCGTGGCTCACCCGCCGTCGACGAGGCACCCTCTGGGCCATCCCCATTTTCAATATGGTGCTGGTCCTCACCAATCCCTGGCACCATGGCGTTTGGACACACTTCACGACGATGCCAGAAGGCCTCCTCAAGAGCCCTGTGCTCGTCTTCCACCATGGCCCTGGCTATCTATGGCTCGCGGCTTGGTTTTATGTGTACGTGCTCACAGGCACGCTCATGGTCGCCAGAGAGGCCTTAGGGCCGAGCACCCTTTACCGGCAGCAGGCAAACACCGTCATCGTCAGTACCCTGCCACCGATTATTGGCGGCACTATCCAGATGCTGGAGCTAAAGCCCCCAGAAGTTAACCTGCTGCCGATGAGCTTTTTACTCACCGGGCTCATTTATTTCACCAGCCTGTTCCGCTTTCGTCTGTTCGATTTACGCCCCGTCGCCCGAGATACGCTGATCGAAAATATGGCTGACGGTGTGCTGGTCATAGACCATCAAGGCCGGGTCATTGATATGAATCCAGCGGCTTGGCACTTTAGCCAACGCCAACCCACGCTTCCCTCGGGCTCAGAGCGTCCCTACACCACCAATAATCGATTAATTGGTCAACCCATAGACGTTGTTTTGTCACAGTGGCCAGCGCTCATCCCACACTGCCAAAAAGAACTTCACAGTACAGGCAACACCGAAGTATTGGTCAGCATGACGCATCACCTGCCACGACACATCAATTTGCGATTTAACCCGCTACGACAAAATTCAAATCACCGGCCTTTTTTACTCACACGCACGGGCCAGCCTTCTAGAGAGGATAATGGTCAGCATGTTGGCACGCTACTCGTCATTAGGGACATGACCGAGCAGTACCAAACCCAGTTTGAACTCAAGCAAAGCAACGAAATTTTAGAACAGCGTCTGAGCAAAATCGAAGCTCTTCAAGGTCAACTAAAAGAACAGGCCATTCGCGATGACCTCACCAAGCTATTCAACCGTCGATATTTTGAAGAAGCCCTGCAGGCAGAAATGACCAAGGCCCGACGAGCCAAAACGCCATTGGCCGTGATTTTGGTGGATATCGATCACTTCAAGCGCGTGAATGACACCTACGGGCACCAAGCCGGAGACTTAGCCCTCCAAATCTTTTCCAACCTAATTCGAGAGCATTTGCGCGCCAGTGACATCGCTTGCCGCTACGGTGGCGAAGAATTTATCTTGGCCCTTCCCAATACAACCCTGGGCAAGGCCTATGAGCGGGCCGAACAGCTCAGAATTGCCTTCAAAGAAACCGCCATTCAGTACAAAGGGCGTGTCATTCAGTCCACCATTTCCGGTGGCGTTGGGGCCTTCCCGGAGTATGAGGGCAGTCAAGATGGCATGATTTCAGCAGTGGATAAGGCCCTGTATGCGGCTAAAGAAGATGGCCGCGATCGCATCTATAAAATCCGGCTAGACAACACCCCCCAACGGTTACAACAGCACCAGCCCGCAAGCCGACAGCCCTCACTCCCCTAATCCACAAACCACCAGTCCGCAAAACAGCAGTCCGCAAAGCGATATCCTAAAGAGCATCCCTGTTAATTAAAGGACAACCTGCCCTTGAGAATCTGCGTCTTCTGTGGCTCCAGCTTTGGCCTTCGCCCTGAATACACCCAAGCCGCCCAGGCCCTCGTTAAGGCTTTAGCAGCTAGAAAAATTGGCCTGGTGTACGGCGGCGCGACCGTCGGGCTGATGGGCCTAATTGCCGATACGATGCTGACAGCAGGGGGCGAGGTGATTGGGGTGATTCCGCGATCGCTCAAAGACAGAGAAATCGCCCATACCCAGCTATCGGCCCTGCACATCGTAGAGGATATGCACCAGCGCAAAGCCAAAATGGCCGAGCTTTCCGATGGCTTTATTGCCCTCCCTGGCGGTGCAGGCACCCTAGAAGAACTCTTTGAAGTGTGGACCTGGGCAAAGCTCAGCTTTCACGACAAGCCCTGCGGCTTTTTAAACGTCGAAGGTTACTACGATCGGTTACTTGAGTTTCTCGACCATATGGTCGAAGAGCAATTTATCAAAGCCAAGCACCGCACCATGCTCTGCGTTGCCGAGCAGCCAGCCGATCTCTTGGAACAATTTGCTCAATACGTTCCGCCAAAAAGAACAGAATCCCCTCCACCCGCACCGCCAAACATTGTTGATGTGATTGCTTGGATTTGCATTGAAAATAAACGGCTCCTGTGCGCCCGAACCAAGGGGAATGATGTCTTTTACCTCCCTGGAGGCAAGCGCAAACCCCAAGAATCCGATTGGGATGGACTCTGTAGAGAAGTGCAAGAAGAAGTTAGCGTGGCACTGATAAAAGAAACATTCACGGAAGTGATGACGGTAGAAGAAATCGCCCACGGATATCAACAACCCACCTGGGTAAGCATGAAATGCTTTCAGGCCAGCTACACGGGTAGCCTCACACCTACTTCTGAAATTGAAGAAACCGCCTGGCTGCGTTATGCCGATAAGGAACAATGCGCACCCGCGACCCAAAGGGTAATTGAGTATTTGCGCGATCGCCAGCTCATGGACTAGTCATAGGCTTTCAGCAAGGAGTCTCTGGAAATAGCTTAAAGCTTTATGTTATCGGCTTAAAATTCCGATACTGACTGATACGCTCATGCATAGTCATGATGGTATAGCTACGTCTTCTGGCGTGGCCTCATCTTACTAAAATGTCGAAATGTCTTAGTTGAGCATCCACACTATGCCTTCCAAGCACTTTTCATCCATCCTCAAAACACTGTTTCAAAAACGATTCAACGTTTTGCTGGCTGCTGTGAGTACCCTTTTGGTCCTGACATTTGCGGCCTGCACAGTCAATGGCACTCAAAACAATCCCAGCAGTGGCAGCGTCGGTGATGCAGGAACCATGCCCACCGAGTGTCGCATCGGTTATCAGGTCCTGCCCAACAATGAAGTCCTAGCCAAAAGCCTCAGGTTAGTAGAAAAGAAATTTCCCGAAGTGAAGATTAGATGGACCCCTTTTCCTGCCGGGTGGAAAGTCAATGCCGCGATGAAGGATGGCAAGCTGGATATTGGCTTGGTCGGGTCGCTCCCTGTCTCCACAGGGCTTGCCCAGGGCTTGCCGTTCAAAGTTTTTGTCATTCACGACATTATCGGTGCCAACTCGGCCTTGGCCGTCACCAAAGCCTCCGGAATTAAGGTCATAACCGATTTGCCAGGAAAAAGAATCGGAGTCCCCTTCGGCTCTACTAGTCACTACAGCCTTTTATCAGCCTTAGAACAAAACAACATTAACGCTCAAGATGTGACCATCATCGATATGTCCCTTTCGGAACTTATCCCCAGATGGAATATCGGTGCTATCGACGGTGCATTTGTGTGGCAGCCGACCCTTGAAAAACTGCTAGACGCTGACGGCAACGTCCTCATTTCTGCTAAGGAACTTACCGAGAAGGGCTCTGTGACAGCAGATTTAGGCACCGTCGCCCACAAGTTTTCAGCAGCCTACCCAAACTTTGTTTCAGGCTTTGTAGACGTGCTTGGCGACGCCACCCAGATCTACCGAGATGACCCCGAAAAAGCTGCCAAAATCATTGCCGCAGAAATCAAACTATCGCCCGAAGTCAGCCTAGCGATTATGAACGAGCTGATTTGGCTCGATGCGTCTCAGCAAGCTGAGGCACAGTATATGGGCACCCCTGAAGAACCAGGTGCGATCGCCCAAGTCCTCCAAAACTCCGCCGAATTTATGGAAGGCCAGAATGCCATTCCTAACGCCCCTGAGTTAGAAACCTTTCAAGCCGCCCTATTTCACAATCTCTCGTAACACGCGACAGGGATTGCCCACGACAACGACCCCAGACGGAAGATTCTTTGTCACAACACTCCCTGCGCCAACAACGGTATCTGCACCAACCGAAACGCCTGGCAGCAGAATGCTACCGCCCCCAATCCAAACATTCGCGCCAATACTGATTTCCAAAGCATATTCCTCACCTGCCTGACGGCGCTGCGGCTCTAACGGATGGGCCGCCGTATAAATTTGCACATTGGGACCCAGCTTTGCACCATCGCCAATCGTCACTTTTGCACAATCTAAAACAGTGCAGCCACAGTTGATGTAAACATTGTCACCTAAGCAAAGGTTATAGGCATAGTCACAGAAAAAAGGCGGCTCAATATAGCAATCGTCGCCAACGCGGCCAAAAGCAGACGAGAGCATCAACAACTTTTCAGGTGTGCAGCCCGGTGAAGCATTGTAGCGATGGCAAAGGCTGTGGGCTAGCTCTCGCTCAGTCACTAATTCAGGCGAAGAGGCACTGTAATATTCGCCGCGTAGCATTTTCTCTTTTTCAGTTAGCACGTTCTCTGATGACCTTTCTCGTGTTTTTTGAGGGATATTTCTGAGAGATAGCAGAATGCAATTTTACGCTTGGCGCTAATCTTCAGTGTCTACATTAAACGGTAATAACTTAGGACTTTTATTGCAGTCAGCGAATATCTAGACAACGGCTGATACTGTGTTCATACTCAGTTTCACCCAAACCCTTTATGACGCCAGCGGAAAATCGTCCAGACCGCTCTCAAAATCACCCAAAGCCTCCCAATAGAAGGGGGCAGAGACGGGCTGGCGCGAAAAAGGCCAAAGGATTGAATCCACGTTGGCTATCAGCAGGCTCTATTTTCCTAGCCCTCGTACTTTGGTTCTTAGTCACTAACTTGAAACTGGTCGATCCTTTGTTTTTCCCATCACCGCAGAGCGTTTGGGATGCCTTTATTAACATTCTGCAAAATGGCTACAAAGGCCGTCCGCTGATTCAGCACATTGGTTCTAGCATGGGCCGACTGGCGATCGCATTTGTACTGGCCCTGGGAACCGCAGTTCCTATCGGACTGGCCAGCGGCTACTTTAAGCCCGTACAAGCGATTCTCGATCCATTCATTGAGTTCTACCGGCCCCTGCCGCCTTTGGCCTACTACACCTTGCTGGTGATTTGGCTAGGCATTGAAGATAATTCAAAAATCGCCCTGCTGTTTTTGGCAGGCTTTGCCCCGCTCTACATCGCCATGGTGTCTGGGGTAAGACGAGTGCCCCGCGATCGCATTAATGCGGCCCTGTCCCTCGGCTCATCCCAGTGGCAGGTATTCACCCAAATCATCTTCCCCTCCTGCCTCCCCGAACTTTTCACGGGATTGAGAACAGCTTTAGGGTTTATGTACACCACCCTCGTCGCCGCTGAAATGGTCGCCGCCGTTTCGGGCATTGGCTGGATGGTGCTCGACGCCAGTAAGTTTTTACGGAGCGACATTATTTTTGTGGGGATTATCATCATGGGAATTATTGCGATCGCCCTCGACTCAGGCCTACGTTGGCTCCAGGCACGCTATCTTCCTTGGGTTGGCCGCGAATAAAGTGCCTGTGAACCGCCCTGCCATCACTTCATTTGCCATCGCTTCAACTAGGCCCTTCCTAGCACACTTTTGCCAAAAGAGTTGCTTAATACAATCGGATTATTTTCACCAATCCGACCAGAGCGTAGTACGGTAGGCACCACTCACCTAACAAACAAACAAACAAACAAACAATCGAACGAACAAAACAATATGTCATCAACCCGTCCCTCGTTTAATCTTAAACGTCTGTTTAGAAGACAATTCAACACCCTGCTAGGCCTAATGAGCCTAGTCCTGGTCGTCACCATTGCCGCTTGCGCTCAACCCACAGCCACGACTGGTGAAGCTGGGGGGATGCCCGCCGAATTTCGCATTGGCTACCAGGTGATTCCCAACGCTGAATTACTCACCAAAAACCTCGGATTAGTAGAAGCCAAATTCCCCGATGTTGACATCCAGTGGCTACCATTTGACTCTGGGCGTGATGTGAATACCGCAATGGTCTCCGGTGGCCTCGATGTCGGCCTTGCCGGTTCGGTACCAGTCTCTACAGGCATCGCCCAGGACTTGCCCTACCAGGTTTATTTCATCCACGACATCATCGGTGATAACGAAGCCCTCGCCGTCACCAAAGCCTCTGGAATCACCACCATGGCGGACCTCCCCGGCAAAAAGATTGGCGTGCCCTTTGGCTCAACCACTCACTTCAGCCTCCTCTCCGCCCTCAAGCAAGAAGGCATTGAAGCTGCTGACGTACAAATTCTCGACATGCAGCCCCCAGATATGCTCGCAGCGTGGCAGCGTGGCGACATTGACGGCGGCTTTGTGTGGCAGCCAACGCTCGCCAAAATGGTAGATGCCGATGGCACCGTCCTCGTCACCGCCAAAGAACTCGCGGCTAAAGGCGTTATCACCGCTGACCTTGGCATTGTCAGTAAAGACTTTGCAGCCACCTATCCTGACTTTTTGGCCAGTTATGTAGGCGTGTTGGACGAAGCGGTTCAGCTATACCGCAACGATCCTGAAAAGGCCTCTACAGCGATGTCTGAAGAGGTGGGTCTGTCCCCTGAAGAGAGCCTATCTGTGATGAATGAGCTGGTTTGGCTCGATGCATCAGAACAATCGGAGAAGGAATACATGGGCACCCCCGAGGCCCCCGGCGCACTCAGCCAGGTGCTCAAAGACTCCGCTGAATTTATGGTGGAGCAAGAAGCCATCGCATCTGCACCTGAGGTAGAGGCCTACCAAAAGGCACTCTTTAACCAGAGCTTTACGAACGCAAAAGCTGAATAATTCAGCAGCTGAACAACACCAAAGATAACTGAATGTTTTGTTCTTTAGTGTTGAGCTCTGGACGTGTTCAATCAGGGGGGTGGATTAGTGACTTTGACGTGGCTAATCCACCCCCCTGATTGAACACGGCCAGAGCTCAACACCAAAGAACTAAACATTCAGTTATCTTTGGTGTTGTTCGGCTGCTGTGTTATTCAGCTTTTGCG
>JBCDAG010000312.1:0-8949 GCA_039186165.1 Cyanobacteria bacterium P01_F01_bin.53
AAGCGCCGTAATATCGGCTTCGCTGAACTCTAAATGGAGCATGATGGGGACACTCTTTGAGCGGGCTCACTCAATTTCATCATGACGCCTAAATTAGTTCAACCCTGAGTCGTCTGGAGTATACAGAAATGGCAAAAGGTTTTTCTTGCCGTCTGTGTGATCGCCAATTCTTAATAAGAGAGATCGCAGTCGATGCGCCATTTCTATAACAAGGTTTGTTGTTAAAAACAAACTTTTTTGATTGGAGGAAAGCGGAAATCATTGTGATCGCATCCTCTACACGGTTCACCCCATGGACGTAATCTCGAATCCGTCGCGCCTGACGGTCATAACGCCGCTTCTGCGCAAAAGCAATTAAAGAGATGCCGAGTGCCAAGCATTCATGGACAAGATTGTAACCACCGCTGCCAATAACAACATCAGCTAACTGAAGAACGTCCATGCCAGGCCAATGAGATATCCAGTGGCTGGGCTCACAGCCGGGCGGGCATTCTGCCGATAAGCACCGAACCGTAGCGTTGGGAAGGCTGATCCCAAGTTCTAGTGGAGTGGGTATTCTCCTTATTTACTTTCCCTTGCCAGGTCTGACTTTGCTGTTTTTGTTTGTGTTAAGTCTGATTGTGTTAGGTCTGATTGTAGGTGGCGAGGCGATCGCTCCACTCCTTCCACAGGCTCAATCGCATCACCGCCACCCGCACCCAGCGCTTGTAGTTTTCGTGCACTGACTAACACCCGCCCTTCTAATGAGCCCACTGCCTTATTAAAGTTATCCACCGTTGTATCTAGCCCCTTGCGCATTTTTTGCATGTGCCGGGCAAAGGTGCGTACCCGGTCATATAGCTCCTTCCCTAAGTTGCTAATTTCCTGGGCATTTTCAGTGACTCTTTCCTGTTGCCAGCCATAGGACACGGCTTTCAGCAAGGCGATGAGCGTCGTCGGTGTCGCCAAAATGACACTTTGTTCTATTCCGGCTTCTATCAGGCCCGGATCTTGCTCTAATGCTGCGCTAAAGAAAATCTCACCGGGTAAAAACAAAACAACAAACTCTGGCGTTGGCTGAAACTGATCCCAATACGCCTTTTGGCTAAGCTGGCCTAAATGGCGCTTGACCTGTTTTGCATGCTCACGCAATTTGCTGAGTCGATCTGTTTCATTGGTTGCTTCTAGCGAGGCCAAATAGGAAGAGAGCGGCGCTTTGGCATCTACAATAATCTGCCTTGCTCCGGGTAGCTGCACGAGCATATCGGGACGTAAACCCTCTACTTGCGTAACTTGCTGGGTGAAGTCGCAGTGCTCCGACATCCCTGCAATTTCAACGACACGCTTGAGCTGGATTTCGCCCCATCGCCCTCGAACGGTAGGCGATCGCAATGCCTTTGCCAAATTGGCCGTTTCTGCCTGTAACTGCACCTGGGAGGTGGCCAACGCCGAAATTTGTTCCGTTAATTGTGAGTAAGCGGCCACCCGCTGCCCTTCTATCGTTTGTAAAAAAGTCTCCACTTTACTTAGCGAAGAGGCCAAGGGTTTAACGACTGCTTCTACAGCCTGTTGCTTTAGGGCCAAATCACCTGTGGCTGCCGTTTGAAACTCGCTCAACCGGGCATTCGCCAATTCTAAAAAAGACTGATTATTCGCTTGCAATGCCTCGGACGAAAGCGCTTTGAACGTATCTGAAAGCTGCTGCTGAGCCTGTTGTTGAGCGGTGGCCATTAACGCCAGTTTTTCACTGGCCTGCTGCTGGACTTCATCCAGCCGGGTTTCTGCTGTGGCTTGGCGAGTGGCGGCTTCTGTCAGCCGATTTTGATAGGTGGCTAGGGTGCGATCTCGCTCCCCCACCTCTCGACGCAGATCCTCAATCCGGGCGTCCTTTCCCCGTAGCTGCTCCACCATACTTGCCCGGTCGGCCACAAGGTCGTTTTTTGTTTTTTCGCGGACTGCCTGCATTTTTGCCGCCAGGACAAACCACACTGCGCCACCGCCCAGCACTGCTCCTGCCAACAGCCCCAATAGAACTTGCATCGCATATACAGTACAAAATTACTAATTTACAGTATCACTGTTTGAGCACTTAGGGCATTGAGCTTGAGCACTTAGGGTATAGAGCATTGGGCATTGAGCATTCAGGCTGCGGTTCAATTCATAGTTCTTTTACTTTTATGTTTATCTGTCTCTGAAGCCGTAAAAACGGAACCTCCTCTCAAAGGACCCGTCCATGAGCGAAGGGTGTGTTGCTTATTTCTTCTTTGCAACCCTATTTCGTTAACCCTCGGTATGTTCCCCATTCATAACCAATCTTTTCCTGCGGCAACAGATACTGCCTTCCCTGTTACCACAGAGGGATTGTCTGCCCAATCAGATATCCTGAATCAATCTGTTCCCTCTCGCCACATCGCCTTTGTTGATAGTGGATTGGCAGACCTCGAAACCCTCATAGCCGGACTCGAACATACTCAAGTTTTCCTGCTCGATAGCAATCAGAACGGGATAGAGCAAATTACCGCAACCCTCTCAGGCCAAGCAAACCTAGAGAGCATCCATATTTTTTCCCATGGTCAAGCTGGGGGGCTACAGCTAGGTGATACGTTACTCAGTGGCGGTTTGCTCTCCGAGTACAGTGAGCAACTGTCGTCATGGCACGATGCCCTATCCCAAACGGCGGATTTGATGCTGTATGGCTGCAACGTGGCTGCCAATGAGGAAGGCCAGGCCTTTCTGGCACAGTTGAGTGACATCGTTGGAGCCGATGTCGCCGCCTCCAACGATGTCACCGGACTAGGGGGCGATTGGCAGCTAGAAGCGATGGTCGGAGAAATTGAAGCGGATATTGCTCTGATCGCTTCCAATCAAGCAAGTTACAGCGGGACCCTCGCCCTATTAAACAACGGTGATTTTGAAAGCGGCTTATCTGGCTGGAATGGGTTCACGGGCAGTGAGCAAACCATCTCAGCGGTTGCCTTTAGTGGCACGCAGTCTCTCGAACTCACTGCCGCTGGCAGTGGGGTTGGCTCTGACCTGATACCCGTTTCCACAGAAGGACGCTACCGTTTAACAGCCAATGTACAATCCACCACCACGGGCTATGCTGGCTTTGGTATCAATCTGTTTGATGAGAACTTTGAGGTCATTGACAGCGCCGGACAGTCAGTCAATGTTAGTGGTGACTGGACGAGCTATGAAGTAGAAGCCACGGTCGGCGCTGACGTTAGCTATGTGCAAGTGTGGACCTACAAAGACCAAGGGGACGGCGCAGTCTTTTTCGATACATTCAATTTGTCCACAGACGCGGTCGCACCCCCGCCGCCGCCCTCAGGAACAGAACTGTTGCAGAACCCAGACTTTGAAGCCGGGCTCAGCAACTGGAGTGCCTTTGTCGGCTCTGAATCGGTATCCAACAGTGAGAGTTTTTCCGGCGCTAGCTCCCTGCGACTCAGCGATGAAGGGAGTGGTGTTAGCCAATTCTTGAATACGGTTGTCCCCGGTCAAAGTTATACCCTCTCTGGGTATAGCAAAACATCCAGCAATGACTATGTCGGGCTGGGTGTGAACTTCTACGATGCCGATTTCAATGTGTTAGGCGGCAACGCCGGTCGGCAGGTGACCTCCCCTGATTGGCAACGCTATGAAGTCACGGTTACAGCGCCAGAGCAGGCCCAGTACTTGCAGCTATGGACCTATAAGAATGATGGATCTGGAGAGGCCTTTTTCGATGACCTCTCACTCATCACAGGCACGACTCCGCCGCCGCCCCCAACTGATACAACGCCCCCGACAGCCACGTTAAATGCCACAGAGGTAACCACAGCCGCTAATCAATATGAGTTCACCGTTACCTACCAAGATGACAGTGAACTTGATGTCAGCTCGTTGGACAATGACGATATTGTTGTCACCGGACCCAATGGCTTTTCTCAGGCCGCTTCATTCGTCAGTGTTGACCAGACTGGCGATGGCACTCCCCGCACCGCAACCTATCGCATTACCCCGCCTAACAGCAACTGGGCTGAAGCCGATAACGGTAGCTACACGATTGCCCTGCAAACCAATCAAGTCAGCGATACAGTGGGCAATCTTGCCAGTGGTGCGACGTTGGGTAACTTTGAGGTTAATATTCCTGCGCCCCCTGATCCAGGAGAATTTTCCTTCGAGGTTTCTACGGTTACCGTCGATGAAGGTTCAGCCTCTATCGACTTAACTGTCAATCGCATCGGCAGCACGGTGGGTGTTGCCAGTGTGGACTATCAGACCTTTAGCCAAACAGCCGTTGCCCTGGAAGATTTTATCCCAGTGGAAGGCACACTTACCTTTGGCGATGGGGAAGCGTTCATGACCATTCGCATTCCCATTATTAATGATGGCAATGTGGAGGAAGATGAAACCTTTGCGGTGCAGCTTAGCAACCCCACCAATGGAGCCACCCTGGGGACACAGCGTACCGTTGTTGCCATTGATGACAACGACCAGATCGCAGGGGCAGGCACGCTCACCTTTACCGGACCCATGGCCATGGTTAGTGAAGCCAACGGTCTAGCGAGCATTAAGGTGGCCCGGGTGGGCGGCAGTAATGGCACGGTGACGGTTGACTACACCACATCGAATGATGGCGCGATCGCAGGCCAAGACTACACGGCGGCATCTGGCACCTTAACCTTTGAAGATGGCGTTACCGAACAGGTTATTACCGTACCCATCATCAACGACACCACCACGGAACCCAGAGAAACCTTCTTCCTGGAGATCAATAACCCCGTAGGTGGTGCAGTGATTGGCACCGAGTCCATCATGGTGGCCATCAATGATGATGATATTGCCCCGCCGCCACCCCCAGCGGATCCTGAATATCGCTATGTCCGATTTGTTGCCAACTCTGAGGTGAATGGCAACCCCTGGACAAGCCTGGCGGAGTTAAATCTCCTAGATGGTAATGATAATCTTATTAGTCAGGCAAACTGGACCCTTGAATCAGTTAATAGTGAGGAACTAGTCGTTAGTAACCGTCCTGCTACTGACGCATTTGATGGGAACCCCAATACCTTCTGGCATACCGAATGGGCACCGCCTGGAAACGACAATGATCCTCGCCATCCCCATGAAATTGTCATTGATTTAGAAGCTGAATACAATATCAGCGGATTTAGCTATTTACCCCGCCAGGATGCTTCCCAAAATGGTCAAGTGGCTGACTATGCCTTTTATGTCAGCAACAATGGCATTGATTGGGGATCTCCCGTTGCAGTCGGACTCCTACAAAACATCAAGTCAGAACAAATTATTCGGTTTGAAGATTTCAATCCCGGTAATTTGATTCCCGGTTTAGTGGGGCACTGGAAACTAAACGAAACTGTTGCAAGTTCGCCAGTTTTGGATTCATCTGGTATTAGTAGCAACGGCACTGCCAACAACTTTACTGGCATTAATGGCCCCTATAATGCCGCACCCATTTTTGATGGAGATAACCCCCGCAGTTGGGACTTTGATGGTGTAGATGACCATATCACCATTGCCAGTGACGCCGATTTAGACCTGAGTGATGGAGCCTTTACTCAATCTGTTTGGATTAACTCAGATAGCACAGACAATGCTTACCACGGCATCCTTGGCAAACAAAATGCAGGTGGGGTAGTGAATCGCTATCCGGGTATCTGGGTATATCAGCAAAATAGAATCCATGCTGGATTTGGCGATGGCACAAATTGGAGTAATTTCACTACCGGCAATGTATTAAAGCCCAATGCCTGGAACCACGTTGTTACCAGCTTTGATGGCACCACCTATAAGGCCTTTGTCAATGGCGACGAAGTGTTTTCTACAGACGATTTCGCTGGTCGTAAGCCAGTCGCCCTGGATACCTTCGACATTGGCCGAGTCGACAATTACTTTGATGGTCAAATTGATGATGTGAGGATTTACAACCGTGGCCTAAGTGATAGTGAAATTCAAAGTCTCTACCAGGTGCAGCCCGATGCGGCCCAAGTGGGCTCCTGGAGCGAGGTGATTGAGTTCCCCAACATCCCGGTTTCAGCCGCGTCCCTACCCAATGGCAAGATTGTCACCTGGTCTTCCTGGGATCGGTTCCAATTTGCGGGCAACCGATTTGATCGCACCTACACCTCTCTCTTTGATACCAGAACCCAAGAAGTGGGTGAATTCCTGGTCACCAACACCAACCACGATATGTTCTGCCCAGGGACTGTGATGTTGCCCGATGGCCGGGTGCTGGTTAATGGTGGCGGTGGCGATACCAAGTTCACCAGCGTTTATGACTTTACGACCAATAGCTGGTCCGTTGTAGACAGCATGGAATATGGCCGTTGGTACAATGTCTCGGTCACCTTGGGCGATGGCAGTGTCTTCACCCTGGGTGGCAACAGAAGCAATGCTCGACGAGGCCCCGGTGAACTGTGGACCGAAGATACCGGCTGGACCACCCTCAGTGGCACACCGATTGATCCCATCAGTGCCGCTGGTAATCGCGGGGACGAACATCCGCAGCTGTTTGCCGCCCCCAATGGCAAAGTCTTTATTGCTGGCCCCAGCTCTACCATGTACTGGTACGACGTGACCGGCAATGGCTCTTACACTGAGGCGGGTCTGCGGGGAGATGATCCCTACTCTCAGAATGGTCTCACGGTGATGTACGACGAAGGTAAACTTCTGCGCGCCGGTGGTCAGAGCGTTTATTCTGGCGGCAATGTCACCGACGTGGCCTATGACATTGACATCAACAATGGCGATCAGGTCACCGTTGATAAGCAAGACCCAATGAGCTATAGGCGTTCCTATGCCACTGGCGTGGTTATGGCTGATGGTCAGGTGTTTGTGGTAGGGGGAAGCGAAAAGGGCGTCGCCTTTAGTGATGCCGAAGCGGTGTACCGACCCGAGATTTGGAACCCTGACACTGGCGAATGGACCCTATTAGCCCAACAACAGATCGCCCGTACATATCATTCTGTGGCATTGCTGCAGCCGGATGGTCGTGTGTTTGTCGGTGGGGGTGGGCTTTGTGGTAATTGTTCCACCAACCATTCAGATGCTGAAATCTATACCCCAGCCTATCTCTATAACGAGGATGGCACCCTGGCTGACCGTCCTGTCATTGGGAGTGGGCCAGACCAGGCAGGGTATGGACAGAATATCGATATCACTATTGATAATGGCATGCCGATTACTGAATTTAACCTGGTACGGTTGTCTTCTGTCACCCACAGTGTCAATACAGACCAGCGCTTCTTATCGGTGGACTTTACGGCCAATGGAGATGGCAGTTATGAACTGACTGCACCTGAAAATGGCAATGTGGCTCCTCCGGGATACTACATGTTGTTTGCCATGAATGATCAGGGCGTTCCCAGTGAAGCCAAGATGATTCAGATTGGTTAGGTCATGTAAGGTTGTTTGTCCATGGGGAACAACTTGTTGATAAATTGAAAGCGATCACAACTCTCTCCTGTGTAGGAAAGTTGCGATCGCTTTTTCTTTGCCTCACAAACAATTACAACTATGAACTCAGCTCAACATGCTCGCTATAGAAATGTACAAACTCATTAAGGCACCCTATCATTGATATCCTGAGCGCTGAATGCGTTTTTAGCACAGCACAAAACTCACAATGTAAATCAGATTATTCGCAATGTTCGTTCGCAATGTTCGCAGTTGGATTCGTTCCTTAAATTAGGCTCTGTTTGGTAGGTATTATTTTTCATGTTCGAGCTGACCCACTACAAAGCTAAGCAAGTCTCCGTAAATCGCAAACGTCACTACGAAATAGAAGGACATTGCTACCCAGGTATCACCACCATTTTGTCAGCCACCAAACCCTATGAGGACAAAAAACGACTCTGGGACTGGCAAGATCGCATTGGTAAAGACGAAGCTCGGCGGATCACCACCACTTCAGCGCGTTCTGGTAGTCGGATTCATAAGGTGATTAAGTCACATCTGAAGCAGGAGCCCTACGAAATGCCCGAAGGGATTGAGGGCTTTTGGGAGTCGATTGAACCTATCTTAGATGAAGTGGATGAAGTGTTGCTGGTGGAGGGTGCGGTGTGGCACCCGCTGAAGTTTGGCGGTTATCCGGATGCGGTGATACGCTTTGATGGGGAGCTGTGCGTGTGTGATTGGAAGACGGCGCGCAGGCCGAAAAAAATAGAGTGGATAGAAGATTATTGTATGCAGGTGGCGGCTTATTGCTATGCGCTGAATTGGGTGTATCGCGATACGGGGATTTGTATTGAGCGGGGTATGATTGCGATCGCCCTAGAAGAACATCCCGCTCAAGTTTTCATCCTAAATTCCGACGATCTCTATCATTACTGGCAAAGTTTTCAAACTCGATTAAAACAATACTACCGGCAGCTAGAGAGACAACCGCATCGACTATAAGTGATATTTTCTCAGAATTGTTTCTGTACCTTAGAAAAATCCACTTCAGAATTTCGATTCTGAAGTGGATTTTTTGCATGGAACTCTCTGGAGTCTCCCGTCGTAGACCAAGTGTTAATCTTTGATACTGACAAGCCTGATCACTCTTGGCGTAGCTTCTAAGTGTGGCTAAATTAAGTGTGGCTAAATTAAGTGCGATCGCCAGCTAGGGAGCAGACATGACTTAACGTACAGTCATGTAGTATTCGGGCCTTCGCACTCGCCTTGATAAAATAACAGAAGCAATAACTCAACAAGCCGCTGTGTTGGCGTCACCGAAAAGGCATTTACTCGGTAATGATGGCCAGTTGTCAGACTTGATACAGCCCCTAATGGCGCTGCTAAGAATAATGATTCTTCCTCCCACACCAGGCTTTGTACGCAGTTCTATCGATCACAGCGATTATACTCTAGACTCCTGAAATTTGGACTTTTCTAAAGGACTGAAAATTTAAGGTTAACAAAGATTCCAGCGATGATTTGTGAGTCGTATTGGCCTGGTCAATACAAGTGTCAATGGCGTCCTTGAAG
>JBCDAG010000313.1:0-8900 GCA_039186165.1 Cyanobacteria bacterium P01_F01_bin.53
ACATTGCGACGACGAATATGGTCCGGATTACGGGCGTATCGATGACTCATCAGAGGCGCAGGGGCTCACTACCATACTCCTTTCCTAACCTTGTTTCGCAACCTTGACTACTGCGACGTAACCTTAACTTGGCACCCATCGGTTCCTGGTAAAAAGCCGTAAGCTAAGTAATGAAATCCTACCGCAGCCTGTCTTAACTGATGTCCCAATCTGACAGCCAATCTGGCAGTCCATCTGATAGCCCATCTGGCAGTTTCTCTGGCGGCCAATCCCACGGCCTCTTTGTTGGACTGACCACACTCGATTGCCTTTATCAGGCCGATCATTCCCCCCAGGCTGATGAGAAAGTCGTGGCCAATAAAAGCTTATTGGTTGCTGGTGGCCCTGCGACGAATGCGGCGGTGGCCTTTGCCCAACTGGGTTGCTCACGCGGTAATCGTGCCACGTTGTTATCGGTCATTGGTGCGCACCCCCTCACCACCGTTATTACAGAAGATCTTCGGGGACAGGGCGTGACCCTAGCTGATTTAGAGGCTGATCGGCCCTCACCGCCACCGGTCTCTTCTATCGTGGTGACCGATGCGACGGGCGAACGTGCAGTGATTGCCCGCAATGCCACCGACCTACAAGCAGACGCCGATCAGCTATCCCCTGATATTTTGTCAGGAGTGACGGTCGTTTTGATTGATGGCCATCAAATGGTCGTGGGTGCTCAAATCGCCCAGTGGGCAAACGCCCAATCTATTCCGGTGGTGGTGGATGCCGGTAGCTGGAAACCCAACTTCGATAGCGTTTTGAGCGTTGCGGATGTGGTTGTGGCCTCGGCCAACTTTTTGCCCCCCCAATGTTCTACGCCCCAGGAGGTTTTTGCCTATCTTGCGTCGTTAAATGTTTCAAAAATGGCGATTACCCGAGGGGCCAACTCCATTTTGTATGCAGATGGCGATGAGCGCGGTGAGGTAGAGGTGCCTCAGATTCGTGCGGTGGATACCTTAGGTGCTGGCGATATCTTCCATGGTGCGTTTTGTCACTTTTATGCCACCCATACATTTGAAGAAACACTGCTAAAAGCCAGTCGTAGTGCGTCATTTGCCTGTCAGTATTGGGGCACTCGTGACTGGACTAAGATTTATCGCATAGTTGATTAGGACGAGGATGAAGAGACGGAAAACACGTAGATTTCCGGGCTCATTACCGGCTTAGGCGTATTAGTATGCTAGCGCGGTTTGATAGGTCGATTGCTAAACCATCTCCTAGGGGCAAGTGTTCCAACGTGGTCTTGTTCGTGAGGGTTGTCGTCCATCGGGTTCCGTTATCTGCAATAAGTTAGGACTAAGTTTTATGCCGTTTGAAAAAGAAAAAGAAGTCGCGATCGCTGCTGCTAGTGCTGCTGCCATTATTTGTGAGCAGGTCCGTAAAACCATGGTGCCTGAAGCCATTGAGAAAAAGGACAAAAGCCCCGTAACGGTTGCTGACTTTGGTGCTCAGGCTGTGGTGTGTAAAGCGCTGGCTGAGGCTTTTCCAAACGATCCGGTCGTGGGTGAAGAAGATGCTGGTGAACTCAAAACCCCTGAAATGGCTGCCCGTTTGCAGCAAGTCACTGATTATGTGAAGCAGGTGGTTCCCGATGCCACTCCCGATGCAGTAACCCAATGGATTGACCATGGTAACGGTGCGGTTGCGCCTCGCTATTGGACCCTCGATCCGATTGATGGCACCAAAGGCTTTTTGCGGAAGGATCAGTATGCTGTGGCATTGGCCATGGTGGCGGATGGTGAAATCAAAGTAGGGGTGCTGGCGTGCCCTGCGCTCACGTTGGAGCTAAAAGATGGGCCTGCTACAGGCATTTTATTTGTGGCGGTGCGCGGTGAAGGTGCCACGATGCAGGCGATTGATGGCGGCACACCTGAAACGATTAAAGTCACTAGCTCCAGCGATCAGGAACACTTCCGCTTTGTGGAAAGTGTGGAATCTGGCCATGGTGACCAGAGCTTACAAAGTGCGATCGCTAAAGCCGCAGGCGTTACCACTGAGTCTATGCGGATGGACTCCCAGGCCAAATACGGAGCAGTTGCTTCGGGGAATGCGGTGCTCTGCTTGCGCTTACCTTCGCCCAAGTACCCCGGTTACCAAGAGAAAATTTGGGACCATGCTGCGGGCGTGATCGTCGTAGAAGAAGCCGGTGGTCGCGTGACTGACATGTACGGTAAGACCCTAGATTTTTCTAAAGCCGATAGGCTAAGTACAACAGGGGTCGTTGTCAGCAATGCTGAGATTCATGACAAGGTGCTTGAAGCGCTTCAGCAAGCGGGCTAGTCGCTAGGGCAGCGTCCGTCCTAAACATTAGAGAAAGCGTTATTCCTCTCATGGAATAACGCTTTCTCTAATGGCTTTGTGTGAGATGAGGGCTGGTGTAATCTCTAAAGCTTAGGCTCCAAAGATTACGACACTCAAGATTACGATACTCAAGCTCTAATGCTTTCTCTTTGAGAGGCCTCTTCGCCAGGCGCACTACTTAGCGCGGCTCTGCCCAATCCTGGCAGTAAGCGTTTGGCCATGGCTGGGCTTTCTTCTAACAGATACTTGAGGAATGTTTCGGCGACAACGGAGAGCTGTTTGCCTGCCAAATGACCGACATACCAGTCCCGTTCAATCGGGAATCCCTGAACATCGAGAATGGCAAACTCGCTGCTGGTTCCTTCTGAGATGACGGTGTGTTGGGAAAGGATCGAAATGCCGAGTCCGCCTGCGATCGCCTGCTTAATCGCCTCATTGCTACCGAGCTCTAGGCGCACCCTAACGTTGACATCGTTTTTGGAAAAGATGTCTTCAACGGCTTTTCGTGTTCCTGAACCAGCCTCACGCATGATGAACGGTTCATCATTGAGCATCTCAATGGGGATATTTTTCTTACGAGCTAGCGGGTGTCCCTTGGGTGCGAGCACGATCAGCGGATTTTCTAAAAACGGATGAATGGTGAGATCGGGCTGACTCGGCGCTTGGCTAATGATGTATAAGTCGTCCTGGTTGCTGGTCATACTTTCTTGCAAGCGCTTGTGGTTAGTTACCTTTAGCGAAATATCAATTTCTGGATAGCGCTTACAAAAAGGGCCCAGCAGACGGGGGACAAAATACTTGGCCGTGGTGATGACGGCGAGCTTTAACTGCCCTTGTTTCATACCTTTGAGATCTGCGACAGACATCTCAAAGTTCTCTAACCCTTGAAAAATTTCCTGGCAGGTTGCCAGCAATTGCTTGCCAGCCTCGGTTAAATACAGGCGTTTTCCGATTTGCTCAAAAAGGGGCAAACCGACTGCTTTGGTGAGTTGCTTCACCTGAATGGACACCGTTGGCTGGGTTAAATACAGCTCTTCAGCGGCGCGGGTAAAACTGCCATGACGGGCAGTTGCTTCAAACACTTTGAGTTGGTGGAGTGTGGCATGAATCACGACAGGCGATACCTCCGAGTTGGGATGTGGTGAGCTAGAACAGGTGGGCTAAGGGGGGCGCTACCGTAGGGACCATGGCAATAAAGAAACACGCTATGCAAACTAAACGTATGCAAAATTTAAGCGTTAGAACTTATCACTGCAAACCACACCATAGAACTCAGTCTATCAAACAATGAAACTAACCCTGGATATTTCTATGGTTGTTTTGACGCATGTTGATAAAACAGTCTGATAAGACGTGGGTGAAAAATAAAAAAAGCGCCTATCCGTTTTGGATAGACGCCTTATAAACTTTGGAGAAGATCTTAACTGAAGCTAAGGCACTGAAGCTGCAAAAACCTCAGTGGTTGCTGTGCGATGATTTTAAGCTTTAGGTAGCATGCTGCTGCTGTAGGCATCGCCACTGTAGGCAGGGGTGCGATTTGTATAGTCGGTACTGCGCCCAGTTACGGCAACAGCGAGCTTTTCAAAGGAGTCAGAGCGCCAGTTGCGCTCGTGGATGGGCTTGGTTTGCTCACCCATGAAGTAGGCTTGGGTTCCGATCACGGAAGCTGCAACCCAGCCAATCACTACCAATGCAATGAGAAGAGTCATGGTCATAGTTACTTGCCCTGTAAAGAACTTATGTAACTTAATGTAACGAGTAATATTACAAAGTGTGTATTCCTCTTGACGTAGTTTTTTCTCATCTAAAGAGTATGACTAATCGTACGTTCTGTTGAGTCTGAGAGTTTTGGGCGCTATCTGGCCACTAGCATGCGTAGACTGTTGAATAAGTGTGTTTCGCCCTGAAAAGCTTCGCTGTTTTTGCTGTGTCTGGTTTGCTATGCCGATTTACTTCTTTTGGGGTGCTGATGAGTTTCGTTTGAAAAAGGCGGTGGTAGCATTACGTGATCGCGCCCTCGATGCGAATTGGGCTAGCTTCAACTACGACCGCATTGCTCCAGATATTGCCGATGGGCCTATGCAGGCTCTCAACCAATCAGTGACGCCCCCCTTTGGTATGGGGCAGCGATTTGTGTGGTTGCAGGATACGACATTAGGCCAGCGCTGCCCTGAAGATGTGCTCGCTGAAATGACTCGCACGTTGCCCCTTGTGCCTGATACGACTGTGCTTTTGCTCACCAGTGCTAATAAGCCCGATGGTCGTTTGAAGTCTACAAAGCTACTTAAGAAGCATGCTGAAGTTCGAGAATTTGCCACCATTGCTCCTTGGCAAACTGACCAGCTTATCGACCAAGTGAAGCGGGTTGCCCAGGAGCAGAATTTGCGGCTCAAGCCTGAATCGGCAGCGTTACTGGCTGAGGCGGTAGGGGCGGATACGCGTCGGCTTTACAACGAGGTCGAGAAGCTCAGTGTGTACTGGAGTTCGCAAGCCTCCGTTGAGGACTCTGGTGCTGGCACGCTCAAAACAGATCCGCTGCCGCCTGAGGTGATTACTCGGCTCGTGGCAGTCAGCACCCAAACCAGTTTTCAGCTGTCGGAGGCGTTGATTGGCGGTAAGGTCGCCCAGGCCTTAGGCCTCGTGAGTGATTTGTTGGCAAATAATGAACCGGCCCTGCGGGTTGTGGCTACGCTAGTGGGGCAATTTCGCCGTTGGCTTTGGGTGAGTTTGTTGGCCGCTGAAGGTAATCGGGATGTGCGTGTGATCGCCAAAGCCGCCGAAATTAATAATCCAAAGCGTGTGTACATTTTGCAAAAGCAGATACGCGGCTGCTCACCTAAGCAGCTCCATAAAGCCCTGTCTTTATTACTCGAACTAGAGTTTCAGCTGAAGCGGGGTGCCCCCGACGAAATTACCTTGCAAACCAAAATGATTGAGATTGCCAGTTGCTTTTAGAGTCGCTGGAGTATGGCCCGTAAGGCCTGGAGGTGTAAATCCCAAATGGGTGCAAATTCAATGGTCGAAGGGGGCTACTCTCCTCTAGAATGTCCAGATATCTGTATCGCCTAATATCTGTATCACCTGGTACACCTCCAAAAGCAGATATCTGTATGTGCAGGCGTCTGAAAGGTTTGGATATACAGCCCTGAATATACAGAATATATAGAGGCCTATTGCCGTTATGACTATGAATTCCTGTCGTTACGCTTCTGCTTGGTTGGCTGTTGCCTTAGGTGCGCTGACCTTTACTGCTGTCGGTATCCCAACTCGGGTGGGCGGACTCGTTGAGAAAAGTTTGGTGCCTGCGGCCCAAGCCCAAGCCCGCGTCACTGAAGATGACGTTGCTAACTATGCCCGTGCCGTGTTCGATATCGAAGCAAGCCGGACGGCTGCCTACGAATCTGCTGCTAATATCCTTGCCAGTGCGGATAGCGAGCTGGATCTTCTTGAAACGCCCCTGAGCTGTACCTCTGCTCGGCTATCTGATATGCCAGATATTCCCAGAGCTGATCGGGTTGAGCTATTGACGGTGTTGGTGAATTTCTGTAATGAAGCCAGTGAGATTGCAGAGGTGAATAATCTAACGCCGAAGCGATTTAATTCGATTACAGCAGCCCATCAAGAAGATGCCGAACTCGCGGAGCGGATTCAATCTGAGATTAGCTCACTGTAAGCGTCGTTTTGATCTGGAGCAAAGCGCTACAATGGCTCATTGGCTTTGTTTCGTGTTTTGAGCGAGCTAATGTTTTGCTGCCTTTCCCTTTCTCCATCCCCTCAATTGCTATGCAATTTATTGATCAAGCTGAAATCGATGTAGAAGGTGGGACTGGCGGTGATGGCATGACATCTTTCCGCCGTGAAAAGTATGTGCCCGCAGGTGGACCTTCTGGTGGTACGGGGGGCAAGGGTGGGTCAGTGATTCTGGTCGCCAATAGCAGTTTGCAAACCCTGTTAGATTTTCGATATGAGCACCGTTTTAAGGCTGAAGATGGTGGGCGTGGCGGGTCAAAAAATAAAACGGGTGCCAATGGTGAAGACTTACTGATTGAAGTTCCCTGCGGTACGTTGGCCTATGACTTAGATAAAGGCACGCTAATCGGTGACCTGACAGAATCTGGGCAGAGGGTTGTGATTGCCGTGGGTGGTAAAGGGGGCTTGGGGAATAAGCATTTTTTGAGTAATCGTAATCGGGCGCCAGAGCGATCGCAGCCTGGCGGTGCCGGTGCCATTCGCCGTGTAAAGCTAGAACTCAAGCTATTGGCAGAAGTTGGCATAATTGGTCTTCCGAATGCTGGAAAATCCACGCTGATTTCCACCCTTTCATCGGCCAAGCCGAAAATTGCGGATTATCCCTTCACCACGCTCATTCCCAACTTGGGTGTGGTTCGTAAGCCCACGGGCGATGGCACATTATTTGCTGATATTCCGGGTCTGATTGAGGGAGCTCATGAGGGCCAAGGTTTGGGACACGACTTTTTGCGTCATATTGAGCGCACTAAGCTGCTGCTGCACCTAATCGATGGCACCGCAGAAGATCCTGTTACAGACTATCAAACGATTCAGCAAGAGCTGATTGCCTATGGTCAGGGGCTTGCAAGTCGTCCACAGCTCTTAGCCATTAATAAAGTGGATGCCCTGCTAGACGAAGAGGTGGATGAAATCGCCTCGAAGCTGAATCTTGTGACCGGTGAAAAGGTTTTTCGGGTATCGGCAGTGAGCCAGCAAGGGAAAGATGAGCTGTTGCAGGCCGTCTGGAAACTATTAGATGAGACAAACGAGGCGATCGCCGCTGAAGAGGCCCGTGCGGCCCAAGCGCTCATTGAATTCAACACTCCAATTTTGCGTTCAGTCACTTAGCCGTTGCGTTCAGTCATGGTGATTTCAGTCGTATAGATGGTGGCTGACTAATCCTTTTGGCTTAAGTCTCTGTTTACAGATTCAGATGAATTTCTACCCGTTCATGCCCTCCTGGCATGAGATTATGAATAGCAAGAGAGAAAGGCTAAGCCGATGAAAGATCTAATTAAAGGACTCCGTGAGTTTCAAAGTAGCTATGTTCCGCAACACAAGGAACTTCTGCAAGAGCTCTCCCAAGGGCAGCATCCCCGCGTTCTTTTTATTACCTGTTCCGATTCGCGCGTACAGCCAGAACTGATCACTCAATCGGATTTGGGCGATCTCTTTGTGATTCGCAATGCGGGCAATATTGTTCCCCCCTACGGCGCGACTAACGGTGGTGAAGGTGCCACCATTGAATACGCCATTAAGTCATTAGATATTCAGCATATTGTCATTTGTGGCCACACCACCTGTGGTGCTATGAAGGGCCTGCTCCAAGTCGGCGAGCTCGAAACTAAAATGCCCTTGGTCTATAACTGGCTCAAGCACACTGAGGCGACTCGTGAGCTAGTGGAAGAAAACTATGGTCACTTGGGTAAGCAGGAAAAGCTTTCTACCCTGGTGGCGGAAAATGTGCTGACGCAGATTGAGAATTTGCGGACCTATCCTTCAGTGCGATCACACCTGCACCAAGGCGAAGTCACGATTCACGGATGGATTTACAACATCGTCGATGGCTCTGTCCTTACCTATGATCGCGCGAGTCATTCCTTCGTCTCTCCGTTCACGGCGTCTGAAGCTGCGAGGCAACAGCACAACGTGAAGCAACAGGGCTCATCGAGACTATCGCCTACGCAACGTGATCGTATTTATCGCGGTTCCCCTGCCTTTTTCCATCGCTAGATCTGACGACTCAATCGGCCTAGCCCAGCAAAATCTTCCAAAAATAAATCCCATCAGCAAAGCCCTGTGGAACCTATTAGATGTTCCACAGGGCTTTGCTGATGAATTGTCGGAGGTTCTAAGCGTCAGAAAAATGGCCGGAATACCTACTGGAGATTTTAGTGTTGATCATTGGTATTCTAGGTGCTTTTGCGCTGAACAATTGGAATGAAGAGAGAAAAGCGAGGAATCAATTGAACAATACCCTGCTGGAAGTTTATGAAAACCTTAATGCAGATATTGAGATACTTGCAAGAGCCATAGAAGATGCCGATACATTGATCTTCAGGCTTCAGTACCTTGAAGACCATGGATTGGAAATACCTATGGATACATTGGTTGAGTTAATAACGCGAATGCATAGAGTCACGGAATGGTCTCCTATTACTATTGGATATGACAAGTTAACAAACTCACAGGGAGGCAACAGACTCCCAAAAGAACTAAACTATGATATTTCATCAGCCTACAATGTCTTTCTACAAACAACCAATCAAAACAGTGCCCAGGATCTTAGTCTTTACAGTCTCAATAATTACAGGTCGTATTTGATTGACTTGGGCTTTCCACTTAACCAGTATAAATACGGGGTTCGCTCTCCGAAGAACAAAGAAATAGTCATTACTGCAATGGAGGATATCCGATTCATTGGGATCATAAGGAACTTTCAATACTCGATAGGAGGACAAAGAGAAGGGTATCGCTGGTCTAAGAATCGAATAGAAGATATCTGCAAAAAACTGGAAAGGTATTTCGCAGAAAAAAATATATACTTTTCAAAA
>JBCDAG010000314.1:0-8839 GCA_039186165.1 Cyanobacteria bacterium P01_F01_bin.53
TGCATGGGTCCAAAGTTGGGTTAGCACTGGCTTAGCCTGCATTATTCATGAACATATGCTAGAAATGCTTGAGCTCTTTGCCTGGCAACTGTTATAGCCATTTCTTGATTTCGACAGTGTGTTTTTATACACGCAACCCGAGAGGCTGAACCCCAGGAATGATAAGGCTTACCCTCTTGGCTAGGCTTTAGGTGAATTATTCAGGTTAGAATGATGCCTCGCTGGATTTCCACTCCTGAGCAAGATGTTGCAAGCTTAGTTACATTTTGTTACATTAAGGATAGTTAACGTAACTTTACAAAGTATTCATAGGCATAGTCGCGTTATGTCGAAGAGCGCTTCAAACGCTGGAAGGTCTTGGAGAGCAAGTAGCTTCAGCACTAAGTGAGCTTTGGAAAGTTGTGTTTGTCAGCAAATCCGCAACCGGTAGTCACTGATAACGGTCACAGTCGTAACTGTTTTTAAGCGCCAAGTAGGCAGTGGGTAAAAATGGATGCTTATCAGCTCAGTGCGCATCAAATTATTGAAAAATACAGCTCAGGTCAGCGAAATTTTGACCGAATTGACCTCCGCGAGCACCAGCTTCAGGCTATCGAACTGCCAGATGTCAGCCTGTGCTGGGCAGATTTAACCAGCGCGAATCTGAAGCAGACAAAGTTCGACCGGGCGAACTTAACGGGCGCAACGTTGTGGCGAGCTGATCTGCGCGGGGCGAGTCTGCGCTGGGTCAACCTGCACAAAGCAGTAATGGTGAGATGTGATGCCGAAAAAGCAAGTTTTAGTGGTGCTTGCCTGCACCGTAGCGATTTACGCCTAGCGAATTTACAAATGGCGTCCTTTGCAGGTGCAAACTTAAGAGGTGCAAAACTCTGCTACAGCGATTTGCGCGGTGCAGACCTCACAGGTGCAGACCTCACAGGCGCAGACCTCACAGGTGCAAAACTGACGGGCAGTTGCATGGAATCCGCCTGCCTGCAAGCCACTGTACTCAATTCTGACCAAGTCGAATCGAGCGCCCCACCAGAACCTGATCCCAGCTCAGATGAGTCTCTACAGCAACAAACACTAGCTGCTGTTTAAAACACCTGCTCATAAGAACACCTGTCACCAGAACAACGGTGTCACCAGAACAACGGTGCGATCGCAACATTACGCACCCCCCAAAGATCAATCGCTGATCAATCGCTGCGTTTTCGGAAAACCAATCTAAGTTGGTGTAGCCAGTCATGTACTCAACTAAATTCGAACAAGAGTAAGCCAATAAGAACAGAGAACGTGCAAGCTACGATGTCCGGATTATCGGACAAAATCAAAAGAAACTCGGAGATTATCGAGCTTTCTTAAACGAACTCGATACAATACGACCGTTTGCGTGGAGAGACATCACGAAAACCATATAAGAAGGACTGTAAATCAGCGGAACTTGTTAGGTAAAAGTTAGGTCCCCTTAGTAGAACCTGATCAGCAGAGCAAAACCAGCAAAGCTGGCAGGAGAGCCCAACAAGTAGAACAGTTCACCTAGATATTCTGCTAAAGGCCCAGATATTCTGCTAAAGGCATTGCCTGTAGTTTTAAGCATCCCGCCAGCTATAAACGACTACTAGTCAGCGGCCTCTAGTAATCGACGATTGTAGTCGCATGCGCTACAGCTCCAAGCGATTTGCTGGAATAGCAAATCCTCCATCCAAATCGTTCATACCCACTCACCATAGCTGTTTACTGGACGGCTTTGATGGGTCAGATTTTGCTGGCGCTACGGCCTAAGCGTCACGAATATAATGCCCCCACGAAATAATTAACAATGCAAAGCAACAACGCTTCTCGAGAGACCTTTACCGCTCCAAACTCTGTAGGAATCTTCGCAGAGCCAAAACTAACAGGTGAATTAGGTGATGCACTCACGCCCAAGACAGGCAGAGTCGAGATGTTGCCTTTTGAAATTAATGCGTTAAGCGATGATCGCGGCAATCGTGCGGTCTTAGATATTCCTGACCTCCAGCTGCCATGGAACCTAGAGAAGGGATCTGGCCCCTTCAGCAAGCAGACAATCCGTCAGAATAAAGCACCAGCCGATCCTGAGTTTGATGGCATCTTAATTGGCGGCATCTCTTTCGACTCATCCGATGAGACCGCGACAAACTCAAATCCATCAATTGTAGATACGCCTCCCACAACCAAAGCCCTATCTACAGATGTATCGAGTACGCCCCTCTCGGACAGGGTTCCGCTGGAACTACAGCCTGCCTTCGCAGTGGTTGATAAAGCACTAACCCAAGTCCCTGCGGTTGATACCGCGATCAAGACAAGCACAGAACTCTTCAGCAATGCTTCAGAAATTGTTGAAGGGCAGGTAGGGTCTACAACACGCTTAGCCAAAAGGTCAGTGGAAGAACTTTCTACAGCCGTTCAAGACTGGGTGGACGTGACCAGCGAAAGCTGGAGAGCACCCGATAATAGTGCTCGCAATGCGTTGCAAAAGAACGTCAATAAGTTTGTTAATAGCGTTAGTGATGTAGCTGCGAACGTCAGTAATAGCAAAGGCATGGCGAGGCTTGATAAGTACATCGGCGCTGCCACCAACTATTTTGCCGAGCTTACTGATGACCTACACCAGGAGCTAGGATACGGCGATGCCGTCTATAAAACAAAAGAAGAACTTGCGCTAGAGAAAGCAGAGCTCAGACTAAAAGAGAATCTGGTGGACTTGCGCAGCGATCCCAAAGTTATCGAAACCTTTGAGAAGGCCTTTGGCGATCAGTGGGATGCGACAGAAGCAGAAAACTTAGTAGACAATTTTGTTGAAGGCAGTGAAGCCCCCAAGATTGAAATCGTTGATGGCCAACTTCTGAAGGGACAGGCTGCCTTTGGCAACAATACAATTTTTATTTCTGATGAGTACCTAGCAGAAAATGTAAGTAATGCTGAAACGCTAGACGCGGCATTGTTAGAAGAAGCCGGTCATTATTTTGACCAAGCGCTAAACGAGGTGGATTCGGCAGGGGATGAAGGCGACATCTTTGCACGGTTGGTGCAGGGAGAAACCATCACCACCGATGAGCTTCAGGCCTTGAAAAATGAGGACGATCACGCCACGTTGATCTATAACGATGAAATCATTCAGGTTGAAAACTTGTTTGGTTTTGGAGGCTCATCTAGCAGTCGCTCATCATCTAGCAGTAGTTCGTCATCATCTAGTTCTAGCAGCAGCTATTCTAGCTATTCATCACCAAGCTCTAGCAGCAGCTATTCTTCAGGCGCATCGTCCAGTGATGCAGCCAGAGACCAGGCGAGAGCTAGCTACTCGTCACCAAGTTCTAGCAGCAGTTCCTCTAGTTACTCATCACCAAGTTCTAGTCGCAGTTCGTCATCATCAAGCCCTAGCAGCAGTTCCTCTAGCTACTCATCACCAAGTTCTAGTCGCAGTTCTTCTAGCTATTCATCATCGAGTTCTAGCAGAAGTTCTTCTTCAGGTGCATCATCTAGTGATGAAGCAAGAGACCAGGCGAGAGCCAGTTACTCGTCACCAAGTTCTAGTCGCAGTTCTTCTAGTTACTCATCATCGAGTCCTAGCAGCAGCTCTTCTAGCTATTCTTCACCAAGCAGTTCTAGCCGCAGTTCTTCCTCGGGCGCATCGTCCAGTGATGAAGCAAGAGACCAAGTCATGGCGAGCAGAACACCCGGTTCTAGCACGACCTCCGATATCGCTCAGAGCGCATTAGCAGGCGGTATCTTTCAAGAATTGACTTACACTGTGCCCCAAAGTCTACCGGGTCCAACCAAAGGCACCCAGGCCAAATACAACCTCTCCTTCCGCGATAAGTCTGGATTTAGGAATCCTACCAGTCATGCCTATCTCAACCGAGTGACACCACCTGCGAATAGCTGGAAAGGGCTAAGACTTGATTATGGACCCAATGTAAAAACCGGTAACGCCACCAACTGGCATTGGAATCAATCAGGAGCCGGTCGAACATTTGGCATTGCGGACCATACGTTAGCCTCACCAAAAGCTAGTGCTTTCGGTAGAACGATGCAATATGCTAAACCGTTGGGCCGAGCAACAGTCGTGGCGGGTGTCGCCATGGATGGATTATCGCTTGCCAATGAAATAGACCAAAGTCTTGAAACGGGCGATTGGGATAATACAGTTGTAGAAGGCTCTCGCATTGCTGGGGGATGGGGCGGCGCAGCGGTCGGCGCGAAAGGTGGCGGCGCGCTGGGCGCAGCTATTGGTACCGCAATTGCCCCGGGGATCGGAACTGCGGTAGGTGGTGCAATTGGCGGACTGGTAGGCGGTGCGCTCGGTTACTTTGGCGGCTCAAAAGGCGCAGAAGAAATCAGTGAATGGGCCGTGGACGACGACAATGATTAATTATCAGAACCAATCATCAAGACTACTCTAGAGGTAAGTTACTTAGCCAAAGCAAAAAGATGCACCACCGTCATGATAATGACCTGCCCTTGAAGTTCATAGATGTTGCCTTGGTTGAAGACGACAGGAGGCTTAGTCAACAGTTGATTAAGCCTCCTGAAACCCTTCAGAACACTGCTCAAGTAATCGACTACGAGTCCTTAACGGCTGCGGATCGTCGGATTTGTGATGAGGGCGATCTGTTGCCACTATGGGCTTCTCGCTGGCTAGAGTTGACTGCTCAAATAGCGTATGAAGAGACCTTTGGCCCCTGCACCGCCTTGATTGTTCCGGTGCGATCTACAAAGGGTCTCTTCAAGGCCTTCCCCACCAACCTCAAGTCCAGCTGGGAAGTCCAAATTCTTACGGTTGAAGATATGTGCATAGCACTCTCCAACCGAGCCCATAGGTTGGGATTTGTTCTAGCATGGGGTGTATCATCACGCGCGATCAATACGCCCCACTTTCCATTAGACTGTCGTGGGTTTATGCTGCCAATTGTGGATGGAATGGGCATACTCTTCGCTGCCGATGAACAAACTAGGGAACTGCTCGACATTTAATGAGAAAGCCATACCTAAAAATGACCAAACTCTCCAAAATAGGACCTTAAGACTCCATCCGTCTGCCCACAGACAGCCCAAATCTTCTTGCTCAACATCTATGGAATTTTATACCTGGCAAGACTACCGCTGCGCCTTTGAAAAAATAAAAGGCCAGGGTGCTCCAGCACTGTTGCTCATTCATCCCATCGGCGTTGGTCTTTCCAGAGAGTTTTGGCAACCCTTTATCCAGCAGTGGGGTGCCACCAATGAACCGCGCGGCACCGTCTATAACGTGGACCTGCTAGGCTGCGGCAAAAGTGACATGCCTGCTCGTGCATATAGCCCTAAAGACTGGGCTGAACAGCTAGCGTACTTTATTGAACAAGTCGCCAAAGAACCTGTTGTTCTGGTGGTACAAGGGGCACTTTTGCCCGTAGCTGTAGAGCTGATAAACAGTCCTAGTCCTGCGGTGAAGGACAAGATTAAGGGCATGGTCCTCTCCGGCCCACCGGCTTGGCGACTCATGACAACGCCCACGGAATCGTGGAAGCAAACGCTTGCCTGGAGCTTCTTTAGTTCACCCTTGGGCAATGCCTTTTATCGCTACGCCCGACGAGAAAAGTTTTTGGACTCATTTTCCAAACGGCAGCTTTTCGAGCGAGCCGAAGATGTGACAGCAGGCTGGCTCTCAATGCTGCACAAGGGCTCTAGAGATTTGAACAGTCGCTACGCGGTGTTTTCATTTTTGGCGGGTTTTTGGCGGCAGGACTATGCGAGTGCGATCGCCCAAATCCAGCAACCGGTGATGATCGTGATGGGCAATACCGCCTCCACTATTGATCGCACCACTGCCCAACAAGAAAACAACCCAGAAACCATGACCCAGCAAGAAGCGGGGAAGCAGCGTCTGCAAGCCTATTTGGACCACTTCCCCCGAGCCCAGGGCGTGAACATTGTTGGGCGAAACGTGCTGCCCTATGAATCGGCTGAGGCTTTTGCACAGGCGATCGCGCCCTTCGTCACCGCACTGTAAACCGCTACTCAGCTCAATCAACCCTTCCTAAAGAAAGGCTACTCTGACAGCTTTTTTGACGATCAGCCTAGGCCTCACTCCTCCCTCGCGTCCTCAATTCGGCCATCAATCTCTCTTTGAAACAGAGGATCTATCCTCACCGAAGACTCTGCGTCAGTAGAGTCCGTTTCAGAAGCATCCGTCTCCGAAGTATCCGCTTCAGTAGACTCCTCCGCCTCATCAGGTTCATCGACCTCTGCGGTATCTTCTTCCTCAGGCTCTTCTTTAGGCGGTGCCACCGGTGGATCAGAAATTACGTTATCCACCGATACCGCCAGCTGATAATTCACCGGATCGGCAAAGCGATTAATCACCACCAGCTCATACACCCCAGACTGGGTCACAGATCCTGACCACGTTGTCTGCTCAGAATCGGCAAAAACAGCGGGCATATCATCGGTTGGCTCAGGCGGGTATAGGGAGATTTGGGTGCTTTCGGCAGGCGCAGCCAAATTTAACCTGAGTAGCTGCCCGGCGGAGAGTGACATCGTGTACACTTTGCCCGCCCCCGCAGCTAGCTCACCGCTTACATCCCTGCGAAACGCGCCACTCTCAAACTCAATGACTTCACGGGCATTGCCAGATTCAATCGCACGGGCATTGTCATCGGCCAGCGCATAGTACAACTGCCCAATCGGCCGATTGAGAAAGTCACGCCCCGACTGATCGGCAAACAGATTAAAGAACTTGGCATCGACCAAATCAAACAGTGCGCGGGTGCCCACATTCACCTGATTTAGCTGCGATTCCCAGGCGCCCTGACTTTCACTGCTATAGCTACCCAGTGCCCGCACGCTTCGCTGGCTAAAATTACCCTCCAGCTGATCGAGCATCCCCATGGCAATGTGGTCCCATCGAATCCTCAAGGGCTCATCCATCGGCGCACTAGAGAGCGTTTTCCGGCCACCATTGGGGCCGCTCGTGTTCAGCTCTGGATATTCCTGATAAAAGAGCTGATCCACCAGCCGAATAAAATACTCACCGCTTACGCCCAAGCCTTCTCTGCGGGATCTAATTTCCTGCTTACGGGCGGCTTCTTCTCTTGAAAAGTCACCAACGGCAATCACTTCCGTATCACCAGAACCGCCCACAGAAGCCTTACCATCGCTGGTATTAGGCGTATTCATAAACCGCATGAACGCCAAGGCCAACAGGGAGCCCACGAGCCCCAACATCACCAACAGTCCGAGCAAGGCCTGCTTCGGATCAGGCTTACCAATGGCACGCGGATCAGGCCTGATATCAGGCGTGTACACCTCCGCCTCATCAGCGGCACTATCGATGCCCCGAACGTCCCCCGGAAACACCTCGGTATCGATATCAGCTGATCCGGCCATAATGTCGACATCCGACATCAACATGGCCTCGTTTTCATATTCAGGCGTCACCTCTGGAGGGTCGCCCGTCATACCGCGCATCGCCGCACCCGCTGCGCCTGCTGCCCCCATCACAAAGCCCGCAGCTCCGGCAGTCCCCACCGGTGGATACATCGCCTCACTGTTTACCGACGGCAGCTCCTCACCGTCCACACCCACCACAGCATCTACCGTTGTGGCTGCTCCACCAGCCGCGCCGCCACCCTGGACATTATCCTTGAGCGCCGCAAGTACCGCCGCCGCAGAAGGATAACGATCCTCCGGGTTAGCCGCTAACATCCGCTTCAAAATTTGAGCCAGCTTAGGACTGAGGGATTCAGACCCGCTCCAGGTGCCGTGGTGAGGGTCGTGTAGCATTTGAGGATTTTCCCCAGTGGCTAGCACCAGCAGCGTTGCCGCCAGCCCATACAGGTCGCTAGCGGGGTTAGAATTGCCGGTACTGAGCTGCTCTAGGGGCACATAGCCCGCCTTACCGATGCGCGTTGGCGCAGGTCCTACCCCTTCAATAGCGAGCTGGCTGCGAACGGCGGCGGCAATTTCCTTCACGCTGCCAAAGTCAATGAGCACGGGCAGTCCGTCGGTCTGCCGCAAAATGAGGTTGTCAGGGGAGATGTCGCGATGCACCAGCCCCAAGCCGTGAATGTAGGAAAGTACGGGCAATAGCTGGTACAGCAGCTGGGTAATTTCGGTTTCGGTGAATTTGCCGCCAAATCGCTGGCGATCTTCTAGTAAAGACTGATAGGTGGGCCCAGCTTCGTAGTCTTGCACGATGAACAACCGTCCACCCGTTTCCGACTCTACCTCCAGGAGCTGGCGAAACTCAGGGATTTGCTTATGGTCCAGCTGGTAGAGCACACTGGCTTCGCGCTCAAAGAGTTCTTTGGCCTTAGCAAGCATGGCCTTGTCTTCGACCTGGGGCACAAATTCTTTTACCACACACAGCTCGTCGTAGCGATGACGATCTTTGGCCAGGTAGGTTTGGCCGAAGCCACCCCGTCCTAGCTCATTGACAACTGTATAGCGATCGCCCAAGGGACCACTGCCCGAAGACCCACCCGGAGGGGCCGCTGATGCACCAAGCCCACCACCTGAACTCATGAAAGGTATCTCCCAAACGCCTTAATGCCTATAGATAATAGACCAGCGGCCCGCAAAAGGCCCGCTCGCCTTCATCCTAGGACAGCCAGCCCAGTCCAGACGGTATCTCTAGCGTAATTTTAGATTTGTAAGGCCTCCAGAAAAAGGCTCAAACAGACCGCCAATGAGGCTCATCTAGAACGTAAGCAGGACGACAGCTAGTACAGTAAGTATAAAACAATGAAACATACGCGGAGCTATGAAGCGGGTTGAGATTCACCTCAAGGATGAGGAGCGCAGGCATCTGGAGTTGCTCAGTAGCAGCGGGACTTGTCAGGTGAGAGTTCTCCAGCGAGCA
>JBCDAG010000315.1:0-8820 GCA_039186165.1 Cyanobacteria bacterium P01_F01_bin.53
GAATTATCCAATTGTATTGAGCCTTTTATCAAAGCCTTGCCTAAAAAATCAGCACTTCTATTAGAAGAAATTGATCTCAAAGGGAAATCACAGAAAGAGTATGCTCAAAGCCAAGGCATCAGCTATTCCACGCTAAAGTCACGCGTGCAAAAAAGCAGAGCAGAGCTAAGGGAGCTTTTCGAAGAGTGTTGTGTATTTTCTAAAGATGGAAATGGCAATATCAAGGATTTTGAGGCAAAATCAGGCAAGTGTAAAGGGTGCTAACTCTCATCTGCGCTCCAATCGTGAGGAACTTTTGCCGCTGGATTCGTAACACCTTACGCCTCCAGATATTCGACAGATGTCACCATGATCAAGCCTGGTGATCAAGCTTCCAGATTTCCGACTTGAAACATATTTTTCAAAATGGGAATTCAAAGCCCACTACTATATGACGGCCTCGGATGCCGAAAGCATTTCGCTGCGCAAACTCTTAACTATGGCGAGCCCTGAATGCAACCGAGCACTGGGCAAGCTCGACTGGCTCCAATCACATGAGCACTCTCTGGTATCTAGCCGATACCAGAGAGCACCCTCAAGGTGGCTTCTTTTTCTAATTCGTTAGGGACTGATAAAGTGGGGACGCTCGCTATCATAAAAGCCGTGGGAAGCCTATGAAAAAGGGCTTCCCGAGAAATTCTCGATTACGTCCTAATGTCATTATTTATACCCAAACGACACCATGCGTTTTATCCCCGAAAATCTTAGGCCAGAAGCACTGGCACGGCAGTTTGCCTTTTGGAGACAGCAGATTTCCGGCCAGGATAATCCTAACCAGGATACGCCTAACCAGCTAGTGCCTGGCAGCGTTCAGCAAATGGCCGGTTCTGAACCAGTGCTTTCTGCGATCGCCATCGGGATCACCACCGGCACCCTCGGCATTCTCTTCGATTTATCTTTCGCCGTCCTTATTTTCTCTAACACCCTATCCGACTACCTTTCAGCGGGGATCGGTTTCATTCTCTTTAGTGCCGCCGCCACCCGCATCATGGTGGGCCTGATGAGTTCATTCCCTGGCATGGTCTCAGATTTGGCCGGTATTCCCACCGCTATTATCGCGTGGAGTACGGGCATGGTCATCAGGAATCTGCCCACCACAGCCAGCTCCACAGAACTTCTGGTCACTGTGATTGTGACCATTGCCTTCACCTCCTCGCTCACGGGGGCATTTCTGTGGTTAATGGGCGCGCTCAAACTAGGCAGCGTTGCCCGGCTACTGCCCGATGCGGTTGTCGGCGGCTTTATTGCCAGTAGCGGTTGGCTACTGGTGAAGGGCGCGTTTGAAGTGTTAACCACCCAAAAATTAACCCTTGCCTCCATCGTCAGCTTTAGCCAATCGGTAAGCCCACTGCAATGGTTACCGGGGCTGCTACTCGCAGTGTATCTGCTCATTATTACGCGCCGCTACAGTCATTCCTTAGTGATGGCGGGCAGTTTGGTGGGGGCGATCGCGCTCTTTTACGGCTGCCTATCCTTCACCGGCGTCTCACTCGCCCAGGCCAATACGCAAGGCTTAACGCTGGGCATTCCCCCCCTACAAACGACCTGGCAATTACTTCACTGGTCTGACCTGTCACAGATTAATTGGTCCGCCATTGGTAGCCAATGGATGTGCTCAGGGACGGTGAGTGCCATTACGGCAGTGCTACTGCTGATGAATGTAAAAAGCATGGAGGTCGTACTTTCCCGCAAAATTGATCTTAACCACGAACTCAAAATCGCGGGCAGCGCCAATGTGATCATGGGCCTGGGCGGCGGTATTCTCTCTTTTCAATCCTTCGGACGCTCTGTACTTGCACACAACATGGGTGGCCGGACTCGCCTGGTGACCTTAGTCGGTGCAGCCACCTTTGTGATTTTGCCAGTGCTCTTTTCCCCTTGGCTCACGTATTTCCCTACCACCATTCTGGGCGGCCTGTTGCTCTATTTGGGCTTCTCTGCCCTCTACGAGTGGGTATATAAGTCTCGTAAAAAGCTCTCTCTTTTTGACTACGGGCTGGTACAGCTAATTTGGCTGGTCAGTGGCATTGTGGGCTTTTTGCAGGGATTGGCACTCGGGTGGGCGATCGCAGTTGCGCTAATGCTATATCAGGCGATTGTGCCGCCCAAACTAAGCTCTTGAGATAGTCAGGATTGGGATAGTCAGGCTTTCAAGAGAAACCATGAGCGGCCGCAAAACGAAACATCATAGCCACTGAGGCCACAGCACTGGCTATGATGATGTTTACTGTGAGGGCGGCGGTGTTCAAAGAAGGTGTACCTGGGTATTCGACAAATGTCCGATGATATTTCAAACCAGCCAGAATTCCCCAGCGGAACACTCATTGATAATCAGTATTTAATCCAAAAAGTGCTGGGTCATGGCGGTTTGGGTAGGACATATCTAGCCCTAGATGTAAAACGATTTCACGAACCCTGTGTGCTCAAGGAGTTTTCGCCCAGAGTCAAGGGCGATCGCATCCTCAAAAAGTCGCGAGCACTCTTCAAACGGGAAGCCAAAATCCTTTACCAGCTTGAGCATCCACAAATCCCTAAGTTTTTTGCCACGTTTGAAAGTGCGGGTCGCCTGTTTCTTGTTCAAGAGTTTGTCAATGGACGCACCTACTTAAGTTTCATAAAAGAGCGTCAAAAGCTACGCCGATCTTTTAGTGAGAGAGAAATCCTTGACTGGTTAAATAAACTCTTGCCTGTCCTCGATTATATTCATCAGCTTGGCATTATTCACCGGGATATCTCCCCAGATAATGTCATGCTGCCTGCCGATAGCGAGCTACCCGTGCTGATTGATTTTGGGGTGGGTAAGCAAGTATTGGAAACTTTGCCTCAAGTGTCAAATGACCCAAACTATTCGGGCTATGTTAGCAGATTGTCTATTGTTGGTAAGCTCGGCTATTCACCCCCCGAACAGATCCGCCAGGGCATCTGTACGCCCAGTAGTGACCTATATGCCTTGGGCGTGGTCGCCCTCGTTTTGCTAACTGCAAAAGAGCCCGCTTCGCTCATCAATCAACGCACACTACAGTGGGAATGGCGTACTTTCGCTCAGGTCAGTTCTGGGTTTGCTCACATCTTGGATAAGATGATCTCTGCTGCCCCCCCAGATCGTTATCAGTCAGCCGTTGAGGTAATGCGCGCGCTTAAGGAGATAAGCCAGCCAGCGCAACCAGACCAGCCAGCACAAGCCCTACGGCAGCCATACCCAGAAATGGCAAGCTCGGTAGAGGCAAACCAATCGCAGTCTAACCCAGCGGAAGTCTCAGTTAAGGAAATTTCACCAGAAACAACAATTACGCCTCAATCACTCAAATCACCCGTTTCTGCTGTTCAAAAGCGTTCCCGTCGTCCTAGCCAACCCGTACTCGCCATTGGCCTAACCCTGATCATGATGATTGTTGCAGGTGTCATAGCTTGGTACTTTGTTTTTCCTCGCGACTCTACACCTTCACCTGTTCAATTAGTAACACCTCAGCCAGCGCCACCTCAGCCAAAGCCTGCTCCATTTTCATTAAATAACACGCTGTCCGGGCATCAAAGCACCGTATGGTCTGTTATTTTTAGTGCTGATGAAAATGCCCTGATTAGTGGTAGCGAAGACACCACCATTAAAATCTGGAATCTAAACACAGGAGAAGTAGAAAAGACGCTTGCCGAGAATAATGCAGCGATTCGAACTATCCAAAAAAGTTTCGATGGCACGACTTTAATGAGTGGCGGCGCTGATGGCACGCTCACAGTTTGGAGCTTGCCGATAGGGGAGCCTCTTCGTTCCCAACAGGCGCATGATGCTACTATCTGGTCCATCGAGGTACATCCTAACGGGCAACAATTTGCCACGGCAAGCTCTGACCAAACGGTGAAGGTGTGGGACCTGGAAACAGGCAACTTAATTCATACCCTGCAAGGACATACCGATTGGGTGTTTGCATTGGCCTATAGCCCTGACGGTTCCCGTTTAGTGAGTTCAGATCGAGGGGGACAGATAAAAGTATGGGACCCTACGACCGGACAGGAAATTAGCAATAACATTCCAAAACAGGAAAATGCCGTGCGAGCACTTGCCTTCGAGCCACGAGGGCAATATTTGGCCAGTGCTAGCTGGGATGGCACGATTAAGCTGTGGGAGCTGGCGACTGGGAAAAATCACCACACCTTCTCCGGCCATACTGATCGGGTCGTCTCCGTTATGTTTGGTGCTGTTGATAATCTTATGATCAGTAGTAGTATCGATCGCACTATCAAGGTGTGGGACTGGAAAAATCAAACTCTTTTGGACACGCTCTCAGGTCATGACGATTGGGTGTTATCTACAGATATCAACCGTTCAGGGCAGACATTGGTTAGTGGAGCAAAAGACACAACCATCAAGGTATGGCAGCGCAGTCAGCAAACAGTGGACTAAATTGGCTTCATCATAGAGTCTTGGAAACTGAGGACTTCCCCATACCTTCCCGATTTCTTCCCGATTGAATTTTATAGTGTGGCTATTGCCCCTTAAGCAGTCCACCCTTTCAACAGGGGCGAGCGATCATCCCAATTAATGGGATTCCATGGCTCATTTATTCAATCTGCAAGGCATATAACATGATTAGCATTCAGCGCGAACCAGAGACAGTCCAGTTTCCAAGCTTGCAGCAGCGGATGTCCTTGATGAAAGGGTGGCATGCTGAGGTACTAATTAATGCGCCACAGCAAGTGGTTTGGGATCAAGTAACCGCTTTTGAGGCTCACTCAGAATGGAATCCTTTTGTGCGTGAAGCCCATGCTGATTTTTCTGTTGGTGGGAGGATTCGGTTCTTAGAAGATCTTAAGCAATTTGGTCAGCACTGGATCCAAGCAAAATTTCTCTCCATCACGTCACCGCTTGCTTTTGTCTGGCAGGGACATTGGGGTGCGCCGTTCCTTTTCTCTGTTCGCCATTCATTTGTGTGTGAGGCAATGAATGAAACCCAAACTCGCTTTAGCCAGATTCATGAAAATAGTGGATTGCTCATTCCTTACTTGGCCTGGCGGGGTGTTTATTGTGTGAGTTATCAAGGCTATCTTGACTACAATCAAGCGCTCAAACATCGATGTGAGCAATACGCGATGACCTGATGGTGAGCAACCAAAACCCTCTTGGCACTAAAACCTATTGGTAATCGTTGTGAGTGGAGATAGCTGTGAACGAAGATAGCTGTGAGTAAAGATAGCCAGAACAAGAGAGTTGCGCTGGTAACGGGGTCAACCTCTGGTATTGGAAAGGCGATCGCACAACGACTGGCCCAAGATGGGTTTACCATTGCCTTCCATTCCAAATCCTCTGTGGCCGCGGGCCAGGCATTAGCAAAAGCGCATCCCGGTGCCTCCTACTCACAGGCCGATCTGGCCGACCCAGATCAAGCTCGGCATTTGATCGCCGACGTGCTCTCCCACCATGGAAGGCTAGACATTTTAGTGAACAACGCAGGAATCACCGCCACCATTCCTCACGCATCATTAAAAGAAGCCTCAGCAGAGATTTGGCGATCACTTTACGACGTCAACGTGATTGCACCTTGGATACTCATTGCAGAAGCTGAAAATGCCCTACGCCAAGCCTCCCGTGACGAGTGCCCGAGCTGCATTCTCAATATCACCTCCCACGCAGGGATTCGTCCGAAGGGGGCTTCTATTCCCTATTCCGCCAGTAAAGCAGCCCTGAACCATGTGACAAAACTGCTGGCGCTGACGCTGGCACCGCAAATTCGAGTGAATGCTATAGCTCCTGGGTTAGTGGAAACGCCTATGAGCAAACAGTGGACAGCGGCCAGAAAGCTATGGGAAACGCGATCGCCCATGGGGCGAGGGGCACAACCAGAGGAGATCGCACAAGTTGCTTCTATGCTGATAGCCAGTCACTATATTACGGGCGAGATTGTAATGTCAGATGGTGGGTTAAACCTGACCTAGACCAGTCAATAAAGGTTAAACAGTTCAAGAACCGATCAAAAGCTTTATCACCAACGCACTCATCCACCGAACTCACCCTTCTATTCCTGAGTGGCCAGGATAGAAGGGTGACCAATGTTTTGATACTCTTTCAAAGTGAATGAATCTACCTGAATAGCATCGTTACGGGCTCGTTCAGCCGCATAAGCAATGTCTGACTCAAGGCCACTGATCAGTCCGGCCCGCAGCCCTGCTTCAATCAGCTCATCGGTAGATTTTTCTCTCGTCTCAGCAGGTAGCTGACCAGACTTAATCGCAGCTCTCAGCCGTTTCAAAATGGGCGTAGCCTGCTGCATTAAACGGTAAGCATTTTCCAATCTACCCAAGGCCTCCTGCGAGTCTTGAGGAATATAGATACCGGCCGTTAGATGATCTCGCGATTCAGACTGTTGCATCAGCTGGGCAATCTGTTGGCTAAGCTCATCTGAAGGCGCTTGCCCCAGCGGATTTAGTCGCAGACTGGTTTGAAGAAGACTACCGATGATGGGCATGGGTAGGTTGTTGAGTAGCCCCTCAAAGCCTTGTTGAATTTGTGCGATCGCCCAATTCAATCCCCACTGTACAAACGGCAGATCCGCCTCGGGCCGTCCCTCTTTTTCATACCGCTGAAGCGTAGCACTGGCAAGATATAGCCAGGAGAGCACATCGGCAAAGCGCCCAGTAATATTCTCATGGCGTTTCAGGGAGCCACCGTAGGTGAGCATGGCATAGTCCGTCAGGCAGGCAAACCAAGCCGAGGCCCACGCGAGCTTTTGCCCATAGCGAGCAGTGTCGCTAGACAGGGGCACTTTCACAAAGCGGCCACGGGTAAGGCTCAGCACACCGGCTCGTGTAAGGTTACGCAGCGTAAAGCCTATATGGGACCAGAGCAACCGGTCGAAGCCACGCAAATCAGCCTGTTGCAACGCGGCAATCTCGTCATACACATAAGGGTGACAACGAATCGCACCTTGACCAAAAATAATCAGCGCTCGGGTGAGAATGTTCGCACCTTCTACCGTAATCGGAATGGGGGTCGCCGTGTAAATATTGGCCAACAGATTTCGCGGTCCCCGACTAATGCCCGCACCACCGAGCACATCCATGCCATCGGTGATAATTTTACGAGAGAGTTCGGTGAACTGGTATTTGGCAATGGCCGAGACCACCGCAGGTTGTTCTCCCTTATCTACCGCGCCACAGGTATAGAGCCGAGCAGCCTCCATCACATACGTTAGCCCACCAATGCGAGCCAGGGGCTCTTCGACCCCTTCAAAGCGACCAATGGGCAAACCAAACTGGTGGCGAATCGTACTGTAAGCCCCCGTCACCCGAGTGGTTAGCTTGGCCACCCCTGTACATGTTGCGGGGAAACTAATCCCGCGCCCAGCAGCCAGGGACTGCATCAACATTTTCCACCCTTCGCCCGCCTGCTCCACACCACCAATAATTTGGCCAACGGGCAGCTCCACATTCTCACCCGCCATCGGAGAGTTATAAAACGGAACCCCCATCGGATCGTGGCGACGACCGACCTTTACGCCGGGTGTATTCGTCGGCACCAGCACACAGGTAATGCCCACATCTTTACCTTTCCCTAATAAGTTATCAGGGTCATGGAGCCGAATGGCCAAGCCAATGAGGGTAGAGATCGCGCCCAAGGTGGTGTAGCGTTTATTCCAGTTAAGGCGCAGGAACAGTTCACCTTCTTTTTCGAAAACAATACCTAAAGAGGTGAGACTGGCGGCATCGGAGCCAGCATTGGGTTCGGTCAGGGCAAAACAAGGAATCTCTTCCCCACTGGCCAAGCGGGGGAGGTAATAATTCTTTTGAGCCGGGGTACCGTAATGCAACAACAGTTTGGCTGGCCCCAGCGAATTGGTCACGCCAACGGTGGCCGTGTGGGTAAAGGAACGGGAGGCCAGCTTGGTCATCACGGCACTATAGGCAGTGTTAGAAAAGCCCAAGCCGCCATATTCCTGAGGAATCATCATGCCGAAGATGCGAGAATCTTTTAGGAAAGTCCACACCTCAGGCGGTAAATCTTTCCGCTGAAAAATCTCCCAGTCAGTCGCCATGTGGCAGACCTGTTCTACAGGGCCATCGAGAAAGGTTTGTTGTTCTGCGGTGAGGGTGGGATAGGGCTCAGCAAGAATGCGCTTAAAGTCCGGCTTACCAGAGAAAAATTCGCCCTCTACCCAAACGTTACCGGCTTCAATGGCGGCTTTTTCAGTATCCGAGATTTTGGGCAGGAGATGGCGCGATTGGATCAGGGTAAAAATGCGATCGATCACCAGCCACCGCCGCAGTTGAGGCACGTTCAAGGCAAGCGCAATAGGAAGTGCGATCGCCCATAGCCAAATAGGACTCTGGAAGATACCTAAAGTGACTGCTACAAAGCTTGTCCACACCCAGAGGGGAACGCCCACGTAAGCCAGTGCTAGGGTGGCTAAGAGGATGGTCAAAAGAAGTAAAGAAAAGACTAAAACACTCATAGGGAACCCTCCGGGTTTCTCGAACAATTTTCAACACATCACCTGAGGTACATAACCTACCAACGCATCGCCTGAGGTAGATCCCCTCCTCGGAAGCACACTAGAGATACCGATGGATACTTCACATGTGTTTCCCGCAGGGTGGGGTGGGTCGGCAACTTGCGCTATACACCGAGACCCACCCCTACCCCTCCCAAGAGGCTCCCGTGTACACACAACTATGAGAACCACATAGAACCAAGCCCTGAAACCCTTGATCCTTCGTCATAAATTCTCAATAGATGGCAGTTGCTGAGAATTTAACGTGTTCCTAAAACCCTTATATGACAAGGGTTTTAGA
>JBCDAG010000316.1:0-8798 GCA_039186165.1 Cyanobacteria bacterium P01_F01_bin.53
TAACGCTCTCCAGACGACGTCTTCTAAACGCATCTCGCTAGATGACGCCTTCTAAAAAAATCTCTCTACGCAAATACATCCAATTAGCTCCCCTTAAACGAATCTCTATCAGCAAATTTCTCTAATCGAAGTCCTCTAAGCAAATCTTGCGATGTGGAGTGTTCTGTATAAATGACCATGTATTAAAAGATATATAAGCGTAATGTAATATACGCAGAAGAAACATGAAGTAATAAAAGTAATATTCATGGGTTGAGTGGGTACTGTAATGTCAGCTAAATGGCATGAAACATGCATAGCTTAAGCGCTTGTGAATTCGTCTTTGTATTGCAGTGAGCTATTACTTTAGGCAGCATTCAGCATGGGGAGTCTGTTTCAGATTTCGTTTTATGTAAGAAATCTTATGTGCTGTGCGCGCTTTTATGCTTTGCATGCTTTGATGTTTCGCGCTGTCGGGCTAAAAAAAGACTAATCAGGCTATGAAACACCTTTTGCTTATTGAAGATGACGGCGGTCGGCGAACAGTAGAGCTCCATACGGCATCTAGCTCAATTGGTCGAGACCCCAGAAATTCAATTGTGCTCAACTCCCGCGAGGTCTCTCGTCAGCATGCTATTCTGCTGCGGCTTCCTCGTCCTGATGCAGACCATCAGTTTCGAATTATTGATGGTAATTTTCAGGGAACCCCTAGCACCAACGGACTGTTTATTAACGGTCGCCAGCGGGCCTCCCACAACTTGACCCATGGCGATGCGATCATGTTTGGAGCGCGGGTAGATGCGCGCTACTTCGTCGTAGAAGAAAGTGACGATGTTGAATGGCTCCTCTCAGGTGCCGATGATGCGGCTGACTACATGCAGACGCTCATTTCTACGCCTGTAGAACCGATGATGCCTGAGACCCCCACAGACATCCTAGATACCATCGACGGCTCATCGATTGCTCGGTTGGCGTCCTTCCCAGAATTATTTCCCCACCCCATTATTGAAATCTCCTTATCCGGAAAGATCACCTATATTAATCCGGCTGCGGTTGAGCAATTTTCAGAGGTGCAGAGCCAAAAGCTCTCGCATCCGGTTCTTGCCGGTGTGGTAGAGGCCGTCAAATCTGCTAAGCAATCACAATCTAGTCGAGAAGTTATCATTGGCGATCGCGTCTTCGAGCAAGCCCTCACCTACATTCCCCAAAGTGATCTCATTCGCATTTATATGCTAGATATCACCAGCCGTAAATGCGCTGAAGATGCCCTCAAAGATCTCCATAGCAAGCTAGAAACAGAGGTCAAGCACCGCACTCAACAATTTCATGAAGCTAACGATCGCCTCAAGCAAGAGGAAAAGGCTCTACTAGCCAGCTATGCCACGAATCGGGCCTTGCTGAATGCCATTCCCGATCCGATGTTCCGCATCGACTGCAAAGGCAACTTTGTCAATTACAAAACGCCTAAGGAGCATACCCTTCCCTTTGAGCCTAAAGCCTGTGTGGGCCATCACTTGCAAGATATTTTGCCGCTCTCTGCAGCAAAAATGATGCAGCACCACATCGAGCAAGCTCTCCAGTCTAAAGGGATTCAAATTTTAGAATTTCAGCTACCTGGACGTGACTCCTCTCTAGATTTTGAGGCACGTATTGCCGTCAGTGCGCCCGATGAGGTGATGGTGATTTTTCGTGATATTACCGAGCGTAAAAAGAGCGAGGCCGATATTCGCAATGCCTTAGAGAGTGAGCGTGAACTCAATGAAATGAAAACGCGGTTTGTCTCGATGACATCCCACGAATTTCGCACACCACTAACCACTATTTTGTCATCCGCAGAGCTGCTAGAACACTACAGCGATCGCTGGGATCAAGCCAAGCAGCTGAAATATCTTTCTAAGATTCAGGTGGCTGCCAAGCATATGACAGAGCTGCTAAATGATGTGTTGCTGATCAACCAGGTAGAAGCCGGTAAAGTGATGCTCAATCTGCAACCGTTGGTGCTCAGTGAGTTTTGCGAAGAGGTCATCGAAGAAATTCAAATTACAACAACGGCCCATACCTTAGTTCTAGAATCCCAAACCTCTGATAGCCCTCTGATGATGGATCGAAAGCTACTGAGGCACATTTTTACCAATCTGTTGTCCAACGCCGTTAACTACTCCCCCAATGGTGGCGAAATTTTGGTCACACTCGGACAAACGGATGACCAAATTTCGTTCTCAGTAAAAGATTCAGGCATCGGTATTCCAGAAGATGCGAGAGAGACGCTATTTGAATCCTTTGTTCGGGGCGGAAACGTCGGCAATATCTCAGGTACAGGGCTAGGGTTGTCAATCGTAAAAAGATTTGTTGATCTCTACGAAGGCACGATTAAGTGTGACAGTGAAGAAGGGGTCGGCACGACATTTTCTGTTGTATTACCGACGGTTAACACGTCCAGTAATTTAACTGCTGACGCCATTGAAGCCGTCACCGTATAATACCGATCAATTAGCCTGTTTTCGTAAGCGTTTTAGTGCCTTTTCTGTTGTGGTTTTATTGACTGGAGTTTTGTTGGATTCGATAGGGAAAATCCAGCAAAACTCCCATATTTATCGGCAGCCGTGTTTTTATAACCCGCTGGCAACCCCACCGGTATAAGGGGTCCATCTATATCATCTATTTATTCTGTTATCAGGAGAACTACCATGGTTAAAATTTTAGTCATTGAAGACGAAGTTGAAATTCGTGCAAACTTACTAGAGCTACTGGCATTGGAAGGGTATGACATTGTCGGAGCTGATAACGGTGTAACAGGACTTGTGGGTGCTATGAAGTATAAGCCCGACTTGATTTTGTGTGATGTGATGATGCCCGAACTCAATGGCTACGATGTGCTGGCGGCCCTCCGGCAAGAACCTAAAACGGCGATGATTCCGTTCATCTTTTTAACGGCACTGGCAGATAAAGGCGATATCCGAAAAGGGATGGAGTTGGGTTCTGATGATTATTTAACAAAGCCTTTTACCTGTGCAGAAATTCTCAATGCTGTGCAAAGCCGCCTTCAAAAGCAAACGCTGATTACCCAGCAGCAACAGGCCGAGCAGGCCCAATTAGCAAAACTCCAGCAAGAAGTTCAGCAGTTTCGTGATGCCCTAGACTCGGATCAAGCGGCGCTCATTTCAGATATTCGTCAGCAGATGAAAGAGGTGGTGACCAAGCTCAACCTTACCCATGACATTTTGAAAACGCTGCCTGCTGGAGAACAGCGAGATCGAAGCATTGCGCTGTTACAAAATGTGTGTGCCAATGAAATTAAAATGCTTACACGCATCCCTAACTTTGAATACCTTGCTATGAAAGAGGCCCTACCAAGCGTGCCAGGTTCAAGTGAGCCAGATCCAAGTGCTCCAGATAATAGCCAGCGTGCTGAAGAGGTCCTCGTTTAGAGTTGAGCGACCCAAAAGGGTGAAAAAGGGTGATCTGGCTAGTGCGATCGCTTGTTGAGCAACTGTCCAAATCAAGGGCAGTTGCTCAACTGTTTTAAAGGGGCTCTTGGGGGCTGCATTTCCTCGGGTATGGGGCTTTTTTAGAATTTTTGAAGCGCTAAGGCCTAATTTAAGTAAATCTATCTACCTGTTTTGCCTTCCTTGGCCCCGTCTTGAGCTAGAGGCCGCCATCGCAAAAATATGGATGAGAATGGCGCTTTACCGTCTCAGGTCATCACCAATGACCTCTAAAGTGTTTGCCTGTGGGCATTTGCTTAAAATTTTCTTGCCAATTTTTAAGTGAAAAGCATCAGGATACGTAAGTACATCTTTGTAAGTAAGTAAACAGGGGGGAAAGGGTGCAAAACCCTAACTGAGTACTCGTTTGGATAGCAGTGGCAGAAACGACATGAATGTAGAGAGCCGTCAATCAAAGTTTTCAGCTGATTTAGCCCATTTAGAGCAAGCACTTTTTGCCAACGAAAAAGAGGCTAGCACGGTGGCTACTGTGCTCGATAAAATCCAAAAGTGGGCCGGTCAGCAACCGTTCTTAACGAAGCTCATTTGTGACTATGTCATCAAATACTCGTCTAAAATCACAGCGTCAAACGACGCGGATATTGTCGATCTCATCGTTGATAAGAAAATAGTGAAGGACTGGGAAGTCAACGGTGCCGCGACCCATCTCCAGAAAATTCAAGGGGCCCTGTTAAACTATGACCCCCGAGACTCCCTGCTCATTTTGTATCTGCAAGTTTTACAGGGCGGTACGCTTCCCCAGCTACAAAGTCCAGAGCAAGACTTACTATTACGGTCTGGTTTAGTGTGTTTGGAAGATGGCATCCTACGCGTTGCCAATACCGTTTATGCCAGCATTTTTAATGAGGCCTGGATTGAGCGGCAACTGCCCGGTATTACTAAGCCAGTGGCTGTGATTCGTTCTGAGCCTCGGTTTCTGAAGCCCTCCAGTACTAACGCAAATCCGGCTGTCGTTGATGAGCGATTCTCTGCGGGCGAGGTACCATCGTCACAGCGCATGCCTTTCTTCAACCTGCCGCTCAAGCCTGTTGTCGCGGCCTGTAGCCTCGCGATGCTTTGCGCTGCTATTTTCGTGTACTTTCAAAAGCCCAGCGCTCAACCTACTGCATCCTCTGGGGCCGAACGCACACTGACAACGCCAGATCGCCCTGACGGTGAGCGTTCTGGATCACTGGCCAGGGCTAAGGCGTCTGCCCCGATAGAGGACATGACTCCGCTTACCCTACTGGGTGATACCTTTAGCGGTTACAGTACGTTTCGCAATGCCGACTTTCAGGCTGTGCTGAAAGAAGCTGGCATAGAAATGAGCTACGACAATGAGTTTGATCAATCCCTCAGGGCTAAGGCCCTTGGTGAGGGCAAAGCCGATCTCTTAGTTACCAGCCTCGATCAATTTCTACAGCAGCAGCCGCCGGGCAAAATTGTCGGTTTGCTGGATCGCACCGTGGGCGCCGATGCGGTTGTGTTAAACACCAAAAAATATGCCGAGCTGACGTCTTTGCTCGACTTGCAAGCGCTGGTAGCGAAAATGCAGGACAAAGGTAAAAAGCTCAGTATTGCTTACGCTGCCGATACGCCCAGTGAGTATTTATCCCTGGTGCTAGATGCCCAGTTTGATACCTTCAATCTTTCAGACTTTGATCTACGGCCCGTCACTGATGCCTCAGAAGCCTGGGCCTTGATGCAAAATCCTACGGAAAGTGTTGCGATCGCAGTTCTTTGGGAGCCCTTCGTAGCCCAAGCCCGCCAAAAAGGCTACACCGTCGTGCTCTCAAGTAAAGATGATCCTAATTCCATCGTTGACGTCATTGTTGCGTCAGATCAGCTCATTGCATCCAACCCAGATATCATCTCGCGGCTCCTTGAAAAGTACTACCGACGGATTGATGCCAATGCCCGAGATGCTACCCAGTTGCAAACCCAAGTGGCTGAAGACGGCGAGCTTTCGGTGAGTGATGCTGCAACCATCATTGACGGTATTGACTTTTTCAGTGCCACCGAAGCGAAGAACTGGTTAAATAACGGCACCTTAGAGAAGCGCATCGAAGCCACCGCGGCAGTCCTCACCCTATCTAACCGATTAGCGGGTATCCCCACCGACGCGAGCGCCCTTTACACCGATCAATTTGTCACCGAGGCCGCCGATAATACCCAGGCACTGATTGATTTAGTTCGGGTTGATAATCCTGCTTTGGCAAACAAATTGGCCGGGAACCTAACCTCGGTCGGGAATGCAGATAATGCGGTTTCCATCGCCAAGGTTCAACAAGCATCCGATATTGGTAATCTGCGGGTGAGTGGTCAGGTGAGCTTTAGCTCTGACTCTGCAGAACTCACGCAGGAGGGCAAGCAAACCCTCGAGGCCCTATCAAAACAGCTAAAAGAGTACAACCCACAAACCGTTGCTGTACGCGTTATTGGCCACACCTCACGCACCGGTGCTGCTGGGGCCAACCAATCCTTAAGCCAGTCCCGTGCTGAGAGGGTTGCCCAGCAGCTAAAAAGTGCGGGCGTCACCCTCACAATTTTGCCTGAGGGCAAAGGATTTGGTGAACCCCTGACAGGTGTGCCGCCTGAAGATGCCCGTAACCAACGAACCGAAATCCGCATGGTACGAGTTGAGTAACCCAGTGGTCGTGATTATCTAAAACGCTGGTGTCTGCGCTGGTGTTTGCGGGAAATTCAGTGAGTTGCCATGCCCTGAGCAGTCTGTCCTGATGGTTTGTCCTGATGAAGGCAAACTACGCAGGTAGGAACCGCTCGGGCATAACGAGGCGTATTAATAGGTTAGCGTGAAGCTATTTTGACGATTAATGGTGATGGCCGCATCGCAGATATTGATGCCGCTCCAATCCAAGACACGATAGTTTCCACCCATCTGAATAGAGAGCGTCACGTCGCAGCTTTGCGCATCGGTTAGGGCAATATCGCGAGATTGTCCTGGTGATAGCGGACCCCCTAAAATGTCGGCATCTGCTACCTTAAGCGATAGCAAATCAACGGTGCCATTGTTTACAATGCTCAGCTGGCTGTTGCCCCCGGTTACGAGAGGCGCTTTTATATAGTCAATAACGCACACGCTACGGATAGTTGCATGGGGACCGCAACCCACGCCTGCCATATTCCAGTTAGGTGAAAAGATGCTAGTACGATGCCCCCGGTCCGCAACGCCATCATCAATAATCAGGTTCATCATCACCTTTTCAGCCGTATCAGGTCCGTAGGCAATATTTTCTCCCGATCCCAGATTTTCCACCCCAAAACGGCTCAGTCGCTCCGAGGGCCTGCTGCCATCTGAACCGGTGTGGCCAGTGCTTCCACCCTGTTGATCCTCTGCATGGGCTTTGGCTGCTTGAGCCGCACCCTCAGACAAACTCAGTGGTCCCACAGCCGGTTGGTTTTGGAGAAAGTTAATAACCTCTTGGACCGCAGCACGACCTTCCTGGGTAACGAGCGTACAGTTTAGGCCACACCCATTCGGAATATTGCCTTGCGCATCCATACGTGCTAGATGTGCCTCCAGGATAGGAATATAGCTCTGGGGATTTTGTCTGATACGGTTGTGTTCGACTAAAAGGTTGGCTTCAATCGCTGACCAGTCTGGTTGTGCGGTCGTTTGAGCCTTCACAGGACGCCCTACTGACATGAACTCGACGAGTGACAGGACGACGTTACCAGAGGATAAAGACGTTTCCGGTGTCTTCATGCCGAGGGTTGTAAGTATGGCTACAGGGAGGGCAAGGCCAAGCTTCCACCAGGAAAAGTTTACTGACGAGTTCATTTTAATCATCTTAAAAATTTATCGAATTGATTGAGCGAGGTCTTCGGTAATCAACATCCACGGGCAATTGGTTAGTTCTAACCTTCGTGTAGGGCGCTTGAAAAAGGACTATGACACAAATCTCATTGACCTTAATAAGCACTTTAGACAAGCACCCTATAGGATGTGTTGATGGGGGTGGTTAGTCGAAAAAACGTTGATGGAGCTGGATATTTCCTCTTTCCATTAGGATTAAAAGAAGTTCACTGCCTGTTTGTATTAAAAGCGCCATTTTCTGGTTTTTCTCTCGTTAAAGCATCTCCGTACATTCACGATGGGAACACTAGACAAACTTTCCCCCGCTAGAAGCTATGCTGATTCGCAAAAAGCACGTTAGGCTTTCGTTTATATGGGTTCTTGTCAATTTTGTTGGCATTACGACCGGGACCCTCGTAGCTTTTTTTCTATATGCGCTGTTAACCCTTAATCACAACGGTGTAGCGCTAGGTTCGTCGGAGTTACTGGTGCGATTGGCAATCTGTGGCGCTGTTCAAGGGTTTATCGTCTCTGTTTTGCAGACGATGGCTTTTGTTCTCACCAAGTGCAAGCTTGTAAAGTGGCTGATGACGAACATGCTGAGTATGTCTGTGGGCATGGTGTTGCCTACGGCCTATGGGATCGCCCTCCAGACCAATTTCCAAGTGAACAGTCCATTTGATCAGTACGTCATGGCTGGCTGGATAGTCTCTTGGTTGCTGGCAGGTGCTTTTGGTGGCATGGTGTTGGGCGAAACGGCTGCCCAAAAAATTCGTTGGGGTGTGCTGAATGCAGCCGCTTATCTATATTGGGGTGTTGCCGCAGCGCTAGGAATGCGCCTGTTAGGCATTGCCCTGTACAATATGCCAACCCTCTCGTCAGGCTGGATGACTAGCTTTGGCGGGCTCACCTTACTTCTGGCCATGGGCGCTTGGTTACATAGCTACGTTTTTCGTGGCGTTGTCCGCCTAAAACGTCATTGATAAAACGTCATTCTTAAAAGTCCTTTTGACCGATTGCTGAATACCGTTTGTCATTGCTTCAAAGCAATGAGTTTGCCGACCTTTCCAAGCGCTGAACTCATCGTATGGTGGGGTGGATGGCAGCAGGGGATTGATGGCTTTGCACACAATCCAGTTGTGTATGCAGAGGCTGTAACATGTCCTGTCTTACTGATGAATGGAGAGCATGACCAGCGAGTTACCCTGGCAGATATTGAATCGATTTTCGATCACTTACCTGAAGAAAAGACACTGGTACTATTTCCGTCAGTGGGTCATGGTCAGTTAGTTTCAGAGGCACCTATTAAATGGCAACAGCATGTAAAAGATTTTTTGAAACCGTATGGACTTAAATAGGCAGTCGTAACTTGTTGCATAACTAAATATCTGAGGTAAGCCACTGGTTTGACCAGTGTGACTCGACGAGCTTTGAGCGTTCCGGCAGTAAAGTAACTCCCACGGTGGCTAGATGAAGCCGATCCGTAGGAGAGAAAGTTAATGTCGAAATTGTATCAA
>JBCDAG010000317.1:0-8739 GCA_039186165.1 Cyanobacteria bacterium P01_F01_bin.53
CCCATGCTTAAGCAATGTCAGGAGGGACTTGAGGCTTCATCTTTTGGGTTAGCTGACTTTGGAAAAGGATTTTTAGATCGGTGCGTCGCACTTCTATCGCTTGGTCTCTGGAGTCTGTTTCGAGGAAAATCAGACTATCTACTGGGTCAATGGAAGGAAGTTGAAAGAGGAGCCTGGCTACTGGGATGGGTAGGGCCATTAATCCTGGATTACTTTTGGCGAGCTTATCGCTGGCCGCTGCGCTCAGAGACGGATAGGCGTAAATGACTCGTTTGGGTTTAGTTGGATTATCCTTATGTGCCACGGTCGCTTGTAACCACTGTTTGCTGACCGATTGCAAAATATAATATTCCGAGTGCTTGAGCTGTTTGGCAATCGTTTGGATGACAGGCGACACCGTTTGAATTGCCTGTTTGAGATCTGCTTCAGGGGGTGCCCCCTCAATGAGATCCTGAAGCTGTTGGTCAATATTCATAGATTACTTAAGATAAATCCTCGCGGTTCCTGAGAGTAAGTGGATGCGTGAGGTGTATCCCTGACTCATGTTATATCCCTGACTATAGTCTGGATCTGGCTGACTTATAGTCTAGATCTGGGATTGCAAAAATCTGCATTGGAAAGTTAAACCCTGAGAGTCAGGTGTGAAGTCAGGGAGATCGGTGCAGTGGTCTGATGTGCCTGCTTACGTTTGTTGAGGCTTTTTTCCGGAGGGTTGCGCGCAAAATACCTTGTGGAAAGTACAAGGATTCTACCTTCCAACTTTAATACTTCTGTGAATATCACGGTTGAAATGTTTAGAACGCCAGTGAATTTGTCTATTCTCTAAACTGGTGCCTACTGACACGACGATCATCTACTGATCTTCTTCTGAAATCTTTTGCCTTTTTGCAGCTGCGACCCGGTATGGGTCGGTTCTTGGATTTTTGTAAATGCTGGTTTTTCTGAGCCTTTATGAGAACGGGAACACTGTGAATGCCGCTACCTAATCATTTTGGGATGAAACCATCGCTGGTTCGTTTTTTGGCTTCTTGTGGAGCTAGCAACGAGCTAATTGGTAACCCTAACGTTCAACCATCAGGGAATTAATTGTCATTAGTTGTGGAAACGCTTTTTGAACGCCTGTTTCAAGAACTCAGTCAGGCAACCAAGGCTTCGAAACGGAATTGCCGTGAGGTTGCGGGTCGGATAACGGCTGAAGTGCAGAGGATCTGTACTGAAAGTCAGCGCATTCAAAATTCTGGAGATATTGAAGGCTGGGAGAATGAGCTTGCAGAACATCGCATGAAGCAATGCTTGCGCTATGTTGGGTTTGGCTCCAAGAAAGGTCGCTTAGAGCTACACAGTAGCTTGAGTGCGATTGTGTATCGCTACATGACCCCGCCCAATGTGCAATCTAGCTATCAGGCTAGGGTCTCGCTCATTGAAGACTTTTTACAAAATTTTTATGGGGAGAGCATGAATGCTTTTCGCCGTGAAAATGAGGTGACGGATGACTATCGACCTCGTTCATCGCTAGAGCTTGCTGAGTATATGGCGTTTACCGAGCGCTATGCTAAGCGACGAATCCCGCTTTCTCGGGGGCGATCGCAGCAGCTAATTATTTTGCGTACCCAAACGTTCTCTAAGCAGCAGCCACCTGAGACCGCGATTGATATTCAGCAGGCTATTGAGGGCGGCGAGGCTGATACTCCGCGCACGGCCCCGCTCCAGCGCCTGCGTGAAAAATTAACGGCAGAAGAGGATAAGAGTGACTCAGAGAGTACCGTTCGTGAACGGGTGATTGAGCAGTTGATGGACTACTTGGTCGAAAAAGGCCAAAAGGACTGTGCTGATTATTTTAGCTTACGACTGGTGGACTTACCGACCCATGAAATTGAAACCATCTTAGGAATAAATCCCCGTGAGCGTGATTATTTACAGCAGCGGTTTAAGTACCACTTGTTGAAGTTTTCGTTTGCCCATAATTGGGAGCTAGTTCATGAGTGGCTGGGGGCAGAATTGGGTAAGAACCTCGGCTTGACTCCTCAGCAGTGGGACTATCTACAAGGTAAAATTAGTCAAACTCAGTCGAAGATTTTGAGTTTAAAGCAGAAGGGCTTAAGTGATGCAGAAATCTCTAAAACACTTGATCTCACGGCTACTCAGCTGCGAAAGCAATGGTCTAAACTGTTAGAGCAGGCTTGGGATATTCGTAATATCTAAACTGATGTGGCCTAAATGATTAGGCACACTAACTTGACGGTTTAATCTTGAGACATTCAATCTCTAGATATTCAATCTGTAGAGCTGAGTTTAGAACTGACGAAATATTTGGATCTGTCCGGACTGAGATACTCGCAAATGAATAATGATTCAGATAATACTCGGAGCTTACTTTTGTGGCTTCTGGAAGCCTTTGACCCGACATTTTCTTCGCCATCAGGAAATGGGTCTACATCAGAAGCTGGCTTGCGTGGGGAGTCTTTCCCTGAGCAGGCGACAGAGGTAAGCATATTCGAAGTCGGGTCTGATCCGTCAGTGAACTCTGCCCAACATCAAGGGTCTGAGGGAGTTTCAAAAAATGATGCCTCCTCTTATCCATCTACATCCTCTAGAGCAGTGCCTCCTGACTCGTTACAACCTAGATTTTCGGCGGCTTCGGGAGAGGTTTCTTTTACAGAGGCTTCTTCTCAGAGAGCTCAGTCGTTTAACTTCGGAGAAATCCACGCTGTGCAAGAACGTGTTCAAGCTTTATTAAAGCAACGTCTCCTCTCGGAGTACGAAAATAACCTTCCATTATTTCCTTGGGAGTCAGAAGTCAGCGAATACCCTGCTGAAGTTTCTGACTGTGTGCCTGCTGCAGCGGCAGCGGTCTCCCCTCTTTGGAGCACCCATGTGAGTGCCCTAAAGGTACCTTCTCTATTGCCTAAGGCTTTGCTCGATAGCCTGTTTGAGCGTTGTCAAACTCTCGCCCAGGCTCCTGTTAAGCAAGGCGTTCGGTTGGTTCGAGCGGTGGAAGACCTCTTCCCCGATCAGCCTGACTTGCTAGAGCCGATTGCCAAAATGGTTCTGGTCCCTGCCTATCGCTCTGATCGCGCTGCTCAAGAGGCAGTCATTCAAGAGTTAGCCAATGTGGCTGGTGGCTATGACTCAGCATTGCCTGAGCAGAAAATTGCTTTGTCGATGCTGGCTGCCCAAGAAATCTTGGGGGCGTTGACGCTTTCTCTCTCGGCTGATCGGCCTTGTGAGACGCGAAATTGGGTCACCCCAACGGGTGTGCTTTCCCTAACAGCAACCTATGAGGCTCATCAGACAGGCTCTAGTCAGCTCACTGTAGCTGCGGTCTTGCCTGAGGGTGGTCAAGTTCGCCTGTGGGATGGTGAAATAGAGAAACTGGCTATGCGATCGCAGCCGGGTGCTCTAGACATCGTGTTGGTAAATCCTGCTGTTGATAAAAACTACGTGCTGGAAGTAGCACTAGAAGGTGAAGCTCATCCTTTGAACTTCTCTGTCAACTTAGCGACTAACCACGCCTAGTTGCGTACGTTTAGTCCATAGGCTACAAAGCTGTAATCGTCACAAATATCAGGTTCCATTCTCATCTACACATACGGTCTTTTGTCATGCGACCGAGACATCTTTGAAAGGTCAGTTCCCCTGGGATCTGGCCTTATTTATTGACGCTGGAGAGTTGTTGGGCTCGGCTGTGCGGTTTTATCTTCAGACAATTGGACTGATCATAGTGAGAGGGATTGGCTCTTGGGTAGTAGCCAATCTTTTAGTTATTTTGGGATATACCTTTTGACAGGTTGGTGTTTTCAACCAATATAGGTTGATAATTTAAGCGTGGCTCATGATTTGATCAGCCATACCTGTTGACGTTCTTGTCCCTGGACATTCTTTTCACTGACGTCCAAACCATCGACCTTTGTCCATTGACTCTCTATCTCTTGAATTTCTATGGTCTCTTCAACTCTGACTCCTGATGCATCTTCGGCTGATTCACTGGCGTCGACTCAGCACGCAGCTTTTGCCCCTGAGGTTTTTGATCAGCACGTTATGGCAACCTATGGGCGCTTCCCGATTGCGTTGGAGCGAGGTGAGGGTTGTCGCGTATGGGATGTGGAGGGCCGTGAGTATTTAGACTTTGTGGCTGGGATTGCAACCTGTACGCTAGGCCATGCCCATCCGCAGATGGTAGAGGCCGTGACGACGCAGATTAAAAAGCTGCACCATGTTTCCAACTTGTATTACATTCCGGAGCAGGGTGAGCTGGCCCAATGGCTGACAAAGCGTTCCTGTGCTGACCGGGTCTTTTTTTGCAATTCGGGGGCGGAGGCGAATGAAGGGGCGATTAAACTGGCCCGGAAGTATGGCCATACCGAGCTGGGCATTGAAAGCCCAATGATTATTACAGCGCACTCTAGCTTTCATGGCAGGACGCTGGCGACGGTGACGGCGACAGGGCAGCCGAAGTACCAGAAAAATTTCAATCCGCTGGTGCCGGGCTTTCACTATGTGCCTTATAACGACATCGATGCGCTGAAAGCCGCTATTGCTGAGTTGGATGCTGACCAGCGTCAGGTGGCGGCTATTATGTTGGAGCCCATGCAGGGTGAAGGGGGTGTGTGTCCGGGTGACCCAGATTATTTTAAGCAAGTGCGCAAGCTCTGTGATACAACTGGGATTTTGCTCATCCTCGACGAGGTCCAGGCGGGGATGGGGCGGACTGGCAACCTGTGGGGCTATCAAACGCTCGGCGTTGAGCCAGATATTTTTACCTCTGCAAAAGGGCTCGGAGGCGGTGTGCCCATCGGTGCCATTTTGGCGAAAAGTCATTGTGATGTGCTCAAAGCCGGTGAACATGGCAGCACATATGGAGGGAATCCTTTTGTCTGTGGCGTTGCGATGACGGTCTGTAAGACTTTGGAGGCGCAAAATGTGATGGCCAATGTGCGATCGCGCGGCCTTCAGCTGAGAAAGGGCTTGAGCGTGATCGCTGAAAAATACCCAACCCTTTGCAAGGGCGTGCGGGGTTGGGGGTTGCTCAATGGTCTAGTCCTAAAAGATGACATTGAAACTAAGGCACTTGATATCGTGAAGGCTGCCTTGAAAGGCGGGTTGTTGATTATTCCTGCGGGGCCGAAGGTGGTGCGTTTGGTGCCGCCCTTGATTGTGAGCGAGGCCGATGTCGATCAGGCGCTTTCCTTGCTGGATCAGACATTGAACAATATGACTTAGGCTCCATTTGGCTTAGGCTTGAGCCATCCCTTGGTAAAAAACTAAAAGCCCCGCTCTCTCGCAGGTTGGGGCTTTTTATTCGTTGGTGACGAGTGCGCCTTGATGAACGGTAAGGATTTGGGATTCTTTGAGCCATTTGGAATCAAAAGAGCCTAAATGGGTCGTTGTAATCAGCGTTTGAAAGCGCTCTTCAATGGTTTCGAGCAGTTGATTTTGTCGTTTAAGGTCTAGTTCGGCCAGGACATCGTCGAGCAATAGCAAGGGCGGTTCGCCGATGACGGTTTCGATCAGCTCTAGTTCGGCGAGCTTGAGCGACAGCACCAGGGTTCGCTGTTGACCTTGGGATCCGTATTGGCGAGCGGGTGTTTCATTGATTACAAAATCGATGTCATCTCGATGGGGGCCTGCGAGTGACGTGCGCTGGTGATACTCTGCGACGGCCCGAGATTGAATTTTGTCGAGGAAAGCTTGTTGAATGAGTGCCGGATCGTCTTCCTTCTCAGTGGGGAGGGGGACATTGGGTTGATAGCTGATCCGCAAATTTTCGGCATCGCCGCTGATGGACTGGTGCCAGTGATGGGCGAGGGGAATGAGCCGGTGGAGTACGCGTGATCGCCGACGAATGACCCGAGTGCCTGCGGTGGTTAGCTGGGCATCCCAAAGTGCCATTTGAGTAGGGTCGATTTGTGGTTGAGCATTCTCATCAGCGGTTTGCTGCTTAATAAAGGCGTTGCGCTGTTTTAGGACTTGGTTGTACTGCTGCAAAATATAGGTATAGACTGGCTCCAGCTGGGTAAGTAGGGTATCTATCCAAACTCGCCGTCCGCCCGGACCACCCCGAACCAGATCGATATCTAAGCTAGAAAATTGGACTGCGTTGAGATTGCCTAAGAAATCTTGCTGGCGCTTGAGCGTTTCGCCATTGAGTACAACGGTGCGCCGTCCGGCTTTCCTGAGCACCATGTTTAGCTCGCTGAGCCCTAGTTCGCGTTTGAGCTGAGCTTTAATATGCCCTGTGTGCGTATTTTCTTGGACCAAATCGCGATCGCGACTCGTGCGGTGGGACTTTAGCGTGGCAAGTAGCTCCACGGCTTCCAGCAAATTCGATTTACCCTGGGCATTGTCTCCCAAGAGGATCGTTTTGGGCGCACTAAACGCCACGGATTGGCTGCTGTAGTTGCGGAAGTTCTGTAGGTGGAGGTGCTGGAGAAACATACCCAACAGTTTAAGCTAGCTCCCGTCCAATCTTAAGCAAGAAGGCGTTTTTCAATGTTGATAATCCGGCGGTGCTGATGACGGTTCTTATACAGCCGATGACGGTTCTTATACAGCTGATGACGGTTCTTATACAGCTGATGACGGTTCTTATACAGCTGATGACGGTTCTTATACAAAGGCCTCTGATGAGTAGTCTGCTAATGAACTTATTAGTCTGCTAATAAGTAGTCTGCCAAGTTTTAGAAAAAGCACGTTTCCTTTAAGACCGTCATTCCAATCGTTTGTGAATAGGTGAATTGTTCTGATGAAAAGGGGCCTCAATGCCACCCAAAATAGGCCTCGAAAATATCTTTTAGGAGCTTGCAGCAAACAGCGCAGCCGGTGCTACAATACTCAAACGAAAGCGATGGGGTGTCGCCAAGTGGTAAGGCAGCGGGTTTTGGTCTCGCCATTCCTAGGTTCGAATCCTAGCACCCCAGTTAAGCAACACTTTTCCCTAGCAAACAATAACACTATGCATTGGCAAGCAATTTGTTTGCTGGGTAGATGCATGTTTAGGCTATCTGCGAAGGGCTACCGCCTCATAACGGTAGCCCTTTGTGGTGTTTGTATCGGTATTGTCAGAACAAGAGTTTTTATATTGTCTTTGATTTTTTCAGTGCCTGGCCCATGCCCGAATAAGTACCGGAACCATATCCTATGGCTAACCAAACAACTTTGGGCACATGACTGTAATGGGTAAGGTTCGGGCACGGTTGCTGTAGCCTACGTTGCAGAAAGCATTACGGTTCTAAATCCTCAACTTGTAATTGTTCGGCTAAAAAAGCTTAAGTCTGTTCAGATATCTGAACAGACTTAAGCTTTTTTTTAGACAGCTTGTCTGGCTTAAAGTGCCTGAGGTTGTATCTTTCGACCCTTCTTATATGAGGGTTTCACAGAGATTATGACGGTTTTATGAGGCCGGATGTATTTCCTTAACCAATTGGAACTTCCGTAAAAACCGACACGTCATCGTATGTGTGTAGGTGAGGTTACTGGCCTATGTCATGTTCCATTCATGCCATAGCTCGGTAATTACGGCCGATTTGTCTGTGTGGTGTTTTGTGAGAGAACCCGTTCTTGTAATGGTTTTTCTACTGCTTGCGCTCACAAGTATTTGTAAGACGCCAGTACCTTTTGTCCTGAGAGTAGTTTCGTTTTGAGCATGACCCACATTCAAGCTGATCCCACCTCACCCTCAGAAAATGCGCGGACTTTTATGGCTCACGAAGGCGAAAGTGTTCGCTGCTCAAGCGGTTCTCGACAGTCCAACATGAATGGTTTGTATTCAATGGTGTTAACGCCCGATAAGATTTCGCGTAGAAGCGTGGATAGCCACGTAGCCTACTCCTCTCAGGACAGTTCGCCTAAAAAGGTGGATATCTTAGGCTTGGATTTTGATAATTTTTCGAAGCAAGAGCTCTTAGCGCGGCTTCAGAAAGGTGTGGTTTTTACACCTAATGTTGACCACTTGATGAAACTTCGCCGTGACCCGAATTTTGTGTCGGTGTATCAGCAAGCTGACTTTAAGGTGTGCGACAGCCAAATCTTGATGTATGCCTCACGCTTCTTGGGTAAGCCGCTGAAAGCAAAGCTCTCTGGCTCCGATCTATTTCCTTGGTTTTGTGAGTATCACAAGTACAACGAAGATATAAAGATATTCTTACTAGGTGGTCGTGAAGGCGTTGCTCGTCAAGCGCAACATCGCATTAACGCCCGCATCGGTCGCGATATCGTGGTGGATGAGTACTCTCCTCCGTACGGTTTTGAGAAAGACGTTGATGAGTGTGCCAAGATTATTTCTTTGATTAAGCGTTCACCCGCTAATGTCTTAGTTGTTTGCCTTGGTGCGCCTAAGCAGGAACAGTGGATTGCCACTTACCGCGATGCGCTGCCTAATGTTGATATCTTTATGGCTGTCGGTGCTGCGGTTGACTTTGAGGCGGGTTGCAAGCCTCGCGCACCCAGATATGTCAGTGAGTTAGGCCTAGAGTGGTTGTATCGCTTGCTATGTGAACCTAGACGTTTATGGCGTCGCTATCTGATTGAAGGGATGCCGTTTGTGGGCTTGGTCTTAGCAGAGAAGGTCAGACAGTTGCGACCTGGAAAGGTTTAACGGTCGGTTGGTGTCTTTAGTTTTTCGCCATGTTTGAGCGCTCGTGTTTAGCATGATCCCGTTGAACGATGAGGAAGAAGACCGTCAAACAGCTTTGCTCATTTGGGAACGCGCCAATCTCATCAGATTTTCGCCGAAACTCTTCA
>JBCDAG010000318.1:0-8725 GCA_039186165.1 Cyanobacteria bacterium P01_F01_bin.53
GAAGAGTTTCGGCGAAAATCTGATGAGATTGGCGCGTTCCCAAATGAGCAAAGCTGTCTGACGGTCTTCTTCCTCATCGTTCAACGGGATCATGCTAAACACGAGCGCTCAAACATGGCGAAAAACTAAAGACACCAACAAGTAACGCTTTGGGGGGATTTCCGAACAACTGAATCAAAATAGCTGGATTATGCGAAATTAGGGCAACCTATTCGATCGCTTCGTAATCAGCCGCGACCGTGCTATCAATATCAAATTCTTCCTCATTTGCTGCATAGGCGGTTGCTACTGTGGCAGGTGCGGGTATAGATGTTGCCGGTGATGGTTGTGGTTGTGCAGGAGGTGGTGTGCTGGCCGGTGCTGGTGTCGGTGCCGGTGCCGCGGGTGCGGCCATATTGGCACCCGGCATCTCATTGTTCATATCCGTACTGCTATCGTCTCCACCTGCTTGACGGTAAATGCCTGCACCAATATTGAAGATGGTCTGCTGCAATGCATCGAGCTTTTGAGACAAATCGGCTGGTTTAACAGCCTTATCCGCGCAGGCTGCTCGTAAAGCCTCAGCCTCGGTTTCAGCTTGAATCCTTAATTCTTCACTAACTGTACCGGCGCTATCACGCAATGTAGATTCATAGGTATAGAAGAGTGAATCAGCACGATTTTGTAGCTCGGCAATAATCTTGCGTTGCTCGTCTTCACCGGCATACATTTCGGCTTCTTCTTTCATCCGAGTAATTTCAGCGGGTGTTAGTCCGCCTCGGTTCGTAATCTTAATGCTTTGCTCGCGATTGGTTCCTCTGTCCTTTGCTGCAACCTGCAAGATACCGTCTGCGTCAATTTCAAAAGACACCTCAATTTGAGGTACGCCCCTAGGCGCTGGGGGAATGCCCGTTAGCTCAAAGCGGCCAAGGCTCTTATTGTCACGAGCCATTGCCCGCTCACCTTGGAGTGCATGAACCTCTACAGACGTTTGTCCGTCGGTCGCTGTAGAGAAGACCTGAGTTTTACTGGTTGGAATGGTTGTATTACGCTCGATAATTTTTGAAAAGACTTCTCCGAGTGTTTCAATCCCCATGGACAGTGGTGTCACATCGAGCAGCAGTAGGTCTTTGACCTCTCCTCCCAGCACACCCGCTTGGATAGAAGCGCCTAAGGCAACTGCTTCATCCGGATTCACAGAACGATCGGGGGTTTGTCCACTGAAGAACTCGGTAATGGCTGTCTGTACCGCCGGGATGCGGGTTGAACCGCCGACTAGCAAAATACGATCAATATCTTCTGCAACCAATTCGGCGTCTTTGAGTGCCTGCTTCACTGGTTCCAGTGTTCCTTGCACCAACTCAGCGGCCAGTTCTTCAAATTGTGATCGCGTCAATTCCGTCTCTAAATGCTTAGGCCCAGTTTCATCAGCGGCAATGAAGGGCAAATTAATCGACGTTTTTGTCATTGTCGATAGTTCAACCTTTGCCTTTTCGGCAGCTTCGCGAATACGCTGAAGTGCCATGCGATCATTGGTGAGGTCCATGCCTTCCTGCTGCTGGAAGGCATCCGTCATCCAAGTCACAATGCAATTATCAAAATCATCGCCACCCAGATGGTTATTGCCTGAAGTGGCTTTTACTTCAAAAACACCATCGCCCAATTGCAAGATTGAGACGTCAAAGGTACCGCCGCCTAAGTCAAAAACCAAAACGGTCTGATCTTGGTCTTGCTTATCCAATCCGTAAGAAAGCGCTGCCGCTGTCGGCTCATTAATAATTCTGAGAACCTCAAGGCCAGCAATCGTTCCCGCATCTTTAGTCGCCTGCCGTTGCGCATCTGTAAAGTAAGCAGGAACTGTAATCACAGCTTGGGAAACCGATTCCCCTAAATAAGCTTCGGCATCGCTTTTTAGCTTTTGTAGCGTCATTGCTGACACTTCTTGGGGCGTGAAGCTCTTAGCTCGGATCATCACATCAACGGTGTCGTCCTTGCCGCGAGTGCACTTGTAGGGGACGCGCGATCGCTCTACTTCGGTGTCATCCCAACGCCTACCAATGAAGCGCTTAATGCTGTACACCGTATTTTCAGCATTGGTCACCGCTTGACGCTTAGCTAACTGGCCGACTAACCGCTCGCCACCTTTGGCAAAGCCAACAATGCTGGGCGTAGTACGGCCCCCCTCAGTACTGGGGATGACCACCGGCTTGCCGCCTTCTAGCACAGCAACACAGCTGTTTGTGGTTCCTAGGTCGATGCCGATAACTTTTCCCATAATCCGCTTGGACAGCTCAATGAAGGTCGGGTGCAATTACGACCCGTCGCCCGGTCAGGTGCTATGCACCACAACCAGCCTTCATGTAAACCACTCCAATCGACGTTCTGAAGAGAGTTACAAGCCTGGCATAGCAGACCTGAAACCTGGCATTAAGCCTCAGATGTAGACTCGCTTGGATTAGCAGAAGGAGCTAACGGGGTTGCCACTTTGACCATGGCATGACGTAATACACGCTCCCCTAGAACATACCCACGGACGAACTCATCAATAACAGTTCCTTCTGGATGCTCATCTGTGGGCTCGCGCATAACCGCCTCATGCAAATTAGGGTCAAACTCTTGTCCCTCACAGCGCATAGGCGATACGCCAAGTTTCTTAAAAGCCTCGACTAATTGCTTATAAACGCCCTGGTAGCTCTTATGAATGGCCATTTCACCATCATTCTGGGGCTTTATTTGCGATCTTGCCCGCTCAAAATTATCGACAACCTCTAGCAAACTGCTAATGGTATTGCACTTAACCTGAACTTCTAGGTTCTCCCGCTCAGTTTGCGTGCGCTTACGAAAATTATCAAAATCAGCCGTTAAGCGAGTAAACTGTCCCGTACGATCCTCTAGCTGCGTCTGTAAGTCTTCAACCTGCTGTTGCAATGCTACCCGAGCGCTGGCCTCTGCAGCAAAGGCATCTTCCGCAGAAATATCATCTGGTACTTCAGAAGTGTCAGAGGGCTGCGTTTCAGCAGCATCAGCATCCAATGCATTCAGATCAATTTCCGCTGAGGCATCCTCTACCCGAAGCTCCTCAATGCCTCCCTCAGCACCTAGTTCTTCAGTACCTTGCTGGTTTTCGTTTGTATCTGCGTCCATCATCACTGTAAAAAATCTCCACGCCCAGTAGCTCAGGACAAAAGTGCCTGCACGCACTGGTTTTTATATAGAAAAATTAGCCGTACCAATCAAGCCAAGCACATCAGGTCTAATTTTAGGCTAGGTCAAACAAATACTACCTGAGCCCATTTACCTGTGTCTATATTAAAAGTCTGAGTAACTCAACAAGGAACGGTTTTCCGTAACGGGTTTCCTCACCAGTTAAGCCGGATGTCCATTAATCGGACACCTATGGCTTGGCTGGTTATTCCTAGCAATTCGCTAGCTAACACTCAGCTCCCTTGCGGCACCCATCGGGCACTTGCAAGTTAGGTACTAGCACAGACATCTTGCTGTGTATCGGTTTGAGCAGAGTGGGCACAATGATGTGAGATTTTTTCGCATCGACCATGACAAACACTTCATCTACGCGGAAGGCCCTCGTTCTACAAAAGAGCTTTTCGCCTTTTAGCAACAAGCTCGTCGAAGCAGGCTTTGTAGACGGCGGCCAAATGCAGCAAGCACTGGTCGAAAGTCGCAAATCAGGTCGTTCCCTTACAGATGTATTGGAATCTATGACCGGGCAGGAGCTCTCGCCAGAGCTCCTGCGTCAATACAAAAAACAGCAGCTTTTTGAACTCAAGATCCTCTACGGTGTTGAATCCCTCGACCCAGAAGTTGAAAGCATTTCGGATTCGCAGGTTACAGGTCTGATCGGTAGCCTAATACCTGTAGATATCTGCCGTCGTCATCGTCTTGTCCCTCTCTCTCAAACTCAAGAAGGCGAGGAGCATTCCGTGCTAGTTGCCATGGTTGATCCCGAGAACCTGGAGGCACAGGATGATCTTAATCGCATCCTCAGACCTAAGAAAATGAAACTTCGACGGATGGTGATCACCGTTGAAGACTACCAGCGCCTAATGGCGAAGTTCCTTGATGAACAGGTCGCCAAAGAGAAAAAGCGTGACTTCGCTAAAGCGGTCGATGTAAAAACCGATCTGGACGATTTAGATTTAGATGCTGGTGGCCTCGAGGATGTTGTTGATGAGGACGATGACCTCGGAGCTGCGCTTCAGGATGCAGGTGCCGCACCTGTTATCGCCTTAGTAAACAAAATTCTAGTGAAGGGGCTCCAAGAGGAAGTTTCTGATATTCACATTGAGCCTCAAGAAGAGTTTTTGCGCATTCGTTTCCGTAAGGATGGTGTTTTAAGAGAGGCTTTCCCAAAACTGCCTAAAAAGATTATCCCAGCAGTAACTGCACGATTCAAGATTATCTCTGATCTTGATATCGCTGAGCGTCGTTTGCCCCAAGACGGCAGAATTAGACGTGTATTCCAGGAGCGGAAGATTGATTTTCGAGTGAGTACTCTTCCCAGTCGTTATGGCGAAAAAGTTGTACTACGAATCCTCGATAATTCCTCAACTCAACTGGGTCTAAATATGCTCATCACCGATGATGAGACCTTAAATATTGTCCAAGAAATGGCCAAAAAGCCCTTTGGCTTGATCTTGGTAACGGGCCCAACCGGTTCTGGTAAAACCACCACGCTATATTCGGTCCTTTCTGAGCGCAATGATCCTGGGGTTAATATCAGTACGGCTGAAGACCCGATTGAGTATGCACTACCGGGTATTACTCAGGTTCAGGTGATTCGAGAGAAGGGCATGAACTTTGCCTCGATTTTAAGAGCCTTTTTGCGGCAAGACCCAGACGTGATTCTCGTGGGTGAAACCCGTGACCCTGAAACGGCTAAAACAGCAATTGAGGCAGCTTTAACGGGGCACCTGGTACTCACAACTCTGCATACTAACGATGCAGCGGGTGCTGTTTCTCGATTGGGAGAGATGGGTGTTGAACCTTTCCAGGTGTCTAGTTCCTTAATTGGCGTGCTTGCACAGCGACTAGTCCGTCGGGTTTGTTCGGAGTGCCGAGTGGCTTACACACCGACCCAAGAAGAACTGGCCCGATATGGGATAACGGCTTCTGCCGATCATGAAATGACGCTTTACAAGGCGAATAAGATCCCTATGGATCAAATCGAGGCTTTAAAAGAATCTGGAGAGCTTTGCAGTAAGTGTGGTGGTAGTGGTTACAAAGGTCGCGTTGGTGTCTACGAAGTGATGCGAGTGACTGAAAGAATCCAACAACTGATTTCTGACGGGGCACCCACTGAGCAAGTCAAAGAAGCTGCTGTAGAAGAAGGGATGCACACCCTACTAGCCTACAGCTTGAACTTGGTGAAAGAAGGGCATACCACCTTGGAAGAAGTAGAGCGTGTCACCTTTACCGATAAAGGGCTTGAAGCTGAACTTAAAGCTAAGCGTAAGAGCATACTGGCCTGCACTACTTGCAGTGCCGAGCTTCACCACGACTGGCTAGATTGTCCATACTGTCTGACACCACGCTACAAAGACTAGCTTTTTAGATTTTTTAACTATCTGAATTCTACCTATCTACACACTTAACCAAAGGGATATTCCATGGACTTGATGATTGAAGATTTGATGGAAGAAGTGATTGAGCGCGGCGGCTCTGACTTACACCTTTCTGCCGGTCTTCCTCCTTACATTCGGATTAGCGGCCACCTGACCCCTACAGACCATCCGCCGATGACTGCTGACGTTTGCCAGCGGCTTATTTTTAGTATGCTGAATAACTCTCAGCGAAAGATTCTTGAACAAACATGGGAATTGGATTGCTCCTACGGTGTTCGTGGCCTGGCTCGTTTCCGTGTGAACGTTTACAAGGATCGTGGTACCTATGCCGCGTGTTTGCGAGCATTGAGTTCCAAGATTCCAAGTATGGATGTGCTTTGCTTGCCGCCCATTGTTACTGAACTCTCTGAAAAGCCGAGAGGCCTTGTGTTGGTAACAGGTCCTACCGGTTCAGGAAAGACCACCACGCTGGCGTCGATGATCAACAATATTAACTTGACTCGCGCGGAGCATATCCTGACTGTAGAAGACCCTATTGAGTTTGTATACGAGCCAATTAAGAGCCTGATTCACCAGCGTCAGGTAGGCGAAGACACTAAGAGCTTTTCCAATGCACTGAAAGGGGCCTTGCGTGAAGATCCAGATGTAATTCTGGTGGGCGAGATGCGTGATCTGGAAACGATTTCACTGGCGATTTCGGCGGCGGAAACCGGTCACTTGGTCTTTGGAACTTTGCACACGAGTTCTGCGGCCCAAACTGTAGACAGAATTGTGGACGTATTCCCGCCTGACCAGCACCAGCAAATTAGGGTGCAGCTCTCTAACTCCCTTGTCGCTGTGCTGAGTCAAACACTGGTGACCAAGGCCAACCCTAAGCCTGGCGAGTTTGGGCGAGTGATGGCACAGGAGATTATGGTGGTAACGCCAGGGATCTCGAACATGATTCGAGAAGGTAAAACGGCTCAAATTTACGGTGCGATTCAAACCGGTGGTCGCCTATCTATGCAGACACTTGAGATGGCTTTGGCTGATCTCTACAAGAAAAAGGTCATCAGTTTCGAAGCCGCGATGTCTAAAACCTCTCGTCCTGAAGAGCTGCAAAGACTTATTGGCGGGGCACCCAATGCAGCTCAAGCCAAGGCTAAAGCAGGGGCACGTCGATAGGGCCCGATGACAGACCCAACTAGACCTCAAGAGTAAAGATAACTAAGCAATATCAAAGAATCCCCTCAAAACGCACCGGTAAATTTGGGTAAATTTATCGGTGCGTTTTGAGGGGATTCACTGTTATCGCTAACTAAAGACCTTTAAGACCTAAAGAGCCTCAAAACCTCAAGACCTCCGCTACACAATACGCAATTCAACAAGAGAGAACTGATGCCTACCTTCGTTGTCACGGGCCGGAATACTACTGGTAAGGCTGTCCGCCAGAAAATAGATGCACCTTCGGTTTCTGAAGCACGCACCATGATGTCTCAGCAAGGGATGCATATTCAGAACATTAAGGAGAGCCGGGGCGTTAGCTTTAGTATGGAGGATATCCAAACCTCCATGGCAAAGGTAACGGTTAAGGATAAGGCCGTATTCTCTCGTCAGTTTGCAGCGCTGGTATCTTCTGGTGTGGCCTTGGTACGTGGTATTGGTATCCTGGCTGATCAGTGTCCTAATCCCAAAATGAAGCAGGCACTGATGGGGATCAATGCTGATGTACAGCAAGGTACAGACCTCTCTGAATCGATGCGTAAGCACCCGAAGTGCTTTGACAACTTGTACGTGAGTATGGTGCAGGCCGGGGAGGTCGGTGGTGTACTTGATGAAGTACTCAACCGATTGGCAAAGTTACTAGAAGATTTGAACCGATTACAGAACCAGATTAAGTCAGCTATGGCTTATCCGGTGACGGTTGGCTTTTTGGCAACGACTATTTTTATCGGTATGACAGTCTTCCTGTTACCGATTTTTGCGGAGATTTTTGAGGACTTAGGGGCACCGCTGCCGCTCTTTACGAGAGTCCTGATGGCCATTAGTAAGATGCTACGTACCTGGTATCTGACTCTAGGACTTATTAGTGTTATTGCTGTGCTGGTCTTTGTGTACAAGCAGTACTACAAGACGCCTGTGGGGCGAGTGACTATGGATGGTTTCTTTCTGAAGATGCCTCTGTTTGGTGATTTGGCACAGAAGTCGGCAACGGCTCGCTTTTGTCGAACGTTTGGTTCTTTGTCACGATCTGGGGTGCCTATTCTAACGGCGCTGGAGATTGTGCGGGATACGTCTGGAAACCAGGTGATTGCGAATGCAATTAATGCGGCTCAAGCTGAAATTCAATCGGGTGGCATGATTAGTCTGGCTTTGCAAGAGCACGGCGTGTTTCCAGTGATGGCGATTCAGATGATTAGTATTGGTGAAGAGACAGGTGAGCTGGATCAGATGCTGATGAAGGTTGCTGATTTTTATGAGGATGAGGTGGAGCAGGCGGTGAAGGCGCTAACCAGTATCATGGAGCCGATTATGATTGTGGTGCTCGGTGGTATGGTGGGCTCGATTTTGGTGGCGATGTATTTGCCCATGTTCTCGGTAATGGATCACTTGGGCTAGCGTATAAACGATTAAGCTCATTCAATCAAAAAGCCCAGTCTCGCTAATTTGAGGCTGGGCTTTTTGGTTTGTGTTCTTAGGCCAGAACTTCTTTGAGTTTGTGCTGGTTCCATAGGTCTTGATAGAGGCCGGACTGGCTGACTAGCTCGTCATGGGTGCCGGATTGAGCGATGTGCCCCTGGTCCATCACAAAGATGCGATCGCACGCCGCTGCCGCCGACATCTGGTGGGAGACAAAAATCACGGTTTTGCGCTGGGTTCCACTGGAGAGATTATCCAGAATTTGAGTGGCGGTTTGATTATCTACGCTTGAAAGGGCGTCATCCAAAACCAAAATGGGAGCATCTACTAGCAACGCCCGGGAAAGGGCTGAGCGTTGACGCTGACCGCCTGAGAGGGTGATGCCTCGCTCACCCACCATGGTTTTAAACTGTTTGGGAAAGTTAAGGATTTCACTGTAGAGCTGGGCTTCTTTGGCAGCGTGTTCTACCTGTATCTGGTCGGCTATTGGATCACCGTAGCGAACGTTGTTTTTGATGGTGGTGCTGAAGAGGAAGCTATCTTGA
>JBCDAG010000319.1:0-8671 GCA_039186165.1 Cyanobacteria bacterium P01_F01_bin.53
CGGATTTTAACGCGCCTGTCGTCGGGGCAGATGGTCGGTATTGTGAAGAGTCGAGATTGGTTGCTGCGGGATGGCGATGTGCTAGCAACTGAAAATAATAATCTGGTGCTGATTGGCCTGCGAGAACAGAAATTAATGGCGCTGCGGTTTGATCCTCAGGTGCCTAATAATGCGATCGCCTTGGTGCACTTAGGTCATGTGCTGGGCAACCATCACTGGCCCATTACTGTGCAGGGTGATGCGCTGTATGTGGAGTTGGTCGCGGAGGCAGCGTTGATGCAATCGACAGTGAATGAGATGGCGCAGACGCTGCAAATTGACGGCTTGCAGGTGGGGTTTGAGAGCCGGTCTCCTGAGGATGCTTTAGAGTTCTCTCCTGATCATGTTCACCATTAGTTAGACCTATTAGCTAGACAGTGATGACCCACAGTAATAGTGATGACCCACAGTAATAGTGATGACCCAAAATACCAGTGAGAATACAGTAGGCCAACAGCTTGTACTGATGCAGCTCGCGGATTCTTTTTTCCCCTCGGGGGCCTATACGCTCTCTCATGGGTTAGAGAGCTTAGTACAGGCCAAAAAAATCACCACCGCTGACGATGTAGAAACCTTTGTGCGACTGTTGTTGTGCAACAAGGTTGGCAGCACCGACTTGGTGGCACTCGCCCATGCTTATCGGGCGAGTGCACAGATGGATCTGGCAGCTGTCGCAGATATCGATGCGCGGCTGTTTGCCCAAACACCGATTGAAAAAACGCGTATTGCCCAGCGTCAAAGCGGGCGAGCACTGCTGATGGTTGCTAGTAAAACGTGGTCACACACGCAGCTAGATCAGCTAAGCATGCAGACGGCTAAGGGTGAGATTAATTGTCTGCATCCTGTTGTCTTTGCCGTGGTGGCGCAGGTTGCTGGTTTAGATCAACACGCTGCATTGGTTGCTTTTGTACATGGCTTTGTCACCGGCCTGTTGGGGGCAGCAATTCGCTTAGGCGCGATTGGTCACTTGCAGGCACAGCAAATTCGACAGGCGCTCAATGGAGACATGGCACGGGTGTGCGATGAAGCGCCTGGGATATTGCTCGATGAGATGTGGTCTTGCACGCCGCTGATTGACTTAGCCCAAATGCGACAGGCAAAGCTGTCTCGACGGTTATTTGCTAGCTAGTTCAGTCTGCAAGCTAACTGTTGTTCCCAACGACGACACCAGTCGAGCTTGGCCCTGGCCCGCATGTTGGGCGGCAAACAGGTGATGCCCTCTTCCAACTCCCGTCGATGTGAGGGGCTGATGGATGACATCATCGTAGATAGTTCAAATTGCTCTTGTGTTGTCAGCGGTCCGTGATTGTGGCGGTTGGCTGGCTCTTGCATCAGTCTGATAGCTTGGGTTTTCCAGCTCAAACTTCAGACTTTATCGGGGGTGGCAGGACAAGTCTAAAATCTATATGCAAAAACCGCATCAATTTATGTCGGTTTATGCAATTGGTTTGCCTGACGACTGTCGCCTAACTGCCTCTTCCTGCCTATGACCCTGATATTGTCGGAGTATTCAAATAACATGGGAGCGCCCCAGTTAGAGGGATATGGTTCCACTGGAGGCTTGTCAGCCTAGTTGAATGGTTCCTTGATTATGTGGGGGACGTTGGCATGGGAACCCTTGGTACATGAGTTGTGATGAGTATTCCCATGCCCTTGTTGTGGAACCTCTTTTTCATGAGTTGGCCCGTTCTGTGTGTAGTCGCCATCATTGCGTTTGCTCGTTGGCGAATGTCACAACGCTGGTTGAAGGTTCTCAAATATTTTGGGATAGTTGGCTCTTCAATAATGTTGGTTTGCTCTTTGGCGATTGCCTGGGTTGTTGTATTTTCGGCTAGCGAGGAAGTTAGCCACTCTGTAGAAATTCCCGGCTATCGTGTTGAATTCTATGAGAGCGCTGGCCATATGAATTTTGATGTTCCTCGTTATTTCAATATCTACCGTCCCGATGGCACAAAAGCTCAATTCCTGATTGATATTGATGCCTATAGCTGTAGGGATATCAGCACAGAGTCGAAGGAACAACGCATTTATTTTTACTGCAAAGGAGAGCCTTTGGAGCAAGCCTCCTATGTTGATTCTAAGGAGCTGACGGTTTATTCTGGCTGGTTTAAAAAAGAGCGTGCGATCGCTGATCTAGAGTTTGTAGATGACTTTCTACAGAATTGACATAACAACTATTCCAAATGAAGCGGGAGAATGTAGGTTGAATTCGCTCTCACCATGCAAATCTCGTCATTGTTTCCGACGCGCACTTTAAGCCAGGGGAGGCCCCGGCTATCGGACATTGTGGCAAAGCCAGCGGGCGTAGTATTGGCTGTGAGTACGGTGCCATAGGAAAATTTGCGAACGACGGGCCATTGACCAATATTGCTATTAGGCAGCTCGGCTGAGGGCGAATACCAGTCAGTCGGATTGTTGGGTGACCAGCGGCAGCTCAAACATTCGGGGTCAGGGTCCACCACGGTCCAAAACGGGTGGCTGGTTCTTGCGATAAAGTCACCGTCTCCGTTAGCACGAGGGGCTGCTGAGCCATTTTGAGAGAGTGCCAGTTGGCTAGTGACGGTCATGGTGAGCAATACAACCAACAGCGCAGTCCACATTTTCCTGCCCCATCGTGGCCATTGAAGTTTCATGGTGCTGTGTCTCACTGTTTATGGTCATTGGGCTCGTTACTACAACATCCAGAATAAGGGCAATATTCCCTCCCTCCGTTAATGTTTCAATTGCTGTAATATTTGCGTCGGTGTAGTCAGTCTAGAGCCTACACGGAGGCTATATGCTGAATATTGTTGTGAACATAGCGGATGAGATCATCCGCTACTTAAGAATCACTTCGTCGTTAAGAAAAGCCCCTCATACAGTAATCGAGCGATCGCCTCTGTATGAACAGAAATTTCCCCCGGTGTTTTGGTGACATAGGGCAATTGCTCATCCATGAGCAACACCGCCAATCCATGCATGGTTGCCCACATTAGTCGCACCGCTTGCTCCGCACTTTTAACTTTGAGTCCATAGTGCTCCTGCCCAGCGGCTACCAACTGAAAAAGGGGCGATGCGGCCTGTTTTGAAATGCTATACAGTTTCGGCTCTGTGGCCCGTTCTTTTAGGCTAAACATCAGCCGTGCCAATTCTCGATTTTCTAGGGCGAAGGTGATGTAGGCTTGCGCGATCGCCTCAATGCCTTGCCGTAAATCCTCTGGAGACCGCTCCATAGTCTCCGCAATCGTCGTTAGTGAAACGGACTCGGCAGCGGTTCCCAATTGCTGAATCAGTAAGCGAAACCCATGCTCTACCAGGCTAAAGACTAAGGCCTGCTTGTTCGCAAAATGCCGATAAACCGCTGGTTGGCTGACTCCCACCTGACGTGCCAGCTTGCTTAAATTCAGTGCCTGAGACCCTTCGGTTGCAATTTGCGATAAGGCGGCTTCCAGCAATGCTTCACGCAAATGACCGTGGTGGTAGGTATCACTGCTCATGGAAAGGCCGACAATGCGTGCCGACAGTGGGTTGAACGGTTACAGCATACCGCCTTCCTCGAATGCTACTGAAGATGTTATGGACAATAACATTGTGATAGTCTATAACTTTAAGCAAGCCTCCTGCGTTGAGTTAAGTGGTAGGCGAATAGCAATAGGCCGTATGGTCTGAAGGCTGCATGGTCTGGGCTATACATTGCATAGCTCAGGCCATGACTGGCACAGAAATTGACAAAGCAAAAACTGATAAAACAAATTTGTAAGGATGAGACTTATGAAACTCGGGCTACAGATTATTTTGGGATTGCTCAGCCTCATTCCACTGTTGGTGTCTATTTTGGGGGTGGCGACAGGCCTTGGCCGCTGGCTTCCTACAGAGCTGATCGACGCGCAATTCGATAGCCATTACCGCTATCTGACGGGCTACTATTTGTCGCTTGCCCTGATGGCATGGTGGATTATCCCCACCATTGAAAAGCAGCGCACCCTGCTCCGTATTATTGGTGGCTCTATCTTTTTTGGTGGTGTTGGTCGAGTGATGTCATGGATGCAAGTAGGGGCGCCCAGTACGATGAGTATCGTATTTACCTTTATTGAACTGTTGTTTCCGTTGTTGCTGGTTTGGCAGGCAAAGTTGCCGAAAGGAGAGTACTCCTAAGCTACATCTGTTTTCTCCTCTGATTTCCAGGATGGAGGAAGTCGCGTATGAATCTGATGGAGATGTTCTAAGTTTCTTTCAATGTTCTCTGGTTTTAATCGTCCCTTTTGATAGAGGGCGATCGCGTCTTTGCCAAGCTTAATCTCTAATCCTGGATGTTCGAACAGATAATCCATCATTTCGGCATGCGCGAATTGTTCTATCGCCGTATAATCGTCAGCGCTGATCTGGTACTTTTTGCCAGATTGCTTGTTAGTGAGGGTGACGAATGTCCTTGGACTGGGTGCTATCCAAGTGACTATCCAAGTGACGAATTCGAATAGCCTATCTGTCCAACCATAGGGATAGAGCAAGAGTGTTGGGAAATCTCCTTGGGTGTGAATCAGCGTAATGGCTTGGTAATGGCGAGAGATTTTTTTGCTCCGTGGGTGACTACCGTTTTCACGGGTTGTAGCCACTTTGGAATAGCGGGTATAGGCGATCGCTCTGTAGCTTTTCCAGCTACGCTGAAAGCTATGAACCGCACAAGGATATATTGCTTGGCTCAACTTAGAGGGCTTTGTCAGTAAGCCCTCTAAAAAACGATAGCGGCGATAGAGTGCTTGATCTTTGTTGGCCTTATATTTCCACCGATGTTTGTAGGCCCATTGCTGATGCTTCTTACTGCGATTGAGGTCCACAATAAAGTAATGACATTCTGCAAGGATATTGTGGAGGAGGACGGCTCCGATCACGCTGATGACTAACCACACCGTGTGAGTATTGATGAGGTGATCAAAGTACTGATTAATAGGGGCAAGCACATCATAAGAGGGTGAAAATGCAGCGTACAACCAGATTCCCCCAGCGATTACCCGCATAGATACCAGCAGTATAAAGAGTATGGATTCTAGTAACTGTGAATTGGCTAACTGCTTTCTTTGAACGATAGGATTTCTGGGGTATTCCTGGGGCATGTTGAAGGCTAATCGCTAGGTCAATAGAACAAGCACAAGTGGTTGGTCACTTGCCTGTAATAAGGATTATTCCCACTGAATCGACTGCAAAATATCAGACCCCTTACATAAATTTTATGCAAGAGGCCTAATGCCAATTCCACCAAGAAGTTTAGAAAGGTCTAATTTTTCCCTAGCGGCAAATGTGTGACCTACCATGACCACGAGCAATGTCTTGAACTCGTTTTCTTAAATCTACTTTAAATTGTTCGAAACTTTCCCAAAAAATGACGGGAGCATCTCCAATATCAAAGGGCAGCTCTGTATCTTTTTTCGCGACCAAAATTACTTCTTTCCCGAAGCCATCAGCGAAGCCTAATTCGTAAAAAACGTTAGGGCTTGGTTCGCTAACATCTGCAATAACAAAAGCGCACTGTCGAACCTGTTTTGTGATTTCTGGGATGATACGGTTATGTAAATTTGATTCATCTACACGCTGTGCATCATAGTCAAACTCTTTGCAGATACTTTTTAGTGATGCGTAAAGGTCTTTATACTCTGGCAATGGATTGAACGACATGACGACGAAAACATCTCGGTTGGTTACGACTTTCTCAGCGAGTTCAACTGTTTTAACCGCTAGATCTGGCCAGTTTGTTGATAAAGATTTCAGGACTGCATCATACTCGTCCCTAGAAATTTTTTCGGCATGCATCTGATCGAAATGCTGTAATTCTTCCTCATGAACTTCTTCGGAGGTGCCACCAAAAGTTGAGAAAGCAAGAATAGGTGTACCCTGCAATCGAGCCCAATTGGCTGCTTTAAAAGTTCCTCGGAAACCACCTATTAAGATCACTACATCTGCATATCCAATGATTTCTGGTGGGGTAGGGGTGCGCCCTCCTAAATCCCAATTCTCTAAGTCAGATTCCATAATGGTCCCAAACTGGTGGATGGGCTTCTGTTTCTCGCGAACGTAACATCGAATCCTTTTGCCAACTTCCAACTCGAAATTATCTTGACCTGAAAGATGGTTGAAAGCCGATTCTGCGATGATGCGATCTACTTCTGTTTGACACCCATTTAATAAAATGTGACCTTGTTCTACAATTTGTTTCCCGAGTTCTGTTACGAAAGCTTTAATTTCCTCAATAGGTCTATCAAGGGCAGCTTCATCTTGTGAATCATATCCACCAGCGACAAGGATTCGAAGGTTCAGTTTCGACATAGCATCAGTCCTTTAATAGATAAAATATTTCTAGGTCTAGTGTTCTATATTGGAAAAATAAAAAGCTCACGTAGACTTTTGAAACCTATAAATAAGTAATAGTCTAGCAGTAAGTAACAGTTTTTCTATTCAGACAAATTGCTCTCTTACATAGAGAAATAGAGCGCTATCAGAGGGAGTATTGAAATACATATGCTGTATTGTTGTCTTTTCTGAAAATCGACTCTTGTTACTTTTTATGCCAACGCTTACTCCAACACGATGGCTAGAGTGTGACTTCACTAAGCAAATTTACGTTTGTTGACATCGTTGTTACATGTGCATCTCCTGCGTCCGTCTCCCGCTCCAATAGGGGAAGTTGACCATGCTCTGCCTAAAAAATATTACAAGTATCAACTTCCCCCAATGAGTAATTACATTAGCCGCCGTGACTACGCTGATACCTTTGGTCCTACGGTGGGTGATCGCATTCGCCTCGCCGACACCGAACTTTTTTTAGAAGTAGAACAAGACCTCACCACCTACGGTAGTACCTACTATGGCGACGAAGTAAAGTTTGGCGGCGGTAAGGTGATTCGTGATGGCATGGGTCAGTCGCCCATCTCTAGGGCCGATGGTGCGGTGGATACCGTCATTACCAATGCCCTGATTTTGGATTGGTGGGGCGTGGTGAAAGCCGATGTGGGCATTAAGGATGGGAAAATTGCCAAACTAGGAAAAGCGGGCAATCCCTACACGCAAAACGATATCGACATTATTATTGGCCCCAGCACGGAGATTATTGCTGGGGAAGGCAAGATTCTTACGGCAGGCGCGATTGACTCGCACATTCACTTTATTTGCCCGCAGCAAATAGATGTGGCGATCGCCTCCGGTGTTACCACCATGCTCGGCGGTGGTACTGGCCCCGCAACCGGCACCCTCGCCACCACTTGTACCCCTGGCGCATGGAATATTCACCGCATGCTCGAAGCCTCGGAAGCTTTTCCGATGAATTTGGGCTACATGGGGAAAGGTAACTCTAGCCAACCCCAAGCGTTGATCGAGCAAGTGAATGCGGGGGCGATGAGCCTCAAGCTGCACGAAGACTGGGGCACGACAGCCGCTGCGATTGATACCTGTCTCACGGTTGCGGATCAATACGATGTGCAAGTGGCCATTCATACCGATTCCCTGAATGAATCTGGTTTTGTTGAAACCACCATCGCCGCCTTTAAAGATCGCGTGATTCACACCTTCCATACCGAAGGCGCCGGGGGCGGACACTCTCCTGACATTCTCACGGTGTGCGCATTAAACAATGTGCTACCGGCTTCGACTAATCCCACACGCCCCTACACCATCAACACCTTTGATGAGCACAAAGACATGCTCATGGTGTGCCATCACCTGGATAAAAACATCCCTGAGGATGTGAAGTTTGCCGAGTCTCGTATTCGTCGGGAGACCATTGCGGCGGAAGACTTGCTTCACGATATGGGTGCTTTTAGCATTATGGCCTCTGACTCTCAGGCCATGGGGCGCGTGGGCGAAGTGGTGACGCGAACTTGGCAAACGGCGCACAAGATGAAAGTGCAGAAAGGGTTGTTGCCTAATCCTGAGACTGTAGTTAATGGGGGCAGCGAGACCCACGACAACTACCGGGCGAAGCGATACGTGGCCAAATACACGATTAACCCAGCCTTGGCCCATGGCATTTCTCACTGTGTGGGCTCAGTGGAAGCAGGGAAGCTGGCGGACCTATGCCTATGGTCGCCCGCGTTCTTTGGGGTGAAGCCGGAGATGGTGGTGAAGGGGGGCTTTATTGCCTGGTCTCAAATGGGGGATGCCAATGCGAGTATTTCGACCCCTGGGCCAGTGCATATGCGGCCCATGTTTGGTAGCTACGGGGGTGCGATCGCCAGTACGTCTTACACGTTTGTGTCCCAAGCGGCGATGGATAACGATATTGCCAGCCAGGTCGGGCTAGATGCCACACGCTTGCAGCCTGTGTTCAACACTCGCCAGCTCAGTAAGGCTGACTTAAAGCTAAATGATGTGACGCCCAATATTGAAGTGATGCCCGAAACCTTTGAAGTGCGGGTGGATGGCAAACTGCTAACCTGTGAGCCAGCAGCGGTGTTACCCATGGCCCAGCGCTATTTTTTGTTCTAACAGTTGCCCCGTCAGGGGCAGTAGCCAAATTGTGAGCGTTGTAAATCAGGCGATGTATTCACTTACTCAATTGCAAAGTAGCTAGCTACCAAGCATACGACCACAGCTTAAGAATCACTTAATGTACTTGTTGAGCGCTATGACAGAACTAGAAGGAAGTCCTAGCGAAATCATATCTTCC
>JBCDAG010000320.1:0-8649 GCA_039186165.1 Cyanobacteria bacterium P01_F01_bin.53
GAAGAAGCTCTCAGGCGTGATGGTGACGTGACGATTTGCAATAAAGTGCGGCAAACTTGCCTGATATGCAGGAGACCATTGAGCAAAAAAACTTTGATCAAAAATGTTTGCTCAATCAGGTTGCCCAAATTTATTCGTGGACAAATAAACGAGCAATCAAGCAGTCAACCAGGCGGGTTTGTTTATTGCGGATAATTGTCAAAGGTGACGGACGTCTCAGCAGCCAGGACGCTGCCTTCGGGCGCAAAAAGCTGTGCCTTGCACATAGACATGGATCATTAATGCGGTCAGCTATGAGCGAATGTTCGCCTAAGAGATTGCCGACGCGAATCCTACGCCTTTAATCAATTATGGTAGATGCTTCTCAGGAAGCTCAATTATAGTGTGAAGCGATCGCGAGCCACCTTCGTATTTCTGTGAATTCTTGATGATGTGCTTCATAGTCTAAGCACTTCTTCATCTTATTTATGTCTTAAAGCTGCTTAAATTCTGTGGCTGAATCAATGGTTTTAATTGTGTTTTTCACTTGTTTCACTGGTGTCTAATGCTGTGGATTCGGATATGTCCATAGCGTTTTGCTATGCATAGTTTTGGGCCAAGAAAATGACGGTTATCTACTAGCAGGCGTCATTTTCTTGCTCGTCTTACTGACCACCAATAACCACATCTTTAATCCTTAGGCTCGGCCCGCCACAGCCCACGGCCAGTCCGCTTTGACCGCCTTTCCCACAGCCGCCAGACTCATCCCAATAAAAGTCGTCACCAATCCCCTCGATATTGGCCAGCGTGCTAAAGACATTGCCTGATAGGGTGACATCTTGAATGGGTTCGGCTACTTCTCCGTTGCGAATCATCCAGGCCTCACCAGCGGTAAAGGTGAATAGTTCACCGTTGGTTTGTCCGCCGATCCAATTACGGGCGTAAATGCCTTCCTCAATGTTTGAAAAGAGGTCGGCAACAGGGGTGTCTCCACGCTCGATCCAGGTGTTGGTCATACGCACGATGGGGGAGTGATGATAGTTCAAGCAGCGAGCATTGCCTGTGGGAGCTTCTGCCAAGCCACCAGCGGTCTCTCGCGAGTGGAGTCGGCCTGTAAGGACACCATCGGTAATGAGTTGAGTAGTGGTGGCCGGGGTGCCTTCATCGTCATAAAAGTAACTACCGCGATGACCTTCTGGGGCAGCACCATCAAATATTTGAAGGTTGTCGGGGCCGAAGCGTCTGCCGAGGGTCATGGTTTCGCGCAGGTCAGGATTTTCATAAATCATGTCGGCTTCTGAAAGGTGACCAAAGGCTTCATGGACAAACAGGCCGCTGAGAATGGGGTCAATCACAGCAGTGTAAATGCCGCCTTTGGCCGGGGGCAGGGTGAGGGCTGTGGCAGCGCGATCGCCTGCTGCTTTCACCTTCTCATCGAGGCCTAGGACATCTTCATAGGCACGTCTTGACCCGACAGTTTCTCGGCCTGTTTGGATTTTTTCGCCTTGCCGGGCGGTTGCCGAGAACCTCATTTCTATATCCGTCCAGCCCTGTTCTATAAGGGTCCCTTCAGAGGTGGCTAGCAGAATTTGTTGATAGCTATCCTCATAGCGTACGGCGGTAGAGGCAATTTTGATTTGACCCGCTTCTTTAGATGGGCCTGAGACTGCCTGGGCGCTTCGCAGTACCTCTATATAGTGATGGCACAGGTCTTTTTTATCAGCGAGAGAAATGTTTCGGGGGTCGGTGCCGGTGAGGGGCAAGGTGCACTGGGCTTGGACGATGTCTATCGGGGCGAGCTGGGTGATGTCGTCACCGATGAGGCGGGCAGCGGCGATCGCATCTTCTAGCCGCAGCGCCAAATCTTCTAGCCGATTAAAGCTGGCAAATCCCCACCCGCCTTTATGGCAAACTCGCACCTGGCCGCCCATGGAAATCCCTTCACTGAGGGCCTCTGGTCGATCGCCCCGGAGTCTGATTTCGCATCCCTGCGATCGCTCTAGCCGAATGGCCAGATAGTCCACCCGGTGCTTGTGCCGACTGATCAAATCGCTAATCTGATCTTTGTAGCGCTCTAAACTTCTGTCTAGACTCATATCTGGGCCGATGTTTGATGACTGTTGAGTGAATTCGGTGCGGGGCATTTGTGGCGTCTATGTGTCTTCTAGGCGTCTATATAGGGAGACCATCTGGGGTTATGTGAAGCCTCTTCATGGCATGGCCTCAGTTTGCTATACAATAGGGCTTAATGCCTCCGTCACGAAAAAATAGATTCGAGAAAAAGAACTTCCATGACTGGTGAACTCGGTTACTCAGTACCTCCGGCTATCCGCCGCATCTCCACAAACTTTCGGCTGGTTGGCTGGGTGAGTCTTTGGAGCCAAGTTGTCATTGGGGTGATTTCGAGCCTCCTCTTCATTGTCAATGCATTAGAGCCCGATAAAAGCCTCTCGAATGCAGGTGCTGATGTTTTTCAAGCAGTGGGCATTGCCTTTGTTTTTGCCAGTGCGTTTTGGGGCTTCCGCTACGTGCGAATGGGCCGTAAACTACGCACAAGCAATCCGGATCTGCGCCCGAAGCCCAAAGATGCTGCCCAAGCTGTGCGACTCGGCTTGCTGATTAGCCTGGTCGGTATGTTTGTCACCATTATTGCAGCTGAGTCTATTGTGGCTTTGCTTTGGCTCAGAGCCTTACGCCAGGTTGCGACCTTTGGTGGCATTTCTCAGGATACTGCTGCTTTTATTAACGCCGCTGATATTGCCGTTGTATTTTCTGTCGTTAATACGATGTTTGCTCATTTCCTTGGTCTGTGCGCATCGCTTTGGCTCCAGTACGTTATTGACCGTCAGTAATTATTCGATTGTCATTAACCGATGACAACCACTCGTCACGACTATGTCCCTTGGTCCAGGCAGGTTTTCCTAAAAACGAGAGCCCGGTTGCTTTAAGAACTCCACCTCCTCTGCCGTGCTGGCTCGCCCCAGTATTTCATTACGGTGCGGGAAACGACCAAATCGTTCAACCACCTCTCTATGGCGAATGGCATAGTCTAGGCCACCCTTTAACCCTTCCTCTAGGTCGGGTACGTCTTGAATGAGTTCTTCCATCAGTGCTACGCATTGGTTTTGGTGCTCCATATTTTCGCTGTGCTCAAAGGGCACATAAATGAAGAACCGATGGGCTGCTATGAGGCCTTTATCTGTGCCAGTAGTCACGAGGTGCTGAGCCACAGAGAGTGCCTGAGGATCGGTGGCAAAGCTGCGTGGGTCACCCCGAAATAAGTTGCGTGGAAATTGATCGAGCAGGAGTAAGAGCGCTACGGCACTTTCCGGCTGCGTTTTCCATGCCTCATTTTCTCCCGCGGCTGCTTTTTCGTAGTCGCTCAAAAACTGTCGGCGAATTTGCTGGTCAAAGGCGTCATCTTTGATAAACCAGGCTTTGCGGTAGTGACCGTAGTTAGGGGCGTTGGCCTCGGTGAACCAGAAATCAAGGATGGCACGGGCGCGGGGGAAGATTTGTGAGGTCATGGTTCATTATTTTGGACGGAATAGGGCAGCTTGGGAGGGGACTGGTGGCTTTTAAAGGGTCATTTAAAGGCCATACTTGCTACCTTTGTCTTTATCTAGATTGATTTTTCGACTCGCCTTTCCGGCTTGTCTTTGTCTATGTCTCTTTTATCTATTGTGCTGGCGATCGCGCTTATTTTAGCTGTCGTTAACTGGCTGACCGGGTATCGTTTGCCCATCCAGTTGCCACGTCCTAAGAAGGGGGGCGGCAGCTTTAGTAATCAGCGCGATCGGGGTGTCTCTAAAGCGACTCGTCGGCAATTGCTGGGGTTAGTGGGAGGCAAAGCCTCCGTGGCCCAGCGTCTGGTGAGCGATGTCAGTGTTCGTAACCCTGGTCGTACGGAGCAATGGTGTTGGGAAAAGGCCATCTATGATATTGAGCGCGATCGCAGAGCGTAATTTAGGGCATCATTTAGGCCGGTTTTGGAGTGTCAATTCTTACGAACAATTCGCAGACTCCACGATTTTTTTGTAAATACATCACACATTCTTGATGAGGACGACCGGATCCTCGCGGTATCGTTGTGTAACTTTGAGTAAAGCATTATTTAGTCAGGCTCCTATTTGAGAACCCTGTCAGGATGCTTTGCTAAGAGAGGCTAGCTAACCTTAGGTTTACTAGGGTAGTTCATCGAAAAGTATTGATATAGGGCATTCACTGGAACAGTCGATTTTACCAATCCTTATCAAACAAAATTGATTCGTTCCTGTCTCTGGGAATACTGTGGGAAGGCCTCCACAGTAGCCCTCTCTAGTTGGACTAATCAGAGCTACATCTACACACTACTAAACAAAGGATTATTCTAATAATGACGCAATCGAAGCGGGCGCTAATTACAGGTATTACCGGGCAAGATGGTTCGTACCTGGCAGAATTGCTGTTGGAGAAAGGCTACGAAGTCCACGGTATTATTCGTCGTACCTCTACCTTTAATACCGACCGCATCGATCATATCTACGTCGATCCTCACAAGGAAGATGCCAAGCTGTTCTTGCACTACGGTGATCTGAATGATGGCACCATGATGCGCCGCATCATCGAGCAGGTGGAGCCCTCGGAAGTATATAACTTGGGTGCCCAGTCCCACGTGCGTGTGAGTTTTGACTCCCCTGAGTACACCGTTGATACTGTGGCCATGGGCGCCCTCCGTTTGCTCGAAGCCATCCGTGACTACCAGCAACGTACAGGCAACGAAGTGCGTTTTTATCAAGCTGGCTCTTCTGAGATGTTTGGTAAGGTGCAGCACGCGCTCCAGTCAGAGAAAACGCCGTTTTATCCTCGTAGTCCCTACTCCTGTGCCAAGGTATATGCCCACTGGCAAACCATTAACTACCGTGAGTCCTACGACATGTTTGCGACCAACGGTATTTTGTTTAACCACGAGTCACCTCGTCGTGGTGAAACCTTTGTAACTCGCAAAATCACCCGCGCGGTCGCCCGCATTGTTGCTGGTCAGCAAAAGAAACTCTACCTCGGTAACCTCGATGCCAAGCGTGATTGGGGCTATGCCAAGGACTACGTAAAAGCGATGTGGCTCATGCTCCAGCACGATCAGCCTGATGACTTCGTTGTTGCCACTGGCGAAACCTACTCCATTCGTGAATTTTTAGATATTGCCTTTACCTACGTAGGCCTCGACTGGAACGATTTTGTTGACTTTGACGAGCGCTATCTTCGCCCTGCTGAAGTGGACGTTTTGATTGGTGATCCGACGAAGGCTCAAAACGCCTTGGGCTGGAAGCGTGAATTGAGCTTTGATGGCTTAGTGAAGCTGATGGTGGATTCTGATTTAGCAGCCATTGGTCAAACGCCTATTGGCCAGGCTGAAACTCCTGATGTTGCTACCGTTCGCCGCCAGATGGTGGCTGCTATGGGTTAAACCCTAGGCGTATGTTTGTAGGTCCCGTGAATGCTCACGGGACCAGCTTTTTTTGATAACTTTCCCTATGTTTTTTGGGGAGAGTAACAGGGCCTACCTGCTCTCGTTTGTTCGTACATGACAGTCCACATGCACCTGCACAAAGACTTGTGATGTGGTCGGTTGCGAAAATGTGACTGACGTGGGTATTTATAGTTGACTGTGTTGTTTATGACCGCGTTTTAATTGAGCGCTGATTTGGGACGAATTGAGAGGTTATGGAGCAGGCTATGGAACTGGCTAATAAAAAGATTTTGGTGACCGGCGGCGCTGGTTTCTTAGGTAAACAGGTGGTAGACCAGCTAACACAAGCCGGTGCTAATCCCGACACTATTTTAGTGCCCCGATCACGGGAGTATGACCTCACCAAAATGGAAGCCTGTCAGCGTGTAGTGCAAGGTCAAGATGTCATTGTGCACCTAGCGGCTCACGTGGGCGGCATTGGCCTCAACCGTGAAAAGCCTGCCGAGCTGTTTTACGACAACCTAATGATGGGCACCCAGCTTATTCACGCAGCCTACGAAGCTGGTGCCGAAAAGTTTGTCTGTGTGGGGACGATTTGTGCGTATCCCAAGTTCACGCCTGTTCCTTTCAAGGAAGACGATCTGTGGATTGGCTATCCTGAAGAGACTAATGCACCCTACGGCATTGCGAAAAAAGCCCTGCTCGTGCAGCTAGAAGCTTATCGTCAGCAGTACGGCTTTGATGGTATCTATCTGTTGCCGGTGAATCTTTACGGGCCCGAAGATAACTTTGACCCCCGTAGCTCCCACGTTATCCCGGCGCTGATTCAAAAGGTGCACGAAGCGCAGGAGCGCGGTGACAAAAAACTGCCCGTTTGGGGCGATGGCAGCCCAACCCGTGAATTTCTCTACTCCACTGATGCGGCGCGGGGCATCGTGATGGCAACTCAAAAGTATTCTAATGCGGCTCCGGTGAACCTAGGTACTAACTCAGAAATTTCTATTCGTGATCTGGCTGAGTTGATTTGCGATGTGATGGGATTTGACGGTGAGCTCGTGTGGCAAACTGATAAGCCTAATGGTCAGCCTCGTCGCTGTCTGGACACAGAGCGCGCTAAGCAGGCCTTTGGCTTTGAAGCTAAGACAGACTTCCGTGAGGGGCTACAAAAGACGGTTGAGTGGTATCGCAAGAATCCTATTTTGCAGCCTGCGTAGGTTTTTCCTTACAAACTTGCTCGGACTAAACCGATAGAATCTTAGGGAAAATTCCCTCAAAACTTCTATAATTAGGGCGCAGTAGAGGTGTGGCAAACGCCGTTTGGGCGTAAAAAGCTACTTGCCTGCTGCGCTCTGAGCGTTTTATTTGAGCGTTTTATCAGACGCAACCGTTGGCATTAAGTCAAAAAGGAACACAGCGAAACAGCATGGCAGAGGAAAAGAAGTCGAACGATACCGCTAAAGAGACTGCTGATAAAGCGGCTAAGAAGCCCGATGCAGCCGCTGCGAAGGAAGCGAAAAAGCCTGCTGCTGCTGGTGACAAAAAGCCTGCTGCGAAGAAAAAGAAAAAGCCCCCGAAGTTGGAGGATAAGCCTTTTGAAGAATTTATGCAGCAACACTACCTGCCTAGCCTAAAAGAGGCCATGGCTAAAGAAGGTATTGATGACTTAAGCCTGGAGTTTGCTAAGCGCAAAATCGAGGTGATGGGGCAAACCGATAATGAACCTTACTGGCAGGTGCAGGGGCAATGGGATGAGCCTGGTGAAGGTCAGCGTCGTTTCAATATTGCCTTTATTGATGAGAGCATCTCGGGGCAAAAGGTCTTTTCCCTTACGGCCAATGGCGCGAAGCCTTGTACCATTGAACAATTTATGGGTGATGAGCGTCGGGTTACTTTGGGATTGATGGTTGGCTATACCGTGCAGCGTTTGAATGGTCAGAAGTGGCTGACACGAAATTAATGAATGGATGGATGAGCAGTGGTGAGTTTTAATCGCTGCACAAGTGATGCAAAAAAGGCTAGACCAGAGTTCATTATGGTCTAGCCTTTTTTATGAGGAGAGATGGTTTTTAGTGTAGGAAATGGCGGGCTCCGGTGAAGGCCATGATAATACCGAGTTCGTTGGCGGCTTTGATGGAGTCTTCGTCACGGATGCTGCCACCGGGTTGGACGATGAATTTGATGCCTGCGGCGGCGGCTGTTTTTACAGAATCATCGAAGGGGAAGAATCCGTCGCTGGCCAGGGTTGCACCTTGGGTTTGTTCGCCCGCTTGCTCGAGGGCAATTTTGACAGCGCCGATTCGGTTCATTTGGCCTGCGCCGACGCCGAGGGTGGTGTTGTCTTTCACGACTAAGATGGCGTTGGATTTTACGTGTTTGACGACGCGCCAGGCGAAGAGCATTTCAGTGAGCTGCTCATCGGTGGGCTTGAGGTTGGTTGGAATATCCCAGGCGGTGGGATCTTCGCGGAGGTCGTCAGACGCTTGGCTGAGGAAGCCGCCAGCGATCGCTCTTACAGTCTGCTTTGGCCCATCTACTAAATCTGGCAATACCAAAATCCGCAAATTCTTTTTCTTGCTCAAAATTGCCTTGGCTGCGTCATCACATCCGGGGGCGACGACACATTCTAGAAAGGTGCCAGTGAGCGCTTCTGCGGTAGCTGTATCGATAGCGCGGTTAAGGGCAACGATACCGCCGAATGCGGAGATATTATCGGCATTAAAGGCGTCTTGATAGGCGGTGGCTAGGTCGTCACCAATAGAGACACCGCAAGGGTTGGTGTGTTTAAGAACGGCAGCGGCGGGGCGTTCTTCGCTGGGGAATTCGGCGATGATGCGGCGGGCGGCTTCAAGATCTACTAGGTTGTTATAGCTGAGCGCTTTGCCCTGTAATTGTTCTGCTGCTGCCCAGCCACTGGCAACTGCGCCGCTTTGGTACCAGCCTGCGGCTTGGTGGGGATTTTCTCCGTAGCGGAGGGTTTGTTTGAGTTGGCCGCCGATGGCGTAGTTGGCGGGCATGGCTGGGTCTTCGGTTTGCTCAGTTGCGGTTAGGTATTGGGCAATCGCACAATCATAATTGGCCGTATGCCAAAATGCCTGCTGCGCACATTTCGCTCTGAATTCTAAGGAAGGGCTGCCATCACTGGCTTTAGCTTCAGCTAAATATCCTTCGTACTGATCGGGGCTGCACAGCACGGTGAGGTACTTGTGATTCTTTGCCGCCGA
>JBCDAG010000321.1:0-8636 GCA_039186165.1 Cyanobacteria bacterium P01_F01_bin.53
GAAATATCTATTCACAATGTTCTGTTTGGAGCGATTGAACAGCATCTTTCTCTCTAACAAATCGTTCGGCAATTATTATCGGCTTTGATTTGTGCTGTTGCTGCCCAACCAAGAATTGACAACCTCGTCGATCGTGGTTTTTCCTTGAATCCTGTTGGTCCCATTTTTCTCGAAGACCAGCGTTCCATCGTTGAAGGCGCGGATCATCTCACTATACGAGTGGATAGTGGCAGAACTGAGCCCCATTGGTGCCAGCGACGAAGACCATTCACTCTCAGGCAGGGCAACCGCTTGAACCTCGCGCTCTAGGGCTTTGCTAAAACTGGCGGCAACGTCATTGGGACTGACAGGGTATGGACCGTGAAGTTCCCAGACCTGTGTGTTTTGCCACTCTTGCATCAGCATGTCCGCACAGGTCTGACCAACGTCGATCGCGGAGACCATCGGCATAGCCCGATCTAGCGGAGCATATAAAGAGGGCAACCTCCCAGTTTGTTGTGCAATCGGTAAGAGCGGTTGCCAGTTTTCCATGAACCCTGCCGCCCGCACGAAGCCAATCGCGGCCTTGGTTGACAAGCTTTTGAGGTTCTCTTCCATCTTGTAGGCGGTCAGAATGTTGCCAGTTCCTTGCGGGAGATGCCCTCCAATAGAGGAGAGAGCAACAATTTTCGACAAGTGTGCTCGTTGCGCCGCTTCAACGATGGCTGAAATCACCTGCTCAGCCCGAGCGAGCAGATCATCTGAGGCATAATCAGGCGGATTCAGAACATACGCGCCTGCCACACCTTCAAAAGCACGAGCCAAGGCATCCACATCGGCAATATCTTCGACAATTGCAACCTCAGCACCTTGTGCTTTCCAATCAGCACCTTTTCGTTCATTTCGCACTGCTACACGCACCGTTGCATGTCCTATCAACGCATTTGCCGTAGCTGTGCCGGTCTGCCCTGTCGCTCCCAAAACAACATATTTAGCCATGGTCATTCTTCTAAGTGATGGGTCTGCCTGGATTCACAGTAGTGGTAGAAGCAAGACTGATAAATACACAGGCCTCGCAGGTTATTGCCTAATCCTCCAAGTTGGCATTTTACGAGTCCTCATAATGCTGAGTGGACTACGATTGAATGAATCGATATGACAGCTCAATTCATCCTGTTTAATCTAAACGGCAACTAAGCGGTCGATGTTCAATCTCACCGCAAACGTTCAATATCTCTAATAGGCGGTGCACCGAACATGCGGGAATATTCACGGCTAAACTGTGAGGGGCTTTCATAGCCGACCTGGTAGGCTGCATGGGTTGCATCGGCATTTTCAGCAAGCATTAGCCGACGTGCTTCCAATAGCCGCAATTGTTTTTGATATTGCAGCGGACTCATAGACGTGACTTCTTTAAAATGACGATAGAAGGATGCCGGCGACATGTTGGCTTGCTCAGCCAACTCCTCGACCCGTAATGATTTTGCAAACTCAGCCTTAAGCCATTTAATCACCGTAGCAACACGCTGCATACTGCTACCAGTGGTGGCAATTTGGCGAACCGCCTCACTTTGTTCACCGCTCAGCAGACGGTAATACATTTCGCGAATTATCATTGGTGCTAGAAACGGAATATCCTGTGGCGTATCCAGAAGTCTGGTCAATCGGATAGCGCAATCCATTAATGAGGCATCGGCATCGCTTACAAACAAGCCTCTCCGAGAGTGGTGTTGCTTATCTGGATCTGTTCGGATTTGACCAATAATGTCACAGATTTGGACGGGATCTAGACTCAACTTAAAGCCCAAATACGGATTGTCTGGTGTTGCTTCGATAATAAAAGCTCGTAGGGGTAAATCTATCGAAACCACCAAATACTGAGCTGCGCTGTATCGATAAATCTCCTCTCCTAGCAAGGTTTCTTTTTTACCCTGAACCATGAGGGCGAGCGTCGGTTCGACCACGCCGCACATAGCAGTCGAAACCGTTGACTCACGCATGAATTGCAGCTGAGGAATAGCGGTTGTGTGAGCACCATTTCCTTTGTCATCGGTCTGCTGAGTGACTAATACGGCTAGTTCCTGGTATTGACTCATCGCTTTATTGGGACTCGGTTTTTCAACCGCCATGGTGCGCTCTCATCTGATAGCGATACTTCTGCCCCTATTGTAAGGAGTATTTTCAATCATTACGAACCCTTTTAAGAGGATTAGGCAATAATCTGCGAGGTTTGTGTATTTGAAGTCAGCCTCACCATGCCTATGATGAAAACGATATGAAAGAACAAGGCAATATCTCAACAATTGAGAACGTCATCATGTCAACTGCAAAAAATAAGGTTATTGCGATCACCGGGGCGAGTAGTGGTATCGGTGAAGCGAGTGCTAAGTTACTGGCGCAGAATGGTGCCAAAGTTGTTCTAGGAGCACGGCGAACTCAGAAGCTCGACAAGCTTGTCGAAGCGATTCGTACTCAGGGTGGCACGGCAGTATCTAAAGCCTTGGATGTCAGCGATCGCGAGGACATGAAAGCATTTATTCACTTTGCTAAAGATACGTTCGGTCGCATTGATGTCATCTTTAACAATGCCGGTGTGATGCCACTCTCCCCCATGAATGCCCTGAAGGTGGAGGAGTGGGAAAAGATGATCAACGTCAACGTTTTTGGCGTGTTAAATGGAATTGCTGCTGGCCTGCCCATTATGGAGGCGCAGGGCGGTGGACAATTTATCAATACGGCTTCGATTGGCGCGCATGTTGTAGTGCCAACTGCTGCCGTTTATTGCGGCACTAAGTATGCTGTTTGGGCAATTTCAGAAGGGTTACGTCAGGAGTCGCAGACGATTCGCGTCACTACGATTTCGCCCGGCGTCGTCGAAACGGAACTCGGCTCCGACATTACCGAAGCCTCTGCGAAGGAGGCTTTGCAGGAATTTCGCAAAGTTTCACTCACTCCAGATGCGATCGCCAGAGCCGTCTTATATGCCGTATCGCAATCTAATGATGTGGACGTGAATGAAATCATTGTCCGGCCTACTGCTAGCCCCTTTTGAAGCACAATAGTTAGTTCCTGTCCCATCTCCACACCTACCCCATGCCAGATCAATCTACACCAGAAATCGAGCTGCTACAGGCAGCGTATGCGGCCTTCAACGCGCGTGACATTGATGCCGCTCTCACCCTCATGACTCCTGACGTGGCTTGGCCGAAGGCGTTCAAAGGCGGTTTCGTCCGTGGCCCTGAAGAAGTCCGCGCTTACTGGACGGAGCAGTGGAGCGAGATCAATCCACACGTTGAGCCGGTTGCCTTTCACCCAGAGAATGATGGGCAGGTCTTGGTCGAGGTACATCAGGTCGTACGCGATCTGACCGGAGCCATACTTGCCGATGAGCATGTCGGCCACCGTTTCATCATTGAGCATGGCTTGGTTAAAGCCATGGTGGTCTGCCCACTGAAAAGTGCTCACTAGCAATTCTTTTCAGAATCACTCATTCCCCATTCAGAGATGCTGATAAAACAAAATAGGATCGTCGTTGCTGCGATGGAAGAGATGCAAAATGCCCAGAACCAGGATTGGCAATATTGAGATGTACTACGAGATTCATGGCAGCGGTGAACCTTTAGTGTTGATTCACGGCTTGAGCATGGATAGCAGCACATGGTTCAATCAAGTTCCTCTTCTCTCACAGAAATATCAAGTCGTCGTGTTTGATAATCGCGGTGTTGGACAAACGGATGCTCCTCATGAAGATTACTCAACCGAAATGATGGCGGATGATACTGTTGCCTTGTTAAGGTTTTTGAATGTGGATAACGCTCATATTTTGGGCTTTTCAATGGGCGGCATGATTGCCCAGATCATTGCGCTTAAATATCCAGAATTGGTGAAAAGTTTGCTCCTCAACACAACCGCCGCTCAATTTCCCGCCAAAGCAAAACATTTAGTTCAGAATTGGCTGAGAATGTTGAACGAAAATGTATCGTTAGAAACCCGTATAAGAGAAGGCTTTTTGTGGGTTTACACAGACACATTTTTTGAACATGACGAGCAGTCGAACAACCGCGCTGGTGTTGGATCAGCAACGGTAAATAGGCTCCAAACCGATTGGGATTATCCGCAAGCACATCCTGACTCAATTTATGCCCTTCCGCATGTAACTCATTCAGAATGCGATTGAGTTGCTTGGCGTCCTTCATTCTGGCATGATATTGCGACCGATCTTACTGTCTTTTGTTACACGCCCCTCAACCCCGCGTAGCCTAGAGCCGCTTTCGATAGGCCCTCAAAGTCAGCCAGCCAAATACTCCAAAAAGTACCAGGCTCCAGGCCAGGGTTGCTATTCCTGAACCTATTGCAGATTCATTAGTAGCCAATTGTCGCATCGCATCAGACGCTATCGAAACCGGATTACGAACAACAAATCCAACAATCCAATCCGGAAATGCTTCTTTCGGCACGTAACCAACGCTCAAAAACGTCAGTGGTAATATCCACGGATTCATCGCCGCTGAAATAGCCTCAGCCGATTTCGCCTCAGTTGCAACATAGAGAGAAATCATCGCAATTGAGAGCGTAAATATCACTGGCAGCAAACAAAATCCAATCGCGCCCAATAGACCGCCCGAAAAGCGAAATCCCAGTAAATGGGCTACTAACACAGAGCCTAAAACTTGAAACAATAAACGTACCCCTGCCGAAATCAGCCTTCCGCCTACCGCAGAGAGACGCGCAATCGGCATGGCTCGAAGCCGCATATCTATTCCACCATCTAAGTCGTTATAGAAGGCGATGCCGACATTCACCGTATTAAATAGCAGCCCTTGAACAATCGTAAACGGTAGTAAAAACTGAGCATATTCCGCAAAACTGCCCCCAGGATTGACCACCCGCGCAAAGCTAGCTGTAAATACGCATAGCAAAGAGATTGAAAAGGCGGCAGAGGCTAAGACTTCTGCCGGATTTCTCAAATCTATCAGGATATTTCGCCAGGCTACGATTACTACATCGTGAAACGATCGCCCTAATCCACCTTCTTTTCTATCTGCGACCATTTGCGCGATCGCCTGCTGATCAAAGTTCATGGAGCGTCTAACCAAGTACGACCATTCAAACAGCGCTACCTAATCGGCGATATAGCCTCACCGACCACACACCCAAAGCAAGCAGCAGAACAGCTAACCATAAAGAGCTAGCCCCAAACGAAAAGAAACGTCCTTCGCTTCCCGCAACCAACGCTCGCAAAGCATCACAAGTTACGCTCACTGGTTGATACCGTACAAACGGCTGTAACCATTCTGGAAAGTTCTCAGTTGGGCTAAACCCATTACTTAGCATTACCAGCGGTGCATAAGGAACAATCGCCACTGCTTCTACTAGGGTCGACTTGCGCAACTTTAGCGCCAACACGCTAAATCCCATGATGCAAGTTGCCGTAAAGATGAGCACCAGGAATAGATACCCCAGTGCTGCAATCAATCCGCCGCTGAATCGAAAACCTAACGCAGAAGCGATCCGCATCAGTAGTATCGTCGATAATAGCCCGCGCACCGTATAAGAGGCCACTAAGCCAACCACCACAGCCACTCGCGAAATCGGCATAGCCCGACACCGCTGCATCATTCCTGACTCAATATCTTGTGCCAGCATAATTGCCGACTCAAACCCAGAAAAGTACAGCGCCTGCAAGTTCACAACTGGCAGCAGGTACTGTATATAGTCAATCCCCTGTGCGGCAAATAGCTTTTGCCCAATCATCCAAAAGCCTAGAAAAAAGACCATCGGGAAGATCACAGTCGCTACAATCACAATGGGATTACGCTTCAGCCGCATCAAGTTGCGACCTGTAATCAGCCAACTATCTCTCACCGCTCGCCGCAAACCTGTCTCTTTCCGGCGAGACACCATCTCTTTGGCTAATATAGCCACATCCCCATCAGTTTTCATATTGTTCATCTAAGTTGTATGACCTGTCAGCGCGAAAAACACATCGTCCAAACTAGGTCTGCGCAAGGAGATATCTTCTAGTACAATCCCTTCACGCTCCAACTTCGACACAATCTCAGTTAGCGTCCTTGCTCCATTAAGAGCTGGCACCGCCAGTGTTTTTTCCCTCTTTTCCTGCCCCTTGCCCGTAGGTTGAGCGTAGTCAAAACCCATTTCCTCCAGTACGAGCTTCGCGCTCTTTAAATCCGCTACATACTCTAGCCGAAACTCGCAAAATCGACCGCCCACCCGATCTTTCAGCTCGTCAACAGTTCCCTGTGCAATGACCTGTCCGCGATCAATCACCACAATTCGATCCGCCAATGCATCCGCCTCTTCTAAGTACTGCGTTGTGAGCACAATCGTAATCCCCTGCGCCTTCAGGTCTTTCACCACTGCCCAAAGCTGTTGCCGACTGCGCGGATCTAGTCCTGTCGTCGGCTCATCTAAAAACAACACCAACGGCGACACTACAATACTCGCCGCCAGATCTAGTCGTCGCCGCATCCCACCCGAAAACGTTTTGACCGACCGATTACCCGCCTCAGTCAGCTCAAATTGAGTCAGCAACTCATCCGCTCGCCGCTTCGCAACCTTTTTGCTCAGCCTTAGTAATCGCCCAAACAAAACTAGATTCTCTCTAGCTGTCAGCATCTCATCCACCGCCGCAAATTGCCCTGTTAAACCAATAAGAGAACGCACCGCCGCTGGGTCATCCACGACGTCATATCCTGCAATCTTCGCCACGCCCCCATCCGGCACCAGCAGCGTTGTCAAACAGTTAATCGTCGTTGTCTTTCCAGCCCCATTTGGCCCTAGCACACCCAGTACCGTGCCTCGCTCTGCCGATAGATTCACACCGCGTAAAACAAGCATTTGACCAAAGTGCTTGGTCAGATCTTTCACCTCTAAAACCGGGGCCATAATCCTCTTCGATTGCATATATTGTTGTTTCTATCAATTGATATCTAGAATGGCTTGGCCGTCGCGACAAAGATGAGGATAACCATAACTAGCGCTGTAACAACTGGTGCTGCTATCGAGAGTGAAACGTCAGAGGTTTGTTCTTTACTAGCGCATTCATTTGCGTATTCTTCACTAGCACGTCGTGTCAAACGGCCTGCAACCATTCCATGTACACCAGACAAAATGAAAGCACCTGTGATCTTTACAAGGGGCCATGTAGCGATATTAAACCAGCCACCAATCGTCGCTAAACTCAGGCCAGCAGCCCAAGTTGCCAGCATTGTTGGCGTTACGATTTTTCCAAAAAGAGTGCGCAACGCGGCTGCATTCTCTTTATCCGCAATAGTGCCGATAATTGAGAAGGTGAACATTCCACCTAGCCAAAGCGCCATTGCGGTAATGTGAAAGACTTTCAGGAGGGTATAAGCCATTACTCCGATTCTTGAGCTATCTGTGATAAAAACTTCCGTTCAATAATGAACGTGGCAAATGGAACAGGCGCAACAACAACAGCTAGCAGAAGCACTAGAATAGGTAGCGCTTCTGCCGCGACCGCTTCGATCAATAAGACAAGATAAACGACTAAGAAAAAACCGTGACAAGGGCCTGCAATTGCCGTAGCTATCTCAAGGTCAGCTAATCTCTTCAAAGGAACCGCGACCAATAGCAAAGCAAGCAACGATACACCTTCAGCTACAGCCGCAATTCGAATATTTGACTGTAGTGTCGATATCAACTTGAGACGATCGTCTTCCATACAACGTACTGATGAGTGGTTATAGTTTGGCACCCATTGTCTGGATCATGTACTGCATCGATTTTTCTACCAGCTCAGGCCCCGCTTTCTCTGGTGAGCCCACATCGTAAGGCGGCGCTGGGTCGTATTCCATCAAAAGCTGGTTGATTTTGGCAACATCTTCACCGTAGAGGACTTTGGCAACCGTTAAACCAAAGTCAATCCCGGCTGTGACACCGCCGCCCGTCATCCGATTGCGATCTATAACCACACGCTCGGTGCCGACTTCAACGCCCAATTTAGCAAGCAGCGGACGGGCGGCCCAGTGAGTAGCGGCGCGATAGCCTTCGAGCAGCCCTGCTTTGCCTAGAAACTCAGAGCCGCCGCAAACGGAGGTCACAAACTTAGCTTTTTCGCCTTGCGCTTTTAGAAAACTAAGTATCTCAGGGGCATCGACAATTGCGCTCTGTCCACGACCGCCGCCGATACAGATGACATCGACCGGTGGACAATCCGCAAACGTAGTATCTGGCACAACAACCATGCCATCGTCTCCGGTCACAGGCTCTAGGGTTTTCCAAACGCGATGAATGTCAACGTTAGGCAACCCAGCAAACACCGTTTGCGGGCCAACGATGTCCAATGTGGTCATACCGGGATAGATCACAATGCCGATAATGTAGTGGGGCCAGTTGGTTGGTAAATCAGTCATTTTTTCTCCTCTATGATGTCATTTACTCAATGCGCTGAGTCCAATACCCAACACAATCACAGTTATACTTGACGTTATAATTGGCGTAAATGACAATATTCCGACAAATTCGGCCACGCCAAGAAATAAAGGGAACTAGATGAAAAAACGCCACATAGATGCTTCAAAGGGAAAATCTCGCCGTGTTGTGTTTATTGCGTTCCCGCAAGTGGCACTTCTTGACCTGACAGGACCGTGGGAGGTATTCTCACTGGCAAACAC
>JBCDAG010000322.1:0-8599 GCA_039186165.1 Cyanobacteria bacterium P01_F01_bin.53
GCTGGTTTGGTTATTAGCCTGAATCTACTATGGTGTGGCTCTTTCCTTCAATTACAGTCTATTTTTGCCAGACTCCAGTCTAATACTTTTACCAAATTCTCTGCAGAGTCATATTCTATAATATCTAAAACCCAAGTATGCTTGTTTTCAAGATCACGAAACATTGCAAAGGGAGATTCACCTTCTTGTAAAATAGGAACAACAGGAATCATAAAATTTGGTACTATTGCTTGTAACTCAAGTGGGCTGGAACTCGGATTTGTGATATCAGCTATCACAAATCTACACAGCCCTGCGAGTGTTAAAACTGTCTCTGTAAAATCTCGATCGCTAGGGCGAGCGAAATCAAACATTAAGGGGATCAAGTTATTCCGCCTCAAAGCTCCTCGTATTTCATCTAATATCTGCTTACGCTCTGGGGTGAATCGCCCCAGAATTAAAACTGTTCTAGTAGTGATATTATCAATCACATACCGAAGTTTTTGATTGTTTAGCAGCAAGTATAGAAATTGTGCTATTTCTAAATCATCCACCGTTATTCTTGGAGCGTCTTTAGGTGTAATAATGAGTTCTGATTGGGTTGCACCCTCTAAATCTAAATCCCACGCAGACACGCCCCAAACTGAACTGCCTGACAGATCTGCATCTTTAAAAACTGTTTCTATCAATCGTGCACCATTCAAATTGGATTCCCGTAAATCAGCATTGCTGAAATTTGCTTTGTGGAGGTTCGTTATCGCCAATCTCGCTTGACAAAATCTTGCATTTCTACAATCTGCACTAGTAAGATCAGCACCTACAAGGCTGGTGTAGATACCGCTTAAATTCGCCCCAAAAAGGACTGTCTTGGTGAGGTTTGCATCCTCAAGGTTTGCTTGTTGAAGATTTGCCTCAGACAAAATTCCCTCAGAAAGATTCGCTCCATTTAATTTAGCGAAAGATAGATTAGCCTTAGATAAATCTACGGCCCTGAGATCTGTCATCCCAAGATAAGTATGGCTAAAGTTAAATCCTCTGAAATCTCTTCGCTTTAGGGGATATCTGAGACGTGGGGTCATATCAGTTAGTTCAGCCCTGGTGAGATCTGGCCAAATTTCTGGATGATCCTCTCTCCATGTATTCCAATATATTTTTCCTTTATTGAGATTTTTCAGGTGTTCCTGGTTCATCTTATCCAAAATCACTGTTAGCTATTTGAGTATAGCGCTTGAGAAAATTCAAGACATAGGTTGATGAACGATTACCAGAAGAGAACTTCTCTGGGGACTCGGAGGAGGAATACCCAAAAAAGAAGGAGATTCCACTCAAGTCTTTCATTTATATGTACAAGATAGGGAAAGATGGTCGCTTCAGGCTTCGTATTCGCAACAAAATCAGCCATATGCCCCATCTAGTAATTGATGAGTCACATGGCTGTTTCACGCTTTACCGTGCCAGCTAGCCTCTTATTTTCAAACACGCGCACATCAGAACCTGGGATCATTCCTGAGTGCGTTTATGCAACAAAATAGGCCGCGTTGATATCCAACCGGTTAACCGCTGTACCTTCAACAATGGCCAATAACTCATTGCCTTCATAGATGCCCGTACCACTCGGTAAGTCGCCAGGCGTCGCTTTCAGCTGATAGCTACCTTTACCCAAACGAATTCTATCCTCAGCGGGGTTAAAGGTCTGAATCAGCGCATAGTCCCGATTACCCGCATCATTATAAATAGACTCCACGACATAAATATCTCTGCCGACACCGCCGTTCAGCCTATCTATTTGTGGGCCATTACTGGCCGGGCCACCGATGAGAGTATCGTTGCCAGCATCGCCATTGAGGACATCATTACCCATATCCCCGAGCAGGATATCGTTACCGGCATTACCATTGAGGACGTCGTTGCCCGCCTTACCCGAGAGGGAGTCGTTGCCACCACGGCCATTGAGGACGTCGTTACCATTGGTCCCCACCAGTGAATTATTACCATTATTGCCCGTTAGGATGTTGTTGTTTGAGGTACTCACGGCATCACTTTCAATGGCACCGTTACTGACATTGGCACCGGTTGAACCCTTTGACTGGGTAATGGTAAGGCTATCAATATTGGGTCCACTTTGCCCAGTAGCGACCAATCGAATAATGTTTTTACCTTTGGCCAAGACAACATTCACAGATTGTTGTCGCCAGTTTTGCCAACCAGAAGCGCCAGTGCCGGTAGAGATGAACTTAACATTACGGACTCTTTTGCCATTCACCTCTAGGGCAAGGCTACGGCTAGCCGGTGACCCCAGGGCATAGCGAAAGCTAATAGAACGTGAAACAGCTTTGGTATTCACCGTCCATTCAACAGAATCTCCACTGGGCTTAACGAAATCGGCATAGCCCCTACCCTGGGCACCCGCGTGGGTGTTATCAACCACTGCGCCCTTAAGTTTGGCGGACTCTGCTTGCAAGGTCAGTGTGGATGTTGTTGGTGCGGACGCTGTTGGTGTGGGCGTTGGTTTAGGAGTGGCCGTTGGTTTAGGCGTTGGTGCCGGTTTAGGGGTTGGTGTACCACCCGTGCCAGCAGTCCCTGCAATGGTAATGCTATCGATATTGGGGCCGCTATCACCAATAGCAAGCAGGCGAATTTTGTTGTTGCCATTTTTCAGCGCCGCCTTCACAGATTTGCTGCGCCAGTTGCTCCAGCCAGCAGCGCCTGCGCCCGTGGAATTAAAGGCCACGGTACTCACCCGCTTACCGTTCACTTCTACAGCCATCTTGCGACTGGCCGGAGAGCCTAATGCATAGCGAAAGCTAATGGATTGGACACCCGCTTTGGTATTAACGGTCCACTCCACAGCCTCTCCACTGGGATTTACAAAGTCCACATAGCCCCGGCCTTGAGCGCCACCGTGTTCGTTATCAATAACCGCGCCGGTTAACTTGGCAGATTCGGCCTGCAAAGTCACTTTTTTGGAGTTTGGCGGTGGTGATGGATTTGGGGTGGGCGCGGGCGTGGGAACAGGTGCCGGTGCTGGTGCCGGTTTTGGCGTGGGTACGGGTTTGGGTTTGGGTGTGCTAACAGTTCCTTGAGTGCCCGCAACGGTCAAGCTATCAATGTTAGGTCCGCTATGCCCGATGGAAACCAGCCGAATGGTGTTGTTGCCTTTGGCCAAAGAGACATTGACCAGCCGATTTTCCCAGGTGCGCCAGCCAGAACGGCCAATGCCCGTGGAGCCAAATGTCAACTTGCGGACCCTGCGACCATTGATCTCTAGGGCCAGATTACGACTGCGTTTAACACCGAGCGCATAGCGGAAGCTCAGGGTTTGAGAACCGGCTTTTTTAGAATTAACAGACCATTCAACAGCCTCACCCCTCGGTTTTACGAAGTCAACATAACCCGTCCCTTGGGCACCTGAAAAGGCATTCCGAACGATGGCACCCGTGAGCGAGGCATTTTCTGCCTGTAAGGTTGTTTTCGATTGGGTGAGATTGCTCTTAGGGATAGGAGGGGCAGCGGGCGCTGGTGGGCTCGAATCCAAACTCTCTAAATAAGGCTTCAGCGCAGCAAACCACCGACGAGCCATTTCAGCTTCGCCCTTTTTGTTGGGATGGATTCTGTCATAGGTGCTCTTGGCTGCGTCAACACCCTTGTGCTGATCCACCAAAATCACCGGTGAATTCTTCCGATTAGTATCCGCAACAACCCTAGGGATTAGCGCATTGAGCTGCTTGATCCCCTGATTCAGTTTGGCAACTTCGGCAGGAATCAACTGCGCTAGGAAAATAGCAATATTGGGATTGTCGTTTCTCAGAATCTGAATTGTTTGCTTGAGTTCAGCGGCAGAAGAGGCTGCTGACTGATTCTGAAATACATCGTTAGACCCTAAGTGAACCAGAGCAATATCAGGCGTGTAGGTCTTTAGCCATTTAGGCAAGCTACCTTCGGCAGGCCGATCTCGCCGACCTTTATTGATTTCATCAATTCGCCAGCCTGAGTGACCTTCATGATCATGATCAAACTTCGAATCTGGGAAGCGAGTCCCATGATATGTCTGGTTTTGAGAACCGACAAAATCAACAATATAACCATCTTTAGCAAGACGATTCCAGAGGTTTCTACGGTAGGAGTTGTACCCTCTCGCAGCGTGGGTAATAGAATCTCCCAGTGTGACGATTTTAATAGGATTATTCATAGTGCTTTTCGGAGGACTTTGGAGTGCTGGGGGTTGCAGGGTAGAGCACTTTAAGGGAGGTGTCCTTAGGCCTGTTTGTTGAGCAACGCCAATACATCTCTCAACAAAAAAAGAGGCTTAAATATAAAACAGCCGAAATACTGATTGCACCATGATGAAGAAGAAGCGTAAGTACCAAGAAAGGTGGATTTCTTGATTCCTACGCCCCTTCGTAAGTGATGGTATCAAAGAAAATGCGTTTGAGAATTCTCCAAGTTTTAAGAATTCGTGTTGTTTAGAAGTCGCTTCTCTAAAGAGTTTGAATCCTTTAAATACTATAATTCATCGACTTTTTTTGTACTTGTTTATATCGTGAAGTAGGGAATACACAAAGGCTCTTCATCGCTACGAATTAACGCTGTAGCGATGAAGAGCCTTTGTGTGTTTTAGCAAGAGAGCTTTCTGGATTGTTTATGTTGTGAAGTAGTCTGCGTTGATATCCAACTGCTCAGCAGTAGAACCTTCAACAATGGCCAACAGCTCACTACCTTCATAAATGCCCGCACCTGTCGGCAAGAGAGTACTCGCGGTATTGGCTAATTGATAGCTACCAGCGCCAAGACGAATCGTATCAGTCGCCGTGTCAAAGCTCTGGAGCAATGCATAGTCTTGGTCACCAGCATTGGAGTAACTATCTCCAACTACGAAGGTATCATTCCCACCGCCACCATTTAAGACATCGATTTGCGCTGACGTTTCGTTGATGCCACCGGAGAGCAAGTCGTTGCCAGCTAGGCCCATAAGCACATCATTGTTAGGACCACCCGTGAGCACATCATTGTTGCTTGTACCGGTCAATCTCAGACCGCCTTCGGTTAGTACGGTGTCAATGGCATCAAAGAAGGCAAGCGCCGTTTTCCCATACCCAGTTTCATTGGGATGGAATCCGTCACCGGAGAGGTCCGACGTGGCATTCAGCGAGCCGAAGGCATCCACAAAGCTCACCTGTTGCCCCACCCTAGAAGCGACTAACCCAGGGAGGCCCTGATTAAACTGCTCTACACGGTCAGCAAACGTCGCACTAATCCCATTTACCGCCGTATTCACAGGGGGAACAGAAGAAACAATCAGGTTGCTCAGTGGTGCGATCGCCTTAATATTATCGATTAAGTTGCCGAGCTGATTGAGAAGAACGTTAATGCCTGTTCCAGTAGAGCGTAAGTCGTTAGTACCTAAGGTCAACAGAATGACTTCCGGTTGAATATTATCCAACAAGCCATTTGCAACCCGATCGGCAATCCCGCCAATTCTGGAACCGCCAAATCCATCATGGTCGGTATCAAATTCGCTGCTAGCCTCACCATGATTGCGAGAGCCCAGGAAATCGAAGTCGATATTGTTACTTCTTAACAGCGCTTGTAAATTATCACGGTATCCATTGCTCAGCGCCACGTCAGTCACAGCATCCTCGCCTCGCGTCAGCGAATCACCCAGAGGCAAAATTTCAATGCGTTGGTTGTTGTTGCTATCGACTAAGGGCAGTTCTGTAAAGACATCATTAATAGCGTCGTTACCACTATCATCACCGCCAACGGTGTCATTGTCGGTATCACCATTTAGGCTAGTCGGGGGCACTTCAGGCGTCAGGAGCGTAATCCCGCCATCATCCACAACGTAGAGCCGCCCGCTTGGCGTGTGCTCGATTAAATCCAACGGATTGTTAAAGCCTGTAGCAATAACGTCGTCACCCGTCACATTGCCATTGGCATCAAAGGTTAAACTGCGAATTTGATCACCACCTGAATATTCAGTCACCAATAGGCGACCACTCAGCTGATCATTAAAGGCATTAGAACGATACTCAATAGAGCCATTGGGTGAGCGATTGAAGCCAAAGTCAAAGGCAAAGCCGCGATAGTTATCATCGGGCTGTATACCCACTTCATAACCTCTACGACCACCACTGGCAGCCACCTCTGCGGGTTCAACGCCTGTGGTAGGATTACCGCCATTGAGCACATATTCCCCTCGTGACGGATTGGGATGGCCATAATAGCCACCTTCTTCTACTCGATAGAGATAGTCGGATTGAATCACAACATTTTGCAGGCCCTCATTGGTAGCCGTGGTTGGATCATCCGGTGTATTACCCCCAGCAGCAGATCCATTGGTCGGCACATAAAGCTGACCGTTGGAGTGCCACACCAAATCGTAGGCGTTGCGGGTACCGGTGGCATACAAGGTAACAGGTGCATTATCGGCAAAAGGATCGTAGTTGCCGCCATCTTCGGTTTGCACATCAAAGCCACCTGCCGGAGGCGTGCGATTGGGGTCAATTTTGAGGATAGCGGCGGTCAGAAGGTTTTCCTCACGGTTACCCCAAGCATTGTCCGCTCGGCCCTGGGCTGAGTTAGAACCCTGGGTAAGATACAACGAACCATCTGGACCAAATTCAATACTGTTGGAAAGGTGGTCACGAATAGAACGGGGCAGGCCTGTGACGTAGTCAGTCACCTCGGCGGTAAAGGCATCGCCTTCGCCTAGGTCGAGGTAGGAGAGTTTGCCGGTAAAGTTCGCAGCGGGTGCCTGGAAAATGGTGTCGTTATGAGAGAACCACAGGCGGCTGGGGTTGGTGGGGTCAAACTCAATACCGATAATGGCACGAGGTCCGTTAGAACCGCCGATATCGAAGGTTTGCTGATTCGAGAGGGCACCTGTGGTTTGGTCAATGTCCCATCGACGAATCAAACCATTGAGGGTCGCGGCGTAGAGCTTTTGATTGTCAGGGCTAACGACAACGCTAGAGAGTAGGCTACCACTAAAGGCGCTACTGCGATCAAACATGATGCCCTCAGTGATCGGATTGGGACCCGTGGTACCGCCACCGTTATTTCCGTCATTAGCGTTACCGCCAGTCGTGAAGGTCCGAGAAGCAGGCACAAATTCGGCACCAGCTTCGTTCGTGACCCCATCTACTAGAAGAGTGTATTGCGTATTGGGGGATAGCGGTGCGTCGGGCGTAAAGCTGATGGAGTCACGGCCACCCGTTGTATTAGCGGTGCCTGCCACCACAGCCCCATCAGCCGTCCGAACGAGTTTAACGGTCTCTATTGTCACAGAGCTGGCTTCGACAACATCAGTGCTCGATTGTGCGTTAATACCAAAGGAGAAAGATGCGTCAGTCGCAACATCTCTTTCGCCATTCACCAGCTCACTCGTACCGTCGAAGGCACCGCCGAGTGTGGGTTGTCCGGCTGCGATCGCCTCAATTTCGATATAGTTAATCTTGGTATTGTCACCGCCAATGGCATCCACGCTCAGGCGACCATCCGTTACACTCACCACCCCTGTCACCACAGAGAAAGGAGAGGTTGCATCCGGAGTGAAGCTAGGCGCAAACACCTGATTCTCAATCCTTAGCAAGTGGCGACTGTCAAAGTAGCTTGCATCACCCAAGGCGACTCTGACAAGGTAATCGCCATTGGCAATGTTGTGCTCCCAGCCACCTGCTAGGCCAGGGCGCTGCAAATGAATGAGGGTATCGAGTGATTGTTCTGTACCTGCCGCATTGCGATCGCGTGCCGCTGATCTCAAATTCAACGGCGTCACATTCGCCTGACCTACAGTATTTTGAGTGACCCAACCGTACCCTCGGGCATTGTCGTAACCGAGCCCGGTATCAGCAGTAAAGCCCTGGGGGACCGGTGCACCGTTAGATTGGAAGTTAATCCGAATCGGCTCAATCAGACTATCGATATCATCTGTGGTGTCACCCGTCGTATCGCCAGTCGTATCGTCTGTGGTGTCACCTGTCGTATCATCCGTAGTGTCACCATCACCAGTTGTATCGCCTGTGGTGTCACCATTGCCTGTGGTATCGCCATCATCTGTCGTATCACCATCACCAGTCGTATCACCGGTTGTATCGTCTGTCGTATCACCAGTCGTATCGTCTGTCGTATCACCAGTCGTATCGTCTGTCGTATCACCAGTCGTATCATCGGTTTGCTCAGACGAGACTGCCTCGATTTCAAGATAATTAATCTTCGTATTCTCGCCACCAATGGCATCTAAGCTCAAGCGTCCATCGGTTACCGTTACCTGACCGGTCACCACAGAGAAAGGCTCACCGGCACTGGGTGTGAAGCTCGACGCAAATACCTCATTCTCTATTCGAAGCAGGTGACGACTATCGAAGTAGCTCGCATCGCCCAAAGCAACCCTGACAAGGTAGTCGCCATTGGCGATGTTGTATTCCCAACCACCGGCCAGACCAGGGCGCTGCAAGTGAATAAGGGTATCGAGTGATTGTTCTGTACCTGCCGCATTGCGATCGCGTGTCGCTGACCTCAAATCCAACGGCGTCACATTCGCTGCACCCGCTGTGTTTTGAGTGACCCAGCCATACCCTCGGGCATTGTTGTAACCCAGTCCCGTATCTGCAATATATCC
>JBCDAG010000323.1:0-8593 GCA_039186165.1 Cyanobacteria bacterium P01_F01_bin.53
CCGCAAAAAGAGTCTCTCAGGTTGGATGGCCCAGGCGACTCAGTTTTATAAAAATGCGATGGGCAACAAAGACATCCTGAAAGCACTACAAGAGTTTGGCATTACAGAACGGAAACTGAAAACAGGCCTGACTCAGCTCAAAGTTATCGAAGCTGCGAATCTTAAACAAGAAGAAGAGAAAGGGGATGCGCAGGCCGCTACACAAAAGAGAGATGCTGCGCTCGATGAATTGCAAGACTGGCTGAGTGATTATTTGGCGATCGCCAAAATCGCCCTAGAAGACGATCCGCAACTGTTGGAAGGGCTCGGCATTGTGCAACGAGCATAGGAACAGTCACTACCCTTCAGAGCGACGGAACAAAAGTGCCGGAACAAAAGTAACAGCTCAAAAGTAACGACTAGGAGTCTAGCTTGCAGAGTCTAGCCGAACATTTCTATAAAGCCGTTCAATCGGCAACTCAATGCCCATACTGGCAATTTCCACCTGTTCACCCGCTTTGTAAGGAAAGTACAACCACATTCGTCCCTCTCCTCTGCGAAAGCATTCCACCTGCATTCGCTTAGCGCTAATCAACACATATTCTTCCAAGGTTGGAATCTGAATGTATTCCTGAAACTTGTCGTCTCGATCGGTTGATTCTGTACTTGGAGAAAGGACCTCTACAATCAGCTTTGGAAAACGATAAAACTGAGACTCTTCTTTATCGCGCTCATCGCAGCTAACAACCAAATCTGGATAGCGATAAGACAATCCCTCACCTAGCTGAACTTTCACATCTGAGACATTGATCTCACAGCCATTTGTGTCAACCTGCTGTTCAACTGCACTGTATAGGTTGAGCGCTAATCTATTGTGTCCTTTCGTCCCGCCCGTCATTGCAAGGACTTCGCCATTGCAATATTCATAGCGAAGTTCTTGCAATGACTCCCACTGTAAATACTCTTCAGCAGTCATCTTTTGAGGGTGTGGGGTTGCAATCATAATGAGGGATGCCACAAGGACTAGCCACAAGATGCTAATAGCCTAGCGTGGGGCAGTCAGTCTGTGTAAAACACACGATATTTTTCAGCAGAAAGCCCCTGTCATCACAAATGATGGCAGAGGCTTTCGTGTTTGTTCTCTTTACTAACCAGAAACGACTAGCCAGAAACGACTAGCCAGAATCTACAGAAGAAAAAATATTCTCCCTATGCAAGCACAGCTTTCAAAGCAGCCAGGAACTTATCAACATTCTCAGGTGTTGCGTTGTAGCCCATCAGGCCGCATCGCCATACCTGACCCGCCAAGTCCCCCAGGCCACCGCCCAGCTCCATATTGTGCTCATCAATCAGGCGACTGGTGACCGCTTTGCCATCCACACCGTCAGGAATGCGAATAGTGGTGAGGGTGTGCAGACGGTACTCACGGGGTACCAAGCACTCAATGCCCATGTCTGCAAGTCCCGCATACAGACGCTCTGCTGCATCTTCATGACGCTTCCAGCGAGCTTCCAGGCCTTCTTCCGCCACAATGCGTAACGCTTCGCGGATGGCATAGGTCATGTTCACAGGCGCAGTGTGGTGGTAGGTGCGTCCTTGGCCCCAGTAGTTCGCCAGTAAGGACATATCCAAATACCAGTTGGCCACTTTGCCCTTGCGGTTTTGCAGTTTTGCCAGTGCGCGATCGCCCATCGTAAAGGGCGAACTACCCGGAGGGCAGCTCAGTCCTTTTTGGCTACAGCTATAGGCCAAATCCACGCCCCACTCGTCAATAAAGAGCGGCACCCCACCCATGCTGGTGACCGTATCAAGAATTAGCAAGCAGTCAAACTCACGGCACAACTCACCAATGCCGTCCATGGGCTGACACACCCCTGTGGAGGTCTCTGCATGGACGATGGACATAATCTGCGGACGATTGGCTTCTAGGCCTGCGCGGATTTCCTCCAGGGTGAATACCTCACCCCAAGGGCGGTTAATTTGGCTGATTTCAGCCCCGTAGCGACCGGCCATATCCATCATGCGATGGCCAAAGTAGCCATTCACACACACCATCACCTTATCGCCGGGTTCTATGACGTTGGCAAAGGTGGCTTCCATCGCCGCAGAGCCAGTACCACTCACGGGCAAGGTCATGCGGTTATCCGTTTGCCAGGTGTAGCGCATCAGCTCCTGCACTTCATCCATGAGCTGGAGGTAGGCCTTGTCGAGGTGGCCAATGGGCTGACGATCCATGGCGGCGACGACGGCGGGGTCCGCATTGGAAGGGCCAGGGCCAAGCAATAGCCGTGCTGGAACATCTAGCTCACCGACGGACTTGAGATGGCTATTGTCAATTGCAGGGGTTGGGGAAAGGGTGGTAGTCATAGAACCTAGATCTTTGCGGTGGTGTTTGCCATTGCCATTGTCTCTGCGGCCAGTGTCTGTCGTTAAGACAACGTTTGCTTGGACAAGGCAAATGTAATGAGTTTTAGATAACTCGTAAGCTTCGTTTAGCCTACCTTGTTGGGCCGGGGTGTTTCTAGCTTTAGATAACAGGAATGGGCAAATGCCTTAGTCGCTGGTTGATTCAGCAATTGCTCCTATTGCGCTTGGGGTGTCTGATTTGCTGGGGTTTGAGCCTGTGGGTGAGGGGTGCTTTTGGAGGATTGGGTCTGAATAATTACGCCTGAGTCATGATTTGCCAGTTGACGCTTTAGGGTAAGGTGACTTATCGTTCGCCCTATCGGGTTTGACATTGGGTTTTGAATTGGGTTTTGAATGATTAGGGGGCAAATAGTTGGAATTTTAGCCTTGACGATTGGTTCGGGTTTTAGCTTTTTAATCAAGTGTGAAAGGTGATACGGGGAATATGCTGACGCTAGAAGATTTGCAAGATGGAATTTATCGGAGATTAGCTAATCCCTATAGATGCGATCGCCCCATTGACCTATACAAAACGCCCGCTTGCCATGGCTTAGTGACCCAGGCGGATACTGGTCACTTACTGCGGGTGCTAGAAATTACCAAAGATGAGAGCGCCATCCGCGTTTGTATTTGCAAAGACGACTACCTGGGCTGGATTGCCGCTGCCCATATTAAAGATCTGACCCCGGTCACGGAAAAGTACCAAGCCCCCGTGCTCAGTGAGACCGATATCCAAGCAAGGCTACCTGAAGTGATTGCCTTTGCCAAAGCGGCGATGGACGTACCGAATGAATACCTTTGGGGTGGGACCACTGCGCCCCATTACGATTGCTCGGGGTTGGTACAGTCAGCGTTTCTTGCTGCGGGGATTCCGTTGCCGCGTGATTCTCACCAGCAGGAAGATTTTACCCACCGCATTTCAGCTTCCGAATTGCAGCCAGGGGATCTGATTTTCTTTGGCACGCCGGAGCGCACGACCCATGTGGCTTTGTACTTAGAGGATGGCCAATACATTCACAGCTCAGGTAAGGAGAAGGGCCGTAATGGTATTGGCATCGATTCGATTACGGACTTAAGCCATCCCGTCAGTGCCGGTTACCATGAGCTGATCCGTTGCTTTGGCCGAGTCGTGAAGAGCTATCTGCCCAACGGGCAGGGGTAAGGGCTGTCTACACGTAGGCTCTCTCTCTACAACTTACAAAGCAAAGCAAGACAAGACGCTTATCAGGTGCTGGTTCCAGCGCCTTCTGTGAATAGAAAATCAGGGAGCCAGTTCCGAATGGTTTCCCATACCTGTAGGGGACCGATGCCAAAGGCAAGCCAGAGTCCTAATAGGAAGAAGCCGACGAGCAAGGCCGTCTTGAGGGTGGATTTGACGACTTTTAGGAGCCAGAAGAATACGATGGCTGCGATCGCAACTGCACCAATGGTTAATGCTATTTCCATGCTGCCCCTCTAGGCTCCTTTCCTTTCTCGTTATGCAGTGTAAAACACTGGGATATCTTCTTTCTACACTGATACCGATGTCTACTTCTAATGCTGCATGCCAGTACGTTAGGCCAATGCCGCACTCAGATCAGTGATGGCTGTGCGTGCCCACTGATCCACCGCCAAAATATCGTCCAGGCTAGGGTTCGCATTGAGGTCGTTTTTGTGGCGATCGCACACCTTCTCAATCACCTTCGGAATCTCTAGATAATGAATTTTCTCTTCTAGGAAGAGCGCTACGGCTTGTTCATTGGCCGCGTTTAGCACTGCCGTCATCGTGCCGCCTGCTCGGCCTGCTGCGTAGGCTAAGTCCATGCAAGGATACTTTGCATGATCCGGGTCACGGAAGGTAAGGTCGCCTGACCTAACCAGATCTAAAGCCTCCCAATCGGTGTAGATGCGCTCGGGCCAGGAGAGGGCATAGAGCAGTGGCAGACGCATATCAGGCCAGCCCAGCTGCGCCAGCATGGAGGTATCTTGCAATTCAATCAGGGAGTGAATAATGCTCTGGGGATGAATCACAATATCAATATTGTCGTAATCCATACCAAAGAGGTAATGCGCTTCAATCACCTCTAGGCCCTTGTTCATCAGCGTGGCTGAATCCACCGTGATTTTGCGCCCCATGGACCAGTTTGGGTGCTTAATCGCATCGGCCATGGTGACCTTGGGCAAATCTTCTACGGGCCAATCGCGGAAAGCACCGCCGGAGGCGGTGAGCAAAATTCTCCGCAAGCCGCCATCAGGAACGCCCTGTAGGCATTGGAAAATGGCCGAGTGCTCAGAGTCGGCGGGCAGCAGCTTTACGTCATGCTTTTTAGCCATGGGCAACACGACTGGACCGCCCGCAATCAGGGTTTCTTTATTGGCGAGGGCAATATCTTTCCCAGCTTCAATGGCGGCTAAGGTTGGCAGTAGGCCCGCGCAGCCCACGATGCCCGTAACGACGGCTTCAGCATCCCCATAGCGAGCCACTTCGGCAATGCTGGCTTCCCCGGCGAGGAGAATGGGCTGCGGATCGAGGGAAGCAACGGCTTCTTTTAGGGCTTCAAACTTACTTTCATCACAGATGGCAACGATTTCCGGCTTGAACTTCAGTACCTGCTTAGCGAGCAAGGCGACATTGCTGCCAGCGGCGATGCCCACTAGGCGAAACTTATCGGGATTGTGCTCGACAATATCGAGGGTTTGGGTGCCGATAGAACCAGTCGAACCAAGCAGGGTTATGGCTTTCACAGGAGAGATACCATCTGTAATGTTTTCTTTAGATTAACTATAGTTTCTTAACGGGACAGCCACAAATCTAAAGGTGTAGTGTGAGCCTTCTCATCTGCTGCCTGGCCGATGGTGTAAACCCTCTGATGGGGCAGGGGTGCTTCAGGGATTAACACGCCATAATGGAAAGTGTCGTTATTGTGCTTGGGAGTCATCCTTGCTCTATGGATGCATTTGCGCCGTTTCCACCCAGTTGGACAAAAGATGCTGTGCATGCCCAGCCCTTTGGCTGCCCTGCCTGTGGTGCAGGCAGCCGAGAAGCCAAAGCCGTATGGCTGAACCGTCGTGCGCCCGTCTATACAGAAGGGCGTAAGCGTAAGTGGCAAGAGTTTTACCAGTGCGAGTGCGACACGGTGTGGTGGGGCTGGAGTTCGGATAGGCCACCGGTAAAATTTGGCAAAAAGTCAGATGATGCTGCTGAATCCGAATGATCTCACTTCGAATTAGGCCTAAAATTTGAGCATTAGAAAAATTAAGCAGAACTTGCGAGTTTAAAGGTTGGTGAATACAGGGGTGAGCGGTCCATATGGATGTGGTGGTATTGGGCAGTTTGAATATGGATTTGGTGGCCCGTGTGGATCGCCTGCCGTTGCCGGGGGAAACGATCACAGGGCACGGGTCGGTGATGGTGCCGGGTGGTAAAGGCGCCAATCAGGCGGTGGCCGCAGCCAGGCTGGGGGCGAGTACGGCCATGGTGGGCCGGGTGGGTGATGATGATTTTGGCAAGGTGCTGCGATCGCGTCTGATGAACGAAAAAATTGACTTGCGAGGGGTGTCTACGAGTTCCAAACAGCCGTCTGGAACGGCTTGGATTACGGTTGCACCCTACGACAATCAAATTGTGGTCGTTCCAGGGGCCAATGGTGAGGTCGATGAGGAAGATCTGGCCCAGCTGATGCCGTACTTTCCCCAGGCGAGTGTGCTGCTTGTGCAGTTTGAAATCCCGTTGATGATTGTGGAAAAGGCGGCAGCGCTGGCGCACCAGGCAGGTTTGACGGTGATTGTAGATCCGGCCCCTGCCTCTCCCTTAAACCAGAAGCCACTGGCGGCTGATTTTTGTGAGTACATTTCTATCCTCACGCCGAATCAAACGGAGGCCGCGGCACTCACAGGGCAACCCGTGAAGGATGCGAAAGGTGCGATCGCTGCGGCAGAAACCCTTCAGCGCCAGGGCATAGAGGTGGTCATTGTGAAGCTCGGTAAGCAGGGCTCCGTGTGTGCCTCAGCCGCAGGTACGTTTGCAGTGCCCGCTTTCCCAGTGGAAGTGGTGGATACCGTTGCTGCTGGCGATGCCTTTAATGGTGGCCTAGCGGCTGCCCTAACGCGGGTGAATCGGGACAAGGGTGTCAATGGCTGGAATTTGAGTGACCACGATATTCTGCGACCTGCGATTAATTACGCCAGTGCGGTGGCTGCTTTAGCCGTGACCCGTGCGGGTGCCCAGGCTTCTATGCCAACAGCGGCAGCGGTGAAAGACTTTTTACAGATTCAGCCCTTTGAAGTCGGCCCGATTTAGATGTTCCGGTTTAAGTGGCCCTTAAGTATCCTGCGTTAGATATTGAGATGATCCTGAACGTTCTCTTTAGCCATGTCCCGTACTGTTCTGGTTTGTAAAAATACGACGTGTTCGCAGCAGGGCTCAGCCAAGGTGCTCGCAGCGTTGCAATCGCAAGTTTCTCAATCACAGATATCCGATGACGTGGTCGTGAAGCGCTCTGGGTGCCTGGGCGAGTGCGGAAACGGCCCGATGGTGCTGGTAACCCCAGAGAATCAGTCAGCGCGGCAGCCAGAGAAGGCGCCCGAAAACCAGTCTGAGAACGGGCCAGTGCCTAAGCTAGCAGACACGCCAAAGGCTGTTTGGTATTCCAATGTGTACCCGGCTGATGTCCCTGCGATTGTGTTTCAGCACCTGCAAGGTGGAAAAATAGTGCGCCGCAAGCTCTATCCCAAGTATCATCCCACAACAGAGTCTACAAAGGGCTGGTTTGTTGTGTTTGGCATTTTGTTCGTGTTGTTATTGTTGATTGCTGGGATGTTGTTTTTTCAGTCTCCTTATGGACATGCGCACTGATAAATTCCCTCAGTTTCGGTTTGTTTCACCCTGCTTCAGGCTGTATTAGATGACTACAGGGTAGCCCTTTCAACTTCTCAGGATGGGTCAGCATACTATGGCTAACGCTTTTTATTCACGTTGATTATTGACATTCAACAGTTGCTTTGTGCTGTCTTCCGGAAACCCTGAAAAATTGTTATGTCACTTGCTGATTTATGAATCCGTCACACATCATTGTTGCGGGCTTAGAATTGCCTGCGCTAGCGCCTAGCCATAAATTGCACACAGTCTTAATTTCTGCCCTGAGACAGCAATCCCTGATGGCAATAGGGCCTATGCTGATGCCACCCTGGAATGCCGATTTTTTTGGCCTTGATCGCGCCACTATTTTCCAAGCTTCAACCCCTAAAGAACAAACGCAAATTTTGCAGCATGCTTGCCAGGGATTGTTGCAGGAGGTGTATACCCTCGAAAAGGCTGGTGTTGGCTATATGGCTAAAATGACGCTACTAGCCGAAACTATTGAAGAGAGAATGCTGTATGCCCTCTTCAGTGCTCACAAGGCCATGCACCTTGCCCAGCTGAGGCCATTAGTACCCCAAGCTCAAACGCCCAAATGTTGCGATGCTTTTTTTCAACGCTTAGAGGCCTTGCTAGAGTGTGCAGATCGCTCAGTGTTGTTGTTGATTACTCAAGTGGTGCTAGAAGGTTGGGGCATCAGTCAATATCGTCATTTGAGCCAGTATTGTTGTCATCCGATGCTGGGTGAATTGTTTCAGCATTTTCTGAACATGCAAGCAACGCATCACCTTGCAGGCACAACGTTGTTTGACCGAGCACACCTTTCTTCCCAGAGCTACGAGATGATTGTGGAGGCGCTGTCTGACTTTTTGCAGGTGGTGCGCTTAGGGCCACAGCGCTTGGTGAGTGCGATCGCCGGCGTCAAAGGTGCACCAGATCCCAACGGAGACCCAGGCGAGCTGTCTTCTGCTCAAACTATTCGACTGCTTCAAGACTTAGAGGCTGAACGGTATAGTGCTGGGCGACTGGCGCTGGTGCGAGCGCTGCTTGAACCCGTTGCACCAGACGTTGTTGCTGTCCTAGCACAGCGCAATTTATTCACACCGTTACCGCCAGAAGCGTGTGTGTAATCTCGTCTGCACCATAGCTGGCTCTGGATACTGCTGAAGGGTAGTTCTTGGATATGGGTGATGTTTGAAGGGATGTCTTGGGACTGTTTAAGAGAGAGTCTTAGGGGATTTTTACGAAACAGCTATTCGTTTGGCTGTATTGAGTATTAGCGCTTATTCACATGAGCGATTCTTGTTGGTGTCTGTAAGTTTTCGCCACCTTTTCATACAGGCAACTGAGGTATAAGCCAGAAGGAAAGCC
>JBCDAG010000324.1:0-8524 GCA_039186165.1 Cyanobacteria bacterium P01_F01_bin.53
ATGGGCCTTTATCGATTATTTCAATCGCACCATGGCTAAACCTTTTCAATGGCAGTTTCAAGGATTCAAACCTCGCTCATAGCTGACAGATTATTTCCAAAAGTCAGAACTAGGGCTTACGCAGTCAAAGCAGGTTCTTTAACCGCTACCGCCACATCGGCAACCGCATCCTTGGCATTCCCAAAGCGGCGATCGCGCCCCTGAAACACCTGCAACGCCCGGTGAAATTCTCCTCGGTCAAAATCAGGCCAAAAGGCATTCGTAAAGTACATTTCGGTATAGGCTAGCTGCCAGAGCAGGAAGTTACTCAACCGCTGCTCACCGCTGGTGCGAATGAGTAAGTCAGGTTCTTCACATCCAGCCGTATACAGATGCTGACTAATCAGCTCTTCACTCACTTCTTGCGAGCCAATCTCTCCACGCTCCACCTTTTCAGCGACTTGCTGGCAAGCATGAACAATCTCACTGCGACTGCCGTAGTTAATCGCCACGTTAAAATCTACAGCGGTGTTGTTAGCCGTCTCTTCCATCGCTCGGGTCATTTCCGCTTGCAAGGCAGGCGATAGGCCAGAGAGATCGCCAATGAAGCGAATGCGAACCCCCTCCTGGTGCATAGTCTTTAGCTCTTTGCGCAACATTTTCTCAAAGAGCACCATGAGAAAATCGACCTCAGCCGTCGGTCTGCGCCAGTTTTCAGTGGAAAAGGCATAGGCCGTGAGGGCACCGATTCCCCAGTCCTTACAGCAGCGCAGTAAGTCTTTGAGCACTTTCGCGCCTTGTCTGTGCCCGGCAATACGCGGCAAACCCCGCTGATTGGCCCAGCGACCATTGCCATCCATGATAACGGCGACGTGTTTGGGCAGGCACTGGGCGTTGAGATCCGTAGGTAAAACAGAATATAGGCTCATGATGATTGGCGGTTAGGACGCGGTAAGAATGCTTTGAGTGAAAAACAGTAGAACAGAAAACTGGAGAATGTTTGAAAGAGAAGAGGACCTGGGAATGGGAGCTATCGGCTTTTTGCATGGTGGATAAAGCACAGTCAATAATTGCAGAGGGAGCCGTGGGCTAAGATCAGGCGCTAGGGTATCTATCGGCGACTAGCGAACATCTAATCTGACTAGCCTCTGCTTGGTCTCATCCTTGTACAAGCCCTCTTATAAGACGGCCATCATAAGTAAGCCCTCAGCTGTGCCCCTCATTTACTTGTAATAATTCCCGCAGGTATTGAGGAGTAAGCTGGTGATTCCACTGCAATAATTGATACATGGCATTGCCAAGGAGGTAGGCCCAGGCGTCTGTATGCGTTGTAATCCAATGGTCTTCAGGGCTTTGTAGAAGGTGAGCTGTCGCTTGGCGAAGGGCAGCTTGGATGGCAGGATTTTTCCACTTCGCCTGGAGCGTGGCAAAGTCCGTAGCGGATTGAACAAAGAAGGAATGAGTAGGCCGCTGCCATTTGCCTATAGCCCAGAGCAGACAAAGTTTGTTCAGTCGTTGCGTAACTTGTTGTTGCGCGAAAGAGACTTTTGAAAAAACTGGGGTAGCCTCACCGCCGATAGAAGCATCAGCACTAAGACTAGCTTGGGCTTGAAGTTGGGCCAGTTGCCAAAGGCCAAGGCACATCGCAGTATATTGATGCGCAATCATATCTTCACTGACAGGGTGGTCTAACCGTTGACTTAGGGCGTTAGTGTCAGGGAATGATACTGCGATGCTCTGAAGAGATGTCTGCGTCAGGGCCTGGGTAAAGGACTGAGGCACTAGGTACGATTGAGCGATCGCAGTCAGCCACTCAGTCACCTGTCGATGGGAAAGGGACGTGATTAACGGCTCAGCACAGTTGGGATCTGGTGATTCCGAGCGATCGTCATCTGAAGCCTCATCTGGCAAGGCGTGAGCGTACGAAAGCTGGATGCGGTGTTGGGCGGACCTGGGCCGAATGCTGAGTGTGGTGGACATGCGGTTAGCCTCCGGGCGGATATCGGGTGAGTCAATTCAGGCGGAAGCGCTCAGCACAGGCTGAGTAACTTCGCTGCTTTAAGTTAGGGGTAGTACTGGCCCGATGTCAGTCGGAAAAAGTCGGGTAAGGTCGGCACGACCCCAAAAATCGAATAATCGAAATTATGTTCGTCAAAAAAACATAGAGATCGAATGAAGCAGGTTTATGCAGACAGGACAATAGCTTCATCGTTTCGCCATACAAAACGGTCCACAGCGTTCGGAACATAGGGCGGGTAGCTGGTAGTCTACTCTGGCAAGCAGCCAAATTCTAAAGCAGCCAAATGCGAGCGGCTAAATACAGCCAGATGAGGATGGCCAGCTACATCTGCATCTGACCAGAAGCATTTGACCGAAAGGCTGCCTGTTGAAAATGGCCAAATCTGGATAGAACACGAACGCAGACAAACATGATGGGGATAGATGCAGCTATTGAATATGCCGATCAGCTGCTGTACGAGCGCACTGGAAGGCATTTAAGCGATTTACAAAGCCGCATTATCCAGCAAAGCTGGCAAGGCCAAACCTACGGCCAAGTGGCCACATCGGCAGGCTACAGCGAAGGCCATATTAAGGACGTGGCCTCACAGCTATGGAAAATTCTCTCAGAGGCCTTGGGTGAGCGGATTACTAAGGGTAACCTGCGATCACGCCTAGTCAACCGGCTTAAGCGCACCGTAAAAAGCACGGTTAAAAGCGCCACACCCACCAGCCTCCATCCGCTCATATCCAGCTCAGCGGCTAGGGTATCAGCGGCCCTCTCAGCCCAACCCGACCGAGCCCCCATCGCGGTTTCAGCTAACTTCATCGGTCGAGAGCAGGCCCTGCAAACGTTGCAATCCTTGGCCCAAGTACATCGCATTATTGTGGTCCAAGGCGAAGGCGGCCTCGGCAAAACCACCCTAGCCCAGCAGTACGCCCAACGGTTTGACCAGGTGCTTGAGCTGCTCATGGCCAAAGAAACCGCCAACATTACCCCCGTACAAAGCGTGGTGGAAGAATGGCTCCGGCAGCACTTTAACGAGGAGCCCGGTCGCGAATTTGGGGTCACCCTCTCCCGGCTCAAGCGCCACCTACAGTCAGCGCATGTATCCTATAACCAGACGAACAGCGAGACGGACAGCACAACCTCTCCACAGGCAACCCCGCCCAAAAGCCGCTGCATTTTAATCGATAACTTGGAACCCGCCCTAGATGGCAACGGGCAGTTTATTACCGGACACCGCCACTATGTAGAACTGCTTCGAGTCTTAGCGACCGCCAATGCCAGCGTAATTATTACCAGCCGCGATCGCCTCTGCGAACCCAGTATCAATGTTCACCACTACCGTCTCCCAGGGCTCAGGGTAGACGCCTGGCAACAGTTCTTTCAGCTTCATCTGGCCAGCCCTACATCCGAGGGAGAACCCCTAACTGATGCGGCCTCTGACACACATTCTGATACAACAGACGCAGATATCTTAAGCACTGGCACCTTAAACACTGGCATCTTAAACAAGATGCATCGGGCCTACGGCGGAAATGCCAAGGCAATGGAGATTTTGTGTGCGGCGGCAGTTGGCGATTTTGAAGGTGACCTGTACGCCTACTGGCAGGAAAATGGAACAGATTTACTAGGTTCCACAGATTTGCGTAACCTGGTCAATAGCCAAGTGAACCGACTCCAACAATTAGACGAAAAGGCCTACCGCGTCTTCTGTCGGCTGGGTTGCTTTCGCTATCAGGATCAGCCACGGCTGCGATCAGAGGCGATCGCGGCTTTGATGTGGGATATTGAGCCTCACCAACATCGACAAGTCTTGAATTCTTTGAGAGACCGCTCTCTCTTGGAGTTTTGCAAAGGTGAGTACTGGCTACACCCGGTCAGCCGAGCCGAAGCCATCGACCGACTCAGACAAGGGGAAGATTGGCAGCAGGCCAACCGAGCCGCTGCGGATTATTGGAGCGATCGCGTCAGCACTATCGTCTCAGTAGAAGACGGGCTCCAGGCCCTAGAAGCCTACTACCACCTGCTCGCCACGGACGACTATAACGGTGCAGCGGCTGTGTTGCTCCGCAGTCGTCACAACCAGTGGCGACAGTTTTTACCCTTGGCCAGCAGTCTATATCGCATGGGCCTGTTGCAGCCGGTGATTAATGCCATCACCCAGGTGCTGCCTCACACCGAGCATGGTCGCAGCGAACTCAGCAATATTTTAGGCGATGTGTACTGGATTACAGGCAAAATTCACAGCGCGATCGCCTGTCAGCGACAAACCCTGACCGAGACTGCTGAAAAAGTCAAAACATTAGAAGAAACCTTAGCGAAAACCTCAAAGATCTCCCCAAAAAATCAACCAAAGAAACAACAAGACAAAAAACAAGAAAAACAACAATCTTGTAAAGCCACAGATACCTCCACAGAAAAAGATGCCTACTACCTAAAGATGCTGACGGTAGATGCCCACCTCAGCATTGGGTTATACCACATAGACTTGTGGGAGCTGACGCAAGCGGCTGAGCAATTTGAAAAAGTCATCGAGCTGGCCGCAGGCAGTGCACATCAGGCTTGGGCGGATAAAGCCACCGTAGGCTTAGCGCTGGTACGCGCGTACCTCGGGCACAAAAAAATTGCAACAGACCTGGCCAATACCATTGCCCAAAAGTTCACCGATGGCCCCGATGATGAACATGGCCGATATGCCTACTTTTTGCAGCTACTGGGACAAACCTATGACAGCCTCGGCAATCTCGAAAAAGCCCAGGCACTCTATGAACGTGCGATCGCCTCTGCAGAAGCGAGCCATTACATCCAGGTCAAAGCAAAGGCACTGACAGGCATGGCCGTGGTACAACGCAAAAACGGAAACCACGGCGGGGCGATCGCACTCCACACCCAAGCCGTAGACCTATGCAAAACCATTGGCGCAACCTGTGACTTAGCAGAAGCCTATTTTCAGCTCGGCCTGAGCATGAAACAAAAAGGCCTATCAGCCACCCCCGACAAAATCAGCCAGCGGGAATGCTTTCGCCAAGCCAAAACCCTCCTTTCCAACATTCGCGCACCCCACCAAATCAAGCGAATCACCGCAGCCAGCACGCACACCCCAAAGGCCTCGTAAGTACACCGTCTCGTAAGTGCATGATTAAGCCACACAACTGAGCCAATAGCGGCCCCGACCTTCGGCTTCCCCCAAGCACATCGCCCCAATTACAGGTCATTTAGCCAGCAATCTTAAGTGAAAGCTTAAAGCTCAAACCGGCCAGTCCTAGAGATGGTACGGTACATAATAATTAGTTCCCCGTAGAAATACGTAGAGCACCCCTCGCACTTGCAAAAGCTAGATAACAAGGCACTCTTGTCCGTTTATCAAGGGGCAAGTGACCAGAGGAAAATTGCAACAGGCAAGTAACCAACAGCCATTGCTGGGCAAAAAAGTCGTCGTTAGGCAATCAAACTCATGCGCTGGAAAACGGGCCGTCGTAGCCAAAACATACAGGATAGACGCGGCCGAGGCGGATTTGGCGGCAGTCGAGGGGGCTACAGCAGAGGGGGCGGTAGCCCCATGGTAGTTGGCGGCGGTGGCCTTGGCATGGTCATCTTTGCCATCGTGATTGCCCTCTTAGGCGGCGACCCCACTATCTTGCTCGATTCCGCCATGCCCACAGGCCAAAGCCCTAGCGGAGCCCCCTATCAAGCCAGTTCACCAGAAGAAGATGCCCAGGCAGACTTTGTTTCTGTGGTGCTTGCTGACACCGAAGACACCTGGAACAGCATTTTCCCCCGAGAATTTGGCGGCAACTATCGCGAACCCGGCCTCGTACTATTCACAGGCGCTGTGCAGTCAGCCTGCGGTAGAGCTAGCTCAGCTGTAGGCCCCTTCTACTGCCCCGCCGATCAGCATGTCTACATCGATCTAGGCTTTTACAGAGATCTAAAATACAAGCTCGGTGCCCCCGGCGACTTTGCCCAGGCCTACGTGATTGCCCATGAAGTTGGCCATCACGTTCAAACCCTAATCGGCATTTCCGATCAGGTTCGTGCCGCGCAACAGCGCGTGAGCAAAACCCAAGCCAATCAGCTCTCTGTTCGTCAAGAACTGCAGGCCGATTGTTTCGCAGGCGTCTGGGCACATAATGCCGACCTTCAGCGCAACATTTTAGAAGAAGGCGACATTGAAGAGGCCATTAACGCCGCCGGTCAAATTGGCGACGACAACTTACAAAAGCAACAGGGCGGCTTCGTCAACCCAGAAACCTTCACCCACGGCACCTCCGCCCAACGCATTGAATGGTTCACACGCGGATTCAGATCTGGCGATGTAGATAGTTGTGATACCTTCACCTAAAGTCATTCAGCAAGCACAATCCTCTAACAGTTCTCTAGCTACGGCGTCCCTTCTTCTGCCCCCATGCTTCCTCATAACGGCGCTCATTCACAGCGACCGACTTCTGCAAGTCCACCACGGGGTTGGGATAGTCCACACCCAAACGCACGTTAAAGCGCTTCTGTTCCACGGGCTGTAATTTCCAAGGGCTATGCACCTTTTTCGCGGGCACATCTTGCAAGGCCGGAAGCCAGTGCTTCACGTATAGGCCTTCTGGGTCATAGTCTTTGGACTGCTTCGGAATGTTGAAATATCGAAACCCGCGGGCATCATTACCCACACCCGCCGTGTAGTTCCAGTTTCCCCAGTTGCTACACACGTCATAGTCCAGCAGCAGTGACTCAAACCATTCGGCTCCCATGCGCCACTCAATGCCTAAGTTTTTGGTCAAAAAGCTCGCGACATTTTGCCGCCCCCGGTTGGACATAAATCCCGTCGCGGCCAGCTCTTTCATATTGGCATCTATTAGCGGATAGCCCGTTTCGCCCTCACGCCACTGGTCGAACCGTTTCCAGTCCTGTTGCCACGCAATTCGTAATCCACGAATCCCCGCTTTTCGAAACACTTTGCGGCCATATTTGGCACAGACAAACCGAAAATAATCTCGCCAAACCAGCTCAAAAATCATCCAGTAGGTAGAGTTGTTCTTCTTTCGCTGACGCTCGTACCTTTTCACCTCTTCATAAATCTTGCGAGGAGACAGGCTACCGTTCGCTAACCAAGGAGAGAATTTAGAAGAGTAATCAGCACCCAACATACCATTGCGGGTCTCCTTGTATACCTGTAGCCGGTCCGCATCCCAAAAGTAATGCTGCAAACGCGCTAAGCCATTCGTTTCGCCTCCCTTAAAGGTCAGTACACCTTTAGGCTCTGGCGCTGGTTCTGGCGCAGGCTCTACTAAGCCAAAAGTACTGAGGGTAGGCAGGCTACCTGGGTCCAGACTCGCAGGCAAGGCAGGCAATTTGCTAGGCGCTGGAAACGTGGGTGATACCTGAGTTTCTTTTTCTACCGCTTTGCGAAACTGGGTAAAGACTTCGGGTAGCCGGTTTATCTCAAAGGGCAGATCATCTGGGTGATACAACGTCGCCCCCCAGTAAACTTGCGAGCTGACTTTGAGCTGAGCTAAGGCCTTTTCCACCGAGCGTTCTACATCGGTTTCCTCTGAAGTCACTTCTTCGTGCCAGTACACCGCATCAATATTGAGCGCTTTCACCAAAGCAGGAATTTCATCCTCTGGCTGGCCTTTGCAAATCACAAGATCGCTACCGCAGGCTTGCAAAGAGGCCCGCAAATCACCCACCGTTTCGAGTAAAAACTTTGCCCGGTACGCGCCCGTTTTCGGAAAGCCAAAGGGCGTTTCACCTAAGTGACGTGGGTCAAAGCAATAAAGCGGAATAATCTCGGTACCGTCTTCTAGAGCTCGATAAAGTGGCTCGTGGTCGTGGAGGCGAAGATCGTTACGAAACCAAAGCAGAATGCGCATGAAATAAAAAAACTAGGTTGAGCGCAGCGGTAAGCTAGCTTAAGGATCGTAAAGGACTGCATCGTAAATAGCCTCTTACCCGAGAGATAAATCGTGTGTGATGAGTAACCAATCTGCCCAAGAAACAACACTCCGAGAACAGTTAGAAACTGCCTGTGATGGCCTGTGGTGGAGCAGTGAAAGTGACTACCCGGTTGAAGTGGTGTGGCAGCCTAGCCAAGACTTAGCGGGAACAAACGCAGGAATTGATTTTACCAAGGTGACATCTACTCATGATGAGCCTATTCGCCGTTGGATAGCTGATTATGAAGGGGGAAATGGAAAAGAGGGGAAGGGGAAAGGCGCAAAACCGTTGGAAGATCGCGAGATCGCCTGCGTACACCCAACTGAGTTCTTTACCAAGGCAACCGTACCCAAAAGTTGGCACACCCAAGAAGACAAAGCTCAACTCGCACAACTGCAACAGCTCCGGCAAATCTTAGAGGGCACCCTGAGCCATCTCAAAATTTATCGATTTGGGGAAGTAGAAGTCAGCCTGTACATTTTGGGCCTTGCGCCAGGCGACATTCTAGCAGGTGTGAAAACCACCCTCATAGAAACCTGGGTAGTTAGGTGAGATTATCTCAGCCCCCTGCAACCAAACGACTAGGAAAAGGGGTCTATTAGGGAGTCAGTA
>JBCDAG010000325.1:0-8435 GCA_039186165.1 Cyanobacteria bacterium P01_F01_bin.53
GCCCGCAAAGATTTCAGCCCCAGGTAAATTAGGTATCCGGCCCCCAAAAGCTTTAGCCCGTTGAATAACAAAATCGATTGAGAAATCACGGCACCAATGCCAATCAGACAGTAGGTGGCTTGGCTTTTGAGTTGTAGCCACACACGCATCAAAAACTAAGCTGACCTCAGTTTGGTTGCGCTTCCTGTTGAGCGGTAGTGCTCTGGGAGGTGTGACATGAGCAGTCAGCACCTCCCACTAGGCACCACCGAAGCCACCGAGAAAGATCCACTTAAGGATCTACGATTGCCCATCACTTGCCCCAATTGCAGCTGGCACCGAGGCAAGGTAATCACCCTTGATAGCGGACCCCATGCGGCCAAGCTGGAATGCAGCGCATGCGGACGATGGATCAAATGGCTGAGTAAGAAAAAGCTAGAACAGATTGTCTTGGCGGCTTCTGAAGGGCTTTCGGGAGGTGCTGAGTAATGAGCATTTCCACCACCGTTCAGAACCTCGTAAGTAGAAAGCGTGCTGCCCGTGGCCAATGCCCTAAGGTTTGGGGTAACTTCCCTGAATCACTGCAAGCTGAGTTCATCAAGGGCAGCGCGATCGCCCTAGAACTCTACGCAGCTGCCGTTAATGTTGTTGCTGATATAGAGGATGAATCAACCCCTATCCATGATGCCCTGGGCTGGAAATTTACCCGATTTGGTAGAACAGCCAACGCAGCTTTAGAAGCGGGCTTACTGCTTAATGAGGATGGCAGCGTATGGCAGGCTAAACTCTCTATCCCACGGGCCGACAAGGGCAAGACGATCAAAGCACTTAAGGCCAAACTGAAGCTTCCAGAATGGGACATCAGCCCCCGGTGGCTAGAGCTGACAGCAAATCACCCAGATTGCAAAGCCATCCGCAAATATGAGTCACCTAAAGGCAATGGGGCGCTTCCATACTTGCCACCGGTCCCCCCAGAAATCAGGCGATTGATTGGTGCCAAGCTTCACTTAGAGGTACCTGAGACGGGTTCATTCTGGGAATGGGTAGCAGCTCACCCAGAACTGCCCATTATCTTTACCGAGGGTGCAAAGAAGTCAATGGCGCTACTTAGCCGTGGCTATATTGCGATCGCGCTTTATGGCGTGAATTCTGGCTACATTCGCGACAGCAAAAAACAGGCCATCGTTAGGGAATGCCTATCGCCTTATGTCACTGAAGACCGGCCCATTACTTTAGCTTTCGATCAAGATGAGGCCCCCAAGACTCGATCACGGGTTAATGGTGCATTGCGGGCATTTGGTGCCGCCCTATTGCGCCAGGGTGCTGTGGTGAAGGTTGCCCAGTGGCAACCAGAACAGGGTAAGGGCGCTGACGATGTGATCGTGAATGACGGTTTTATCGTCGATGCGGCACTAGATCAGGCGGTTGCCTATGGGGAATGGTGTAGCCAGTGGCTTACTCAGCTGAGCTACGAACCGCAACAGCTATTAAATCAGCGCTATATAGGGGATCTAACTATTCCCGATGGGGTAAAGCTCGTAGGCATCAAGGCCCCCAAAGGTACCGGCAAAACCACCAGCCTAGAACCTATTGTCCATGAGGCCATGAGAGACGGGCGGCCCGTTCTATTGTTGGGGCATCGTGTTCAGCTGGTTAAAGCGATTTGCCAGAAAATCGGACTGCCTTATGTGAGTGAAATTAGGGATTCAGAATATGGGGCAATCCTTGGCTACGGCCTATGTATGGATTCCCTAAGAGCAGGCGGCCAGGCTGGGTTTAGTCCCGAAGGTTGGGACAATGCCCTGGTGATTATCGATGAGGCTGAGCAAGTACTCTGGCATTTGCTCACGGCTAAAACTGAAATATCAAAGCATCGGCCCGAAGTAATCCAATCATTACGGGAATTGTTGGGGCGCGTGGCCAGCTCCGACGATGGCCAGGTGATTCTGATGGATGCAGACCTGTCTGATGTATCCGTGAATGCTGTTCGTAGTTGGATGGATGGTACCGAGCCGTACATTATTCGCAATGATTGGAAACCTGCAGAGCCCTGGCATATCACCAGCTACAGCAAGGCCCTAGATTTGGATGCTTCCCTGGTGGAGCATCTACAGCGCAATGATGGACCGGTATTGGTGCTGACTTGTGGGCAGCGAGAGAAATCTAAGTACGGCACAGTTCGACTAGAATCACGCCTCAAGGAACAATTCCCACAGTTGCGGATACTGCGGGCCGATAGCACTACTATTTCAGATCCAACTCACCCCGCGTGTGGATGCGCTGAGAACATTAATCAGATAGCGGGCAATTGGGATGTAGTGATTATGTCCCCATCGCTTGAAACAGGCGTGAGTATTGATATCAAGAACCATTTCACGGCTGTTTATGGGTTCTTTCAGGGCAATCTACCGGCGGCCACCGTACGACAGTTTCTAGCCAGACTGAGAGACCCTATCCCCCGGCATGTATTCATTGCCCCAACCGGTATGAACAACGCGCGTATTGCTGGCGGCCACACATCCCCCGGTGCCATCCTCAGAGCCCAGGGCCGCCATGCTGAGGTGATTAAAAAGCAATTGATTTCAGGTGGGCTAAGCTTCGCTGATGATTCAAACACGGACGCAACAGCCCTGGATGCATATGCACGGATGGCGGCCCGTATTAACTTTGGATTCATTCGGTATCGAGAGGGTATTGAAACTGAGCTGAGAAATGAAGGACACACCGTAGAGGCCGACAACATACCCAGTACCCTAGACTTGGATGCCCACAAAGAATTTATTGAAGATGAGTCCGAGGCAGGCTTTCAAGCGTGGTGTGATGCAGTTGAAGCCGTTGATACTGAAGGCGTGACTCTCGACGACCTTCGTAAGAAAAAAGCTAAAACTGCCACTGAACAGCTACAGGAAACCCACCTATCCCTGGAACAGCGTTATTCGATTGATACAGATGCTGAATTGGTGGCCGCTGATAGTGATGGGCTATATGGCCCGCTACGGTTGCTCTATTACACCACCGTTGGCCGTGAGCACCTATCCCAGCGAGATAAGGCTAAGGCTGAATCCATTCTTAGGGATGGCCAGTTTTTTGCTCCCGACTTCACCAGGGCTAACTTGGGTACCCGTGTAAAGATGCTCGATATCCTGGGCATCACTCAGTTATTAGAATCACCTGGGTTTGAAATCCTAAGCCGCAAGGATGAAATCATTTTCAATGATGGGGAAATGTCCCCCGTACTTTCCCAAGCGAAAGGGGCCGATGGTGAGCTGATGCCCATCGTCAAGGCTGCGATCGCAAATCGTAAATTCATTAAAACCGTACTGGGAATTAAGATCACCCCAGACATGACAGCGATGGAAATTTTACGCGGCTTGCTTGGGTGTGCAGGTGTGAAAATCGCATCACTTCGGAAGCGTCCAACGGTCGCTGGCCAGCGCTGGCGGTTGTACAAAATCAGAAAACCGGAACCACTGCAAAACCGCGTCTTAAATGCCTGGTTAGAGCGTGATACCCAGGCACAGAGAGAAGATCAGCCATTTTGTATCATGTCCACCCCCCGTAATATAAGAGTAATAACTGAACAGGGTGGACATCAAAAACAGGGTGGACATCAAACCTCAGAAATGGAAACTTGCCCCAACTCACTAGCAACCGAGGGTGGACAGAGGGCAGAAATTGAGGCACCACCACCAGTGGAAACACCGCCCCCGGATTTACAGGCCATCCAACGGCAGGTATTAGGCGGCCTAGCCTACTGGCGTGAGAAAAGAGGTATCGCGACGGCATGACGTCGCATTAGCCCCATAGGGTAAGGACTTCAACGACCTTTCCATCGTTTATGGAAACCCTTTTGACTAGAGATTTATAGATTCCCCATAACTCCGCTACATCTTCAGCGTCGTTCTCGTCATATTCCCAGAATGATGGATCTTTGAAATCCATTAATAGTTCACGATATTCTTCTGAATCGGCAGGCTGGGCTTGATTGGCTTGTTTTCTGAGTTCAGCCAGCCTATTTTCTAGTGCATCCAAACCCGGTTGATAAACTTCCGGTATTGATGCTGAAGCAATCACCATTTCCAGTGTTTCTTTCTCTCGCTCGATGGATTGAATCTGTGCGGCCAGCTCCTTATCCTCAATGGGGGATAACGTTGATTTGGCTAATAGTTCAGCTTGCGATCGTAATTTTTGATTGATGGCCTGCAAGATATCTTCATTCCTAGTGCCTGCTGAGACCTCGCATTTGTTCCAAGGGGCACAACGGTGTTTTCTTTGGTACTGGGTATTGTACCCGCGTGTTTTTCCGCCACAAGCGGCACAACGGATATAAGACGCGCTTAAGGGCACCTTTCGGCTTTGGTCGCGGCCAAAATTCTCTTTATTTTTTTGGAGTATGGCTTGAATTTCTAACCATTGATTCGGTGTGATAATTGCCTGGTGTGTGTTGTGGCGTATTTCGGTCCCATAGGTTGTATGCCCCCGCGTGGTTGGGGATTTAAGCCAGCGGCGAACTCTATTTTCATAGACTCGTTTCACTGGCTTCTTCTTTGAGCGCTCACTCATCTTTAGCAGCTGCATACGTTCCAGTTCGCCGTCCTGGGTTAACCATTCGGCAATAGATTTAATGGTTGCTCCTGCAATGAATCGCTCAACAATTTCACCGCAATAGGGCAGCTCATCAGCAACGATCTCTAATTTTCCACTGACTTTATCTAGCCGATATCCCCAGTGCTGAGGCCGTGGGTGTCGTTTCCCTTCAGCTTTTTTGCGCGTGATTACCCGCTTGATTTTCCGTTGAACCTTCCGACGCTGAAGGGTTGACAGTGCTCGTTCTAAAACCGTAGGAATTAGGTTTTCATCGTCCAAAGATATGGGCCTATTCGTCAGCAGGTCGGTGATTTTGACACCGGCTTGCTCTAGTTCATCAATGGCCGCAATATCCTCAACGATATTGCGGCCTAACCGCGAGCCATCCGTGACAAACAGGTCAACAACCCCATGCTTGGCAGCTTCCAGACATGCAGATACACATGCCTGGAACTGTGGCCGCCCCTCTATGTCTTTACCGGATCGTCCATCGTCAACATAGATGTTTCCATCAGGGACACCGGCTTCCATGAGGATGGCGCGTTGGTTGCGTATGCTGGAACGCTGATGCTCACTACTCGTCGAGACCCTCGAATACCCAAAAGCAACCATTAAACCCCCATGACAAAACTACACGCACCAAACTCCAAACTGAGGTCAGCTTAGCATCACATACTATCTCAGGCGGCTTAATTTTTTTTCGTTTTCGCCGTCGCTGAAGCGCCTCAATAGCACTCTGAGGTAGTTGCTGGGCTGGTGGTGTCCCCGTCTCCTCTGGTGGCGTCGATTCTGCACTTAGGTAGCTAACATCAAGATTCAATTTCGCGGAATGATCCGCTGGCAGCTTTGCCGATTTTTCAGGTATCATCAGATTGATTATTTGGCCGCTTTACACCACGGCTCAGTAACGGTGTGCAATGACTCGGAGCCCTGGCAGGCTTGCGAGTCTATTTTTTTGGTTGCCTTTGGAATCCCTCGGCTCAGAAACTGTTTCTGTTGCCTGGATAAAGATTAATACTCCTCTAAAAAAACGCCAAGCCTGCGCCAGACGACAGAATAAGGGTTTCAGCCCCTTTCAATTTTTTGGAAAAACTATTTTTTAGGGCTGAAACCCTTTAGCCGCATTCCTTTTGGCGCTTTTGTTAGAAATTACTTTAGCTTTCCGCTTGACCTGCCGTTTTTGGGCCGTTAGTGACACTGCCTTGATTTCATTTACTCCGTACTTTTTGGGTTTGCTACCAGGCTTTGGGCCTGTTTTTTTCTTGTTAGTGAGCACCTTTAATCCTTTGAGATTCCTTGTGTCCGCTGCCCATACTCTACGAGCGCTCAGGTATGGCTTAAAGGTTTGTTTCTTAAACGATTTATCAATATCGGCCAGCTGCACAGCATAGCCTTCGAGTATCTGGTGAAAGTTCTGCACAAAGTCATAATCTTTCCAGTCAACCGCGATGAGATCTCCACTCCTCAATGTGTCGGTCCTAGTCTTATTTACATTGAATACAGCGGGCCTATTCTCGTGAATTACGTGTCCAGGCCGATAAAGGTTGATGCACTTAGAACCCTGAGACATAAGCCACAGAAACGAAGGCGTGAACTTATCACCAATCTCAAAGTATGAATGGATGGCCTCGCAAACGTCCCATTCTTTCTTTAGCAAATTCGCGTAATTCTCGTAAATACCACATCCAGACGATCTGAGCATTGGGCCAGCACCAAGCTCAAGATCCATGTTTAGCAGCCAAAAACTAGCCACCTGGTCACGCTCTGTGAAGTCCTCCCAGGTAAGGTCTCTTGGGTAGTTTTCATCTTGGTAGCCAGCCACCGGCATTGGGAAAAGACTAAGTACTCTGTACGCATCGCTGCGTTTCACAGCATGGAGCGCTTTCAAAGCGATCAATTGCTCATCCCAAAATTGATCCAGTGTGTAGCCTACGGGCCTAGGGTTGATCACATCCTCCTTATGCATCATTTGACCGATAGCCTCACACAACACCAGCGCTCGAAGCCTGTCAGCATCGCTACCAACTATCGCACGGACAGTTTTTTCCGGTGCTTCAGGCAGGATTGCTACTACAGCCTTTGTCGCAGCTTCGGCATTAGGCAGAAAAAAGTTATTCGGTATTAGCTGGATCGTCATGCTCAGCCCCCCCTGCGGCGTTTATCGTCAAACTCACCAGGCGGCTCAAACTCTGGAACATCTTCCCCCAATGATTCAAGCCACATAACTACAGCGGCTTCCAGTGCTTCACTCTGCGAAAGCTCACGCATCACACACACGGACTTCAGCTTCAAAGCTAACGGCTTGGGTAAATCACCACATGCCTGCATGTAATTTGGGTCTCTACGACGACTTTTAGCCAATTCCTTAGTACTGAGCATCAAACCCCCATAATTCCATAACTTTTACTTCTTGACATATTTGTAAACGTGTTCTCGTGTCATCTTGACAACGTGTTAACAAGATATTAGCCTATGTTTGTTGGGGCCGCAAACCGGGGAACGTTGCATCCGAATTAGGCCAATCGTTATTCAGAACAACAAAAATGACACTATCTGTAGAAAAAACAGTCCGTTTGTCGGGCCATAGTTCACCCAAATTGGGGAACGTCACAAAATTGACCTTAGCTGGTGATTTTGGCTACTCAACTGCTCAATTATTTGGGTCATTGGTGCGCGTAAATCAGCCTAGCTATCTACTCCCTTTGGAGGTTGATAAGCTCCCTGACACACCTAAGCAGGGAGTATTTTCTTATATCGATGGTGATGCAAAAACCATGATTGGCAAATCGTTTGCGGTGGGTAGTGTTGCCCATGCAATTGATGCGGATGCTTGCCGTAAGAATGCTGATAGCCCGGAAAATAAAATTGATAATTCTCTAATTATGTTGTTGGGCCTGCTCACCTATCAAGCGGGATTGCCCGGTGACATTGAGGTTAGCTTATTAACCTGTCTGCAAAAGGTTACGGCAGAGTTACGAGAGCAGGTCACAGCGGTCTATCGGGGCCGTCATACCATCTCTTTTGCCGGTCGGTTGATGAGCATCACGGTTAGACCGCTGGGTGTGGCTGATGAGGGTTTGGGCGTACTGGCTACTACACCCCACGCCGCAACCAATAAAGACACGGTCGTGCTCAGTATTGGCGGTGGCACTGTTAATGTCTCCCAGTTCAAGGGTGGAAAACTTGTCACTCAAAAGCCTTTTAACGGTGGTGTGATGCGATTGTATGAGGAGTTAGCACTTGCACCATCGTTAGTGAGCAAACTTAAGGCTGCTGGCGATGCTCATGTAGTGCGGGCCGGTGTTGAGCGTAAAGACTTCCTCTATGGCAAAAACTCCGCTATTCAGCGTCACAGCTTTGAGGATGACTACCTAGCAGAGCTACCCCGCTGGTTTGAATCCACACTGAAGCGCCCGCTGCAACATGCAATGCCATTGTTGACCGCTGCTGATGCTGGCCTAGTGTTTGGAGGTGGTGCAATGCTGCCAGGGATTGAGGTACTACTGAAGACAGCCGGTTACACCGTTGTTGTCGATCCAGTAAATGCGAATGTTGCAGGCCTGTATGAAGTCGCTAAGGCCCTAGTTGCTAAGGGGGGCCGGTCCAATGGCTAAAGTTAGCATCCGTGATGTTGTTCTGGATGAACTGAAGGAACGCTACCCAGGGGATTACACAACGTCAGACAGAGTGATCAAGCTACTGGGTGAAGTAGAGGCGTTGAGCCGGGTTCCCTGTAACACCAGGGTGAGCGTCCCCCCATCAGAAGAACAAAGTCCGGTCGATAGTTTGGCCGGTGACATGATGGCCAGCTTGATGGGGTCGGTAAGTGTCGAATAAGAAAAACGCAGAGATCCAATAACAAAGGGATA
>JBCDAG010000326.1:0-8394 GCA_039186165.1 Cyanobacteria bacterium P01_F01_bin.53
ATTGACTCGACAAATCGAGAAGGCAAATCAACCATTTGCAACGTGGTTAGCCCCAGGGCAACGCTGTGGGCCACCGTAAAGACAGTCGCAATTTTGATCATGTGACCAAATGCACTGGAGAACTTCTCAACAGGTCGCCACGCACCCGCTTTGCGCTGAACAACAGAAGGCAACAGTAGGGCAATTAAAAAGAGCACATGGTCAACGCCGCCTACAATATGCTCAATCCCTAACCGCATAATGGAGAGGAATCCCTGAAGAAAGCTACCCGCATTGAGGTCAAGTGTTTTTATCTCTCCGGCCTTTTTGTAAGCTGAAATAATATTGGCCTCCTCGTCAAAGGTGCCTGTTTTCCAGTTATCGTCCACCAGTAAAAAGTTGGTGAATTCTGGCTTATCAGCCAAAATCACATCGTAGGCCACCTGCAATTCATCAGGCCGGGTCTCAAAGCCATCCACCTCGTAGTAAATCTGTAAGAACTGGCCGCCGTGGGTGTTCTCCAAACTGGACTCCCCTGTAAAGGTGAGTTCACAGGTTTGCGGCGCACATTGAACATCCGTGTGCTGCTCAGCATAGGTTCTGATGCGCTCAAAAACAGGCTCAACATCAGCCCTTGCCAACTTTCTATCGGTAGGCAATCCGAGATCAAGTACCTTGTTAAGATCTTGAATTGGGGCAGCCACGTGGGCCGTTACAGCCGATTCCCCAATTTGGAAATACAGGTAACTTTGGGCCTTGGCATGGGCCAATGCCTGTGGTGACAACCCAGCGCTAAACAAACAAAGTAGGCAAGTAAAGGTCGCTAAGGCAAGCCTGAGCACTTTAGGACGAATTGACCTATGGAGCATGATACCTGGAGGCAAAAAGAAACAAAGAAGTGGCAGAGGAAAATCTATCAAGCAATCGGGAGGAAGTCGGGAAGAGGGAATCAAAAAGAACCCCGCTTATAAGAGATCTTACGGAAACAACCGGCAATTGGTTTCAGACCTTTGCATGAAGTGTTTATCAAGCACCATTAAGTACCGATAAAGTTCCATAAAAGGCCCATCATTTTCTTTGAATGCACCCTCTTATTGAAAGGGGCCATAGAAGTGAATACTGGCAATAAGTTCTTGCAGTGAATCCTGGCAGTGAATCCCTGCACTAAATCCTTAAAATGGACCCCAAACTTATCGAGAAAAGGAACAATTCCTGACAGGAATTGTTCCTATCGTGATGCTGGCTTAAATTAAGCCAGCGTTAGCGGAGATAGGGTTATCGGCAACGTATTAGGGAACGAAACTTTTACAGAAAATTGCGACTCCCATGCGCCAAATATTTGGGTATACAAATAAACTGGATGACTCGTCCAGCGTAGAGACTGCCCAGAGTGAAACAAATCACTTTCTACGACCGACACCTCAGTCCCCAGCGGTAAATAGCTACCCGCCATCGGCTGCAATACCAAATACAGACTCATCTCTTCGACACCCGCTGCGGTCCACGCCAAAGCATACAAACGAAGTTTTTGATTTTCACTGGAAAAATCAGCGTAGGCGGCAATGGTTTCAGAAGGGAATGCACCATCGGCAAAGTCAAACCGAATCAGCAAAGCGGCTAGTTCCGCTTCCAAGGTATCGACTGACAAGCTCTCTGCCGCGACAGTATCTGCCGAATCAGCATCTGTCGAGGTCATATCTATCGGAGCCGATGGATAGAGGCACTCCGCTGAGATAACCGAAGGCAAACAGGTCCAATCACAGCTATTTTCAGCAACACGAGGCTCAAAAGAACACGCTTTTCGGCGGTCAGAAATACACTCAGGATGAGGCGTACAAAACAACCGATTGGAATCACAAGAGACCTCCGACGGTGATTGCCCCAGAAAATCAGAGAAGCCCTGATTCGTGGTCTTCTGATTCGTGATCTTCTGATTTCCGAGCTGGCGATTCGGGACCTCCCGACTCGGGATTTGTTGAGAAATCATGGATAGATCTGGGGAAATATCTGGAGGCGACAGGCGAGCAACTGCACGATTAAGGGGACTCATAGGGCAGACGGTAGGTAGAAGCAACAGGTAGGAAAAGCAAGCAGTAGAGGTAACGACAACAGCACCCCATAGGCGCCATCATCGCAACCTAAATGCTGGATTGGAGCTTGGGTTTCCCATCACCAAAGGGGTTTGGCTACACTCGTAATAGGGAAACCCAAATGAATTCGATAGGTCTATTAGACAAGACAGAAGGCTATCTTAAAGGCTAAGAAAGGCTGACTTATGGCTAACTTGTGTGACCAAACTTAAATGAATTGACTCACTTGCCTAAAGGCCGCATTCACATTCCCACTAATGGAGATGGCATCACCACTGCTCAGTTCAACAGTTAAGAGGCTGCCCTGATCGCCATTGACCTTATTAGCAGCGGTAATGGAACCACCAGCTCCCAAGAATTGGCTGAAGTCCAAGCGGTCCGACCGGTTAAAGCCACTAATGGTATCCACATCATTAATGGCATCTTGCAACAGGTCAGCGCCGAAGACAAAGGTATTGCGACGCCCCTGGGAAATGATGGTGTCAGAGCCGGTACCCCCTTCCACAATATTGCGACGCCCACCGCCGGTATTGATGAGATCATCACCAGCACCACCGAGGAAATTATCAGCGCGATCGCCACCGAGGAACGAATCATCCCCAACGCCGCCTGAAACCTGACCACGCACCCAACCATTGGAACCATCGTAGATATCATCACCACTGGTGAGTAGCACATCACCGCGAATGACACCCGCATTATTCACCGTCAAAGGGCCTGCGCTATTACTGCCATCAATCGCCACATCAGCTCGAATAACACCGCCCTGATTCACATCGACACGTACATCTCCAGCACCGGATTCGAGTTCAACCGCGGTGCCATCCACCCGCAGTCGTCCGTTCACCGTCAAAGAATCGCCTGAACCAAGGGCAACGGCGTCACGTTGACGACCATCCACCACCAAATCAACGGGTGGCTCAACGGGTGGCTCAACTGGCCCAACAGCACCCTCACCGCCCTGTAGCTGACCACGAATCGCACCCCCTGGAGAACCATTGGTATGAATATTCCAGTACAGCGGAATATCCTCACCCGCTTCCGCATTTTGCAGACTCTCTACAAATTCAGTGAGTGACGTGAGCGCTGGGTCACTGGTTTCCCAAATGCCTCGCAGCGTCGTGGAGCCATCTTCGTTTTGGATAATTTCCAAATCATCATTATCTTGACCATCGGCCGCAGGCAACACCTGATCAATCAAACCAAACGCCACATCACCATTCACACCCCGATCGGCATTATGAAGATGAATCCGGGTGACATCGTCGCTCGTGTCTTCAGTTTGGGCCGTACCATCGCCCACAAACTGACCAAAATCCAACCCAGAAACCGTCAGTTCATAGCTCAGGGCATCGCCAAACTCATTCAGGATAAACTCGGACGTACCACTGGCATTGGGGTCGCCACCACCATCGGGCTCTTGGTCAGCACTCAGCACCGCCGACAGCCGCGCCGAAGGCTCAGAACTCACTCGAATACGAGCGATTTGATAGTCATCAGCGGTAAAGTCGGCGTTGGCAAAACGCGGATCGTCCAAAATGCCACCGCTGCCCACCGAATTAAAACCACCACTCAGCTGCACCACACCATTTTCATCAACCCCGGTATTGGGTGTCTGCTGACCAAAGAAAGCGGTGTTCGCGGGAAGCTCATCATTCACTTCAGTGCCTGCGTCCAACGACTGGGCACCAGTCACCAAAATATCGGCCCCGATAAAATTGCCGGACTCATCAAAAATCTCGTGAACCAGCGGATTGCCATTGGCAATAAACGTATCGTTACTGGGCAACAACATGGCCGCGTAGTTGAAAAAACGCCCTTCAGACGCATCGACGTTAAACGTTTGCCGGACACTGCCATTTGGTGCCAAGGGTGCATCACCCAAGGTGCCATCCACATCTCCCAGGCCACTCAACGCAAACTCTTGCGAAATCAGGGCATTGTCACCATCTTCAGCAAGACTTTCTAGTCCTGGGGAAACTGGCCTGCCGCGATCATACGTATCGAATTCACCATTGTGGAAACCCACCCATAGGGGCGTTAGGTTAGTCCCCGCATCAGGGGCCGCATTGTCAATCGTCACCGTCACTTGATTGAGAGCCATGATGTTTCCTTCGCTTCAAAAAGCGGTATGTCTAACAGCTGCATCATAGGCAGGCAAAGGGTTATGCCTCTTGAGGCAAAGGACCTATTTCTACGTGTGGGACTAAAGACCTAGCCCTCTAAAAATATCCTCGAACACTAGGCCCCTACACCAGGCCCCTAAGGAAATACAGGGGAAACGATCATCGACATCACAGAGCTTTCTTAGCTAGCTCTCATGTTCCAAAAGTGACAGGCCGTCATTGTGGTTACAGTGCATCCCAAAGCTCTTACACATCGCAACCCCACACATCGCAACCCAATGGTGATACAACAGGTTCCAATTCGAGTTTTGCTGGCAGACGATGAAGACATCGTTCGCTACGGGCTCAATGCTATTCTTCAGGCTGAGGCGGCCTTAACGGTCGTTGGAGAAGCTCAAAATGGCGAAGAAGCGATCGCCAAAACCCAACTGCTCCAACCTGACATTGTTTTAATGGACATTAGCATGCCAGTGTTAGACGGCGTGAGCGCAACCCGTGAGATTTGCCAAAAGCACCCTAACACCAAAGTCATCATCCTCACCACCCATTCAGAAGACAAGTACTTAGTGGATGCCATGCAACAAGGTGCCGTTGGCTACTTATTAAAAAATACGCCCCCAGAAGACTTTGTCACCGTGATTCAAGCGAGTCATAAAGGGTATATGCAGTTTGGGCCGAGCATTGGGGCTCAGCTTACACAACAGCTCAAACCTATCACAACAGAACAGTCTTCTTTAACAGAACAGTCTTCTTTATCCACGACCACTAACATAGCAAGCGCCTCCAAAAAGCTTTTCTACGCGCGGAAAGGGATTACCCCCCGTGAGCAAGAAGTCCTACAGCTCATTGCCGAAGGTGCCAGCAATCGGGAGATTTCAGGAATCTTACACATTGCTGAGAAAACCGTCAAAAACCATGTGAGCAATTTATTGAGACGGGTGGAATTGCGCGATCGCACCCAGCTTGCCATCTGGGCGAATAACACCGCTAGCAGCACCGCCAATAACACCGCCAACAACAATCCCTGTATCACGGCTCCAGCCATGCAGGCCAGCTAATCTATGCTTTCGTGGAAACTTAGCACAAAGTTCAGCTTGTTCTTAGTCCTGGTATTTCTCCTGGGCAGTGGCCTCACCATCGTCACCCTGTCCAAGCATCTCAATCACCAAGCTGAACAAGCCGTTACAGAACGGGCCGAAATACTCATCTCGGCCCTGCAAGCGGCCCGCAACTACACCCAAAATCATATTCAACCTGTTTTGGAAGCTGGTCATACCCATCCCCAAACAGGTGATTTTGTTCGCGAAAGCATCCCCAATTTTGCCGCCCAAACCATCTTCACCAACTTCAAAGAGCAGGCACCTGAATTTCAAGATTTTTCCTATAAGGAAGCGGCACCCAATCCCACCAATCCATTGGATCGGGTAGATGATTTTGAGGCCCAGATTTTTGCGCAGCTCAAATTAATGGAACCTGCCAACGTAGAACCGCTATCGGGCTACCGTACCAAGGACAGTAAAAAACTCTTCTACATAGCGCGTCCGCTGATTATGAACGACGCCAGCTGCCTGGCTTGCCATGGCAATGCACAACAAGCGCCTCCCGACCTGGTCGAAATGTACGGCGATCAAAATGGCTTCGGTTGGCAGCTCAATGAGCTTGTCGCCACCCAGATGCTCTATGTCCCTGCCGATCAAATTTTTGAACGGGGACGTCAGAATTTATGGACGGTCAGCAGAATATTTCTGAGCATTTTCACCGCCCTGTTTATCATTATCAATCTGTTGTTGTGGCGAACGGTGACCCGTCCCCTAGCAATCCTCACCCAAGTCGCCAAGCAAATTAGTAACCGCTCCTCCCGTGCAGCGGCAGAGACAGGATCTGGCGCTGGTGCTGTAACTGCCTCGGAAACAGGTATCCAGTTGCATACCCTAGCCCCCTTGATCGTCAGGAAAGATGAACCGGGCCAGCTAGCGAGAGCCTTTGAATACATGGTGTATGTGCTCAGCCAACGAGAACAAGACCTACAACAGGCCGTGCAAGAGCGTACGCGATCGCTCAAGCTAGAAATGCACGAGCGCCAAACTGCTCAAGATGCCCTGCAAACTTACAACCACGCCATCAACCATGACTTGCGCAATTTGGTGATGGGCATTTCGATGTTAGTGCAGGGTGTACTGCGACGGGCCACGAAAGCCTCCCAGGACACCGTCGTGATCGCCCCCACGGCCCTTACCATGATTCAAAAAAGCTGCGATCGCCAGCTCAACCTGATGAATTCCCTCGTGGAAGTTCGATCCTCAGAGATTTGGCGCACCGTTCTTCGCCCTGAAACGATACAACTGGGTGCGATCGCCCAAGAACTCCAAGACACCTACCAAGCCAAACTGCTGGGCACACCCCACACTCTCAACAATCACATCTCCGCCACCCTACCGACCACCCTACCGACCATCCAGGCAGACCCTAGTCAGCTCAAGCGGGTGTTTGAGAACCTTATCAACAACGCCATAAAATACAATCCAGACGGCGTCACCGTCGTGATGACAGCAGAGATAGTTGAGGCAACCAACAACAACGGCACGAAAATTCGCTGCACTGTTTCAGATAACGGCATCGGCATCAAAACCACAGAACAACAAGATCTTTTCAAAATTCATGCACGCGGCCAAGTCGATCGCAAAATTTTAGGAGACGGATTAGGCCTCTACATTTGTCGCAAAATCATAGATGCCCACGGTGGCAACATTGGTATTGACAGCACCAGCACAAGGGGCGCTGTCGTTTGGTTTACGCTGCCCGTATCGCTGCCCGTATAATGACTACAGCCAGCCCGATACAGCCGTAAATCACCTAAAATAGCCCCCAAAAATGGCCATTTTCCACACGCTTTTAGACATTCCAACCGACGAGAGCCTTGGCCTCTACGATGTCAGTGAAAAAATTCAGGCCTTTATAGACACAACACAGGTTCGCTCAGGTCAGGTGCTGGTGTTCTCAAGACACACCACAACCGCCCTCGTCATCAACGAATACGAAGAGCGGCTGCTGGTGGATATCAAAGCCTATCTGCGCAAGCTCGCCCCACCCGAAGATAAATACCTGCATAACGATCTTCACCTGCGCGTGGTCCCACCCGATGAACCGATTAACGCCCATTCCCACCTGATGGCCATGACCCTAAGCACCAGCGAGGTCGTGCCGATTGTGGAAGGGAAACTCAACCTGGGTACCTACCAGTCGATTATCTTTATCGAATTGGATGGTCCCCGTCAAAGACAGTTGTGTATACAGGTTACAGGAGAGGCTTCCTAAGCATTAGTAGGTGTACCTTAGTATCTTCAGACCATTGCTTCGAGCCTCTTGAAAGATCACCAAGGGGTTGTGTCTGTAATCACACTGGATTATTTACGGTTTTCTATACATCGGCTTTCTCTGACTCCTCCATCTAGAGGTCTCGCCCTAGTCACCCGATATCTACGGAACGCCCCCGTAACCACACCGATGAAGCGTGTTAACTGACAGCTGACATAGGCGGCGTTCGCCCGATGAAGTACTGATGGCTAGAACACTCTCAACAACAAAAGTTGTTGGCCTTTAACATTCCTGCACATTTATATCGGTTGAATATCACCCTCTAAAACCATCGGAAAATACCCTCCCGGGCCTAAGCTATGGCTCTTATTCTAGGCTTACCTGCCGTCTAGAACCTACTACTAATGAATTTCCCTTCAAAAGCTTCCATGATTACAAAAAGCGCTATGTTAGCTGCGATGGGGTGCATTCTCTCCACAACCACGGCTCAGGCAGCGAACTTTACCTCCATCCGAATCGGAGATATGGATGGCTTTGGCTATGGCAACGGCGCAGGGTACAAAGCCGCTAATGGCAGCGCTGTCAATGTGGATGGACAAGGATTTCTTGGCAACGGTGATTTCTTGCCAGACCTTAACGAAAATGGCAAGTTCGCAACCTATCAAGGCGATGACTTTGATAACCGGACCGATGCTGAAAAAAGTAATGTGGATGTTCAGGTTACAGGCAACGGGTTTAGAGATAACGGTAGTACTGGCTCTCAGTTTACCGATCTTTCTCTCTCAACTAGCTACTTAGATACCCTAGCTGGCGTTACACCACTACAAATGGAGCAAAAAGAGGCTTTGAGGACTCAGAAGCTAGGAGTTCAAGAGCAGATTAAC
>JBCDAG010000327.1:0-8391 GCA_039186165.1 Cyanobacteria bacterium P01_F01_bin.53
TGCCTCTTCAATCACTGCAAAATCGCCCTGCTGCTCTAGCCAAACCTTTAGGCCCAAGCGAAAAACGGGGTCGGCATCGACCAGCATTAATTGAAGGGGGCGCTCACTCATGTCCGGCCTAACAGTTGCCTACTCACTAATTGTTGATTCACCGCCTACTCACCATAGTCGATGAAGCTCTCAGTGTTGTAGATATTGTCAGCGTAACCATCGTCGTAGCTTTCTTCCACGGGCGCGTCCAAAGACCAAATATAGGCACGCTCCTTCACCCAAATCGCAATGCTGACCTCGGCCTCATCGGAAAGTGCACGCCCTGGGCCAATCAAAGCTGCCGTTTCTATCGCCCTTGTTAGGCTTCCCCGCGCAGCCAAGTTCTCAGCCCGAATCAAAATAGGCCGATCTTCAATGATTTGAATTTCCTCTATCCAGCCCTTAATCGCTGCCTGGGCGTCATCTCGAAGGGCTCGGCCTTCAGCCACTTTTTGCGCTTCAACAATGGCCTCCTCCAAATCGCCCGCATTCGCCAGCTTAGTCGCCGCCGTCATAATCGGCTGATCTTCAATAATTTCGATACGGTCTTGCCATTCAGCAATGTAGGTTTGCCCTTCGATGCGGAGGGCACGGCCTTGCTCAACTTTGCCAGCTTGGGCGATCGCAGCCTGTAAATTGGTCTTACCACCAGCACTCGCCATACGAATAGCCTTCACCAAAATCGGCCGGTCTTCTAAACGTTGAATTTCCTTTTTCCAGTGTGAAACAAGGGTTTGGGCCTGAACGCGCTGGGGACGCTCTTGGGTGATTTTTTCGGCTTCTGCAATCGCCAAATTGTACGTACCCCGCTGACCCACCTGCGCAAGCGTGCTGGCATATTGCAACTGCACCATGTCATCGAGCTTTTTCTGCCACGTCGCCAGGCTATCTTGGGCCTCGGTGTAAAACGGGCTTGTCGGCGAAATGCGCTGCACCGCCTGAATAGCTTCTAGCAAGCTATAAACCTGCGCATAAGAAGGCTCCCACTGGTCGTATTTATCATTGGCGAGACGTTGGGCATGGCCAAAACTCAGCAAATCTTGGGCTTCAGCCGTGAGTGCCAAATCAGGGGGAACAAGCTGCACAACCTTAATGGCCGCATCAATGTCTTCTTCTTCCCACTTTTGGAAGCTGTACTGCATCACCCGTTCAGCCCATTTGTCTAAGTCAGGCTGGGCCTCTTTCCAGGCAATGGTTTTGAGGTTAATTTTACGGGCGATCGCAAAGGCCTCACCCAACTTAGCTAAGTCGCCCGTTTTCGCCAATGCCCGAGCCTTATTCAGCTGAAGCCGCGCAGCTTCCTCACGCTCAACCTTTTCCAGCAGCTGATCGTGTCGCGTACGCACCCAATAGTTAGCATTTAAGATTTTAAGCGATTGTAGATGCCGCCTGGCCGCAACCCAATCCCGTGCTTTAATCGCCTGAAAAACCTTAGCCTCAATTTCTTTACCGGTATTCCATTCCTTATCCCAAGTGGCGATCGCACTCTTCACCTGGGGATATATCTCTACCCGAGTTGGAATACGCCCAGCCAAGGCCAGCGCCTGCCGCAGATCACCCTGCTGCACCATCACCTCTAGCTCACCCAGCAGCGCCTTAGACCAACGATTCATCAAGCGATCCGCCTCCTCATAGAGCGGATTACTCGGCGTCCAAGGCTCCACCAGCTCAATCGCTTCTATCAACGCCTGGGCAGACCCAGAGCGGACACTGGCCCGCGCACAGAGCAATCGTTCACTGTCGGTAGTCACCCGTGAAACCTGAGCACAATCGGGCAGCGGCGGATTTTTCGTCATCACTGTCACAGCCCGGAAGCTCACCCCGCCAGCCGTCGCCAAAATAGCCATCCAAATGAAGGGCCACAAAAACTCAGAAAGCTTGCCGCGCACCCGAGAACGCAGAGTCGACGATGTTGTGGAAGGAGGGATAGAGGTCATGGGTGTAAATCCAGCAGCACAAGCTTCAAACAGGCGTCGTTGCAATCAAAATTATTTGATAAATCTAAGCACCCATAAAGTTCCCAAAGTGGAAAACGTCTTGCTTATTGCATCAAATAATTTTTATAAAAATTTTGCTGATATTGTAGAGGGAATTGCACCACTTAACCGGAATTATTCCGGATTTATTTTAAATTGATTTTTCCGCGAATAAATGCTGGTCAGATCTGCGGAATCCGCCTATTTTCAAGAACATCAGGCCGCCCGTAGAATCCGCCCCCTGCTCACCACAAAACTCATTTCCTTACCCCTAGCCCGCAAAACGAGCTTGGATCATTGCGAAAAGCGCACGCATACCCATTGAATCGCCACCCTCCGGACGTCCTGCTCTCCCCCGAGTGTTATACGCCATAAAGTCAATATGGACCCAAGGGGTTTGATCGCCAATAAATTCGCGCAGAAACAACGCAGCGGTAATCGAGCCACCATAGGGCGTACTAGAAATATTATTGAGGTCAGCCACCTTGCTCTCTAGCATGCCTCGGTAGGGCTCATGCAAAGGGAGCTGCCATAACGGGTCGTCTTGGGTTTCTCCCGCCCGCAAAAGCTCTTGGGCCGTCGTCTTATCGTTACAAAATAGGGCGGCGACCTCTGCACCAACAGCTACGCGCGCGGCCCCCGTTAGGGTTGCACAATCAATTAATAAAGCAGGTGATTCACTGCTCGCTTCTGTCAGCGCATCTGCAAGCACCAAGCGGCCTTCCGCATCAGTATTACCAATTTCTACGGTGGTGCCCTGCCGCGATGTCAGCACATCGGAGGGTCGAATAGCATTTCCAGCAATGCTATTTTCCACCGCTGGGATCAGCACCCGCAAGCGGATGGACAAGTTCAACTGCATAATCATTTTGGCTAGACCCAACACCTGAGCCGAACCACCCATGTCCTTTTTCATCAGCTTCATACCCGCCGATGATTTCATATTCAGGCCACCGGTATCAAAGCACACGCCTTTACCCACCAGCGTGACCTTAGGTGCCGCCGGATCACCCCAATGCAAATCGATGAGTCGGGGCGCTTGGGACGTCGATTGCCCTGCGGCCTTGCCCACCGCAAACACCATGGGATAGTTCGCCTCAATTAAGTCGTCGCCCACGGTGACTTCGCACTGTGCTCCAAACCGTTCCGCAAGCTGACCAGCTGCCTCGGCAAGTTGCTGTGGCCCCATGTCCAATGCAGGCGTATTGATCAGGTCACGCACCAAGTAGGTCGATTCCGCCGCGGCTGTGATGTACTCACTATCGACATTGGCAGGAAAGGCCAGCTCAGGCAGTGCATTGGCATCCGTGCGCTTGTAGCGGGTAAAGCGATATTGGCCCAGCACCCAGCCGAGACATAGCTTCGTCGCGACCTCAGGCGATAGCGTGTCGGCCAGCTCATATTTTTGGGCCGGTAGGGTTTGGGCCAAGCGCCCCAACGTCCAGGTATCAAAAATCGTCGGCTTGCCCACCAGCACCCGATCCAGCTCGCCATTGTAGGGGACCAAACAGTGATGGCCCGACTGCCCGGTAAAGCCAGACATCTCTAGCCATACCGATTGGTTCACGTAGTCACGTTTGACCTGGACTTCATCGACAAAATACAGCGGGATGGTAGGCAAGGGAATTGACTCCTAGAGGAAGAGGACGAAGAACTCATGCACGACTGATAGAGACACCGTAAACCCTATGGAAACAGGTTGATGCTCTTCGCAATAAAAAGCGACCCCAGCCGCAGGTGGCCAAAGTCGCAATCCAAAAAATCTACTGACGGGAAGATGACTACGATCACACCTATTGAAGGTGTCTACACTGAAGGTATCTATGTAGTGATCGCGTCTGCTTTTTCCACCGCACTCTCAGCTTGGAATGCCTTCTCTAGGCGCATCACTTGCTTAGCTTTTGCAGACAAAGCGCTCACATCCAAGGCATTGGCAATCAATGCATCAAAGGAGAACAGGCCAGCGCCGTTAACCGTGAAGTACAAGAAGCAACCAGCATAAATAGCAGAAAGCTCTAGGTAAGGCAGGCTGAGGCCAGCCACCTTAATGTGGTGATACATCGCAACACACATGGTGCTGAATAACCCTAGTGCGGCTGGGCGCGTGAACAGGCCAATCATCACTAAAGGAGCCCCAATCAGCTCAGTGTAAGCAGCAATGTAGCTGAGGAAAATGGGGAAAGGCAGACCTAAATATGCCACATACGCCTGGGCAAAGTTTTCAATATCAGCGAGCTTATCTTGGCCGTTATGAATCATCATTAGGCCGAGCACGACACGCATAATCGCTAGCGTCGTTTGAGAAGCGGTGTTGGGGTTCACGCTGGGTTTAAACACAAAACCCAGGAGCTTAGTCGCAGTATTCATGAGAAGCATTAATATTTTTTAACACGAGTATTAAAAAGTATAACGTCTTAATACTCCTTTAGCTCGCGCCAAACACAGACTACTGTGAGGCTTTCGTGATTTTCAATGTTTTTGAGAGGGCATCTAAATCATTAAAAAAAAGCTGAAACAGTTACACGCTATACTTTTCTTAATATTTCTATACATCTCTGGTGGAGGAATTTTAGCCGATTTATTTCTTCGAAAAATTCTCTAGAAGGCAAGCACTAGTTCCCCCTAGTAAAGGAAACCATATCCAGAGCCCCAAAATGATGGGGCTACGTCTGTTTTTACTGTTCAGTAACTTGTTGTAAGCCTGTCGCTAATCGATAGTAAACGGTACAAAGTCGAAGCCTGTCCCGGAGCGGGTGCCAGGTTCGACTTTTACTAGACGATCTACCTGACGGCGATCACCTGACGGTAAGAAGTTCACAGGTCCCGTGGCACTATCCACACTAAAGTCTGTACTGTCGAGGGCCGCTTTTAGGCCTTCACGACTGGGATCGCCCTTTAAGCCCATACTGATAGACATCACGGCATCGTAGGCAGTCGCTGTTCGCCAGCTCACATCACCTTGCCACAGTTCACGGGAGCTGCTCACGAACTCAGGGGCCGAATCTTGGGAGAGCAAATGCCAGGGAACGGCAACAACCAACGCACTTGCATTACCGGCCACTTGCTCCAAGAGGTTGCGATTGTAAAGATCATCCCCGCCTAGCACGGGCAACCTGTTTTCGTTTTGATTGATAACCTTGGCAGCTTGCTCAAGGGACGATGGACTTGCCGCAATCATTAGGGTATCAACGCCGTCCTCTTCTGCCTTCGTGGCCGATTGCGGATCGAAGCTTGCACTAGACAAGTCATAGTCAGCCACGACCTTGCCGCCCCAAGCAGAGACAAAGCTATTGAACTCGTCTTTTAGAGAGCTGCTGAGATCACTCGTAGAATCGTAAAAGACAGCGGCTTGGCGATCTTCTTCGTAGTACAGCATGTAGGCAGCAAGCGCCGCTGCGGCAAAGCTATCCGTAGGAACCGTGCGATATAAATAGGGGCTAATACCGGAGAGATCCACCGCGGTGCTCACGGGTGAAACAGTTACCAGACCGCCTTGCTCATAAACAGGAATGGTTGCCAGGGTAACGTCACTGCTGTAATGGCCGACAACGCCTAACACCGACGGGTCCTGAACCAGGGTCTGGGCAATTTCCTTGGCAAGCTCAGAATCGTTTTCATCGTTAACCAGCGCCAGCTTAACGGGCACATCGTCAATGCCGCCGTAACGGTTAATGTCGTACTGGGCCTGGGCGACACCTCGCAAAATTTCGAGGCTGGTTTCGCTATTTTCAGCAGCGGGTGCAATGACGGCGATGGTGAGGGCTCGATCATTCCCAATCCGGGCGTTGTTGCGATAGATGAAGGTCTCTGGATCGTTGGGATTGTCGTCGAGGGAGGCATTGAGCGCGGTGATAGCGTTGCCATAGTTGCCTTGGGCAATGGCCGAGACCCCTTTTTTCTTTTCGTCGGAGGGGTCAGGGAAAAGGCTTTCTTCACCAAAACTGACCCGCGATCGCACATTTTCGGAAATACGACTATCAGCCTCAATGGAGCCATTTTGGGTTTGGAGCCGCACGGGTTGGTTCACCCGACCTGTAATTGCCCACAAAAGGAGCGAAATGCCTCCGACCAGACCAAAGGCTAACAAAGTCGCGATAATCGCAAACCGGCTACTACCACTCCTATTTTCTTGCGTCATACCACGAACGTTCCCAGGGACTCAAATAAATATTTTTTGACAAATGCATATCAATATTACGGTGTTTCAGTCTTTAGCCCATCCGTATATCAACATTCGTTTTTGCATCGTTTTTCAAGGTTTTCGTGATGTTTTATACTCGGCCCTACTGTGATTTGTATGTCTGCTTCACACTTAACGTTGTTGCTGGCCCCCTCCCACGGTGTTTTCAACAGAACGTAACAAAAGTATCGATATCGATTAAGTAAGCCGATTAAGGCTCTTTTGATGCGTATTTACCGGTACTAAACTGTGGGCAGCAATCATGCCGCTGGCAGCAACGGCGGGAAGGCCAATCCCAGGAAACGTAGAGTCTCCACAGCATAGTAAGCCCTGGATGGGGGTCTTGGGTCCAGGGAATAGGGCTTTACCTGCGGCGATCGCAGGTCCGTAAGATCCCCGATGACGTCGCAAAAATCTTTCATGTGTCAGCGGTGTTCCCACCATAGATAAGGTCGTCCGCTGACGAATATCGGGAATGATGCGCTCTAGGGCTCTCCACATGACCTCTGAGCGCGCCTGCTTTTGCTGGGCATAGGCTCCACTGGTCCGACTCAGCCCCTCCCACGGCTCATAGGGTTCATTACCGGGCGTATACACATGGAGCGTGTGCTTACCAGCAGGCGCAAGGGAGGGATCGAGCACCGAGGGAATGGACACTAAAACCAAATTTTGAGGGGTAGTGATACCTTTATCCCAATCGTTCACCACGATGTAATGACAGGCTAAATCTGAGGGCAAGTGGGTAGCATCGATACCCAAATGCAGATGCATAAAGCTCTCACACAGGGGCGTCGCTTGCCGAGCTTGGGTAAACTTTTTCGGCAAAACCCCTGCGGGCATAAGCTTCAGAGTATCCCACACAGAAGCATTTGACACAACTGCTTGGCTAGCGTTGATCATCTCGCCATTGCGTAAGCGAACACCGGTTGCCCTACCATTTTTAGTGTTGACCTGGGTGACATGGGCACCCGTTTTAACCTCACAGCCTTTGTGCTTAGTAATGCCACGTGCCAAAGCATCTACTAGGGACGCTGAGCCGCCCATAGGATAGTCCAGCTGCACCCCTGGCCGATACCAATCGGCAAACATAAAGGCCACTTCCGCCGTACTCGTACCACCGGCAGGCAAGCCAGAGAGCAAAAAGCACAGCATATCTAACCAGTTGCGAATAAACGGATCGGTCATCACACGATCCATCACACGACTGAAAGGTTGGGTGAGCTGAGGTGTACGCCCAGCATGCTTGAGCAGTTGAGGGGCAAACTGGCCTGCGGTGCGCAGTGCGCCCCAGTCAAACCGAACAGCAGCTGTGGGCAGAGCAACAGCAGCGGCAGCAAGCGGCTTCATCACTTTTTGCAAGGCTCGCCATTCAGCCACCGCAGCCTCACCTCGCAGACGCTGCAATACCTCACAAAATTGATCGGCCCCAACGGCGGTGTCAAAATCACCTTCGGGCAAGCGACATCCCCACGTATCGTAATTAGCCCAGGGAATATCTTCCCCAATAATATCTAGCACTTGCCGCAGTGGATTGGGCGACGGGCTATAGGATAGGCCCGAATACAGGGAGGGACCAGAATCAAAATGGTGACCGTCGCGCGTAAAGCCATGGGCCGCACCACCCAACAACGTGTGACTTTCGCATACTACGACCTTACGCCCGTAGTGAGCTAGCAGTGCGGCACAACACAGACCACCAATACCGCTGCCAATAACAACAACGTCTGTTTTTTCTGAGGACATACCTATGTGGATTGACAGGCGCTCAGTGTTCAGAACGTCGCCAAGTATGAAGATGCTTCGGATATGGTAAACGACCTGATGACTTCGTTCACCGAACACGCCACTTAATCAGGAGGAATAACTGGTTTAAGCCAATGGGTTCAGTCAACGGGCTAAACCAAGGTGAATGCCACAGTTACGTGACTGGTACTACGTCAATGCTTGATTTTAGAGCCAGGTTTGTAGGGGAATTAGGGGCATTGGGGGAATTTGGGAAACGTATTTAGACCGTGCTCCCCGCCTCCCTAATGCCCCTAATTCCCCCACTAATTCCTAAGTTTGAGGCTTGACGCTGCACTAAGGCCATAGTTCTACCAGAAACTTGGCAGAGAGTTGGAAGAGCCGCTAACTAAATAATAGGTAAGCCCCCGGCTTTGCCGGGGAGACTATCAAGGTTTGACCGTGAGCGTCAGTAGTAGGAAA